>JBCBJZ010000075.1:0-17148 GCA_038522635.1 Pseudomonadota bacterium | reverse complement strand
CCTGCATCTCGAGCAGGGTGCGCGCATGTGCGATATAGGAGACGTCCGTTGCGGCTTTGTTCGTAAACACGGGAAATCCGTCAACGCCCAGCACCTGCGCCTGTTTGATCTCGCTGTCCCAGTAGGCGCCCTTCACCAGACGCACCATCACCCGCCGATCGTGCCGTTCGGCCTGCTCGTAGATCCATTTGATCACGTGGCGCGCGCGTTGGCCGTAGGCCTGCACCACGACCCCGAAGCCATCCCATCCGCGCAACGAGGGCGCCGCGATCACCGCCTCGATCACGTCGAGCGATAGATCAAGCCGATCGGCCTCTTCGGCATCAACGTTGAGCCCGATGCCGGCCGCCTTCGCAGCTTGCGCAAGCGCCAACAGCCGCGTGCGCAACACGGGCACGCAAACATCCGCCTGGGCCACTTCGTAGCGCGGATGCAGGGCTGAAAGCTTGACCGAAATCCCCGGGTTCTGGCGCACGGCCGATGCCGCGTCCGCCGCCCGACCGATCGCCGCCAAAGCCGCGGTGTACGCTTCATCGTAGCGCTGCGCATCGTCATGCGTGCGGGCGGCCTCACCGAGCATGTCGTACGAATAGGTGTAGCCGCGCTGTTCCTGCGAGCGCCCGCGCGCCATCGCTTCCTCAATCGTCCGGCCCAGCACGAATTGCGCGCCCATCTCCCGCATCACCCGGGCGACCGCCGTGCGGATCACCGGTTCACCCAGCCGCCGCACCATGCCGCGCAAGGCCGATACGATGCCTTTGTCGTTGTCCTCTTCGAGGACCTGTCCGGTCAGCATCAGCGCCCACGTCGACGCGTTGACAAGGATTGAACCGGAATCGCCCACATGCGCGCCCCAGTCGTGCGGCGCGATTTTGTCCTGGATCAGATCATCGATCGTCTCGGCGTCAGGGACACGCAACAGCGCCTCAGCCAGGCACATCAACGCGATGCCTTCATCCGTCGATAGGCCGTATTCGGCGAGAAATGCTTCCATCATGCCGGGGTCGGATGAGCCGCGCACGGCTGTGACCAACGCGCTTGCACGTGTCGCGATGGCCGCGCGCCTTTCAGGTGACAGCGCCGCCAATTCGATCAGGGCAGGGACGCAGGTGGCTTCGGGCTCAAGAACGGCAGCGCGCATCAACGCGCGGGGCTGGGAGCTGGTCATGGCAACCCTTTCGCGGCAGCGTTCAGCGGGACGACTCAAAAAAGCGAGCGTCAGGCGTCGGCGCGAAGAGTGGGCGCGTTGCGGGCAAAGATCAATCTGTGTCGGGAGCGTTAGCCTCAAAGCCCATCATCCACCCGCTGGGCCTGTGCTTCGCAGTTTGCGCCCGTCGCTTTAGCAGATCGTCCCCATGTCAGACCGCCGCAACATCTCGCGGCGATGGACATAGCCACATTGCGCCAAGCCCAAGGCGAACATGATGGTGATCATCGAGGTGCCCCCATAGGACACCAGCGGCAGCGGCACGCCGACCACCGGGACCAGCCCCGTCACCATCGCCACGTTGATAAACAGGTAGACGAACACAACAACGCTGCTGCCCCCGATCAACAACCGAGAGAACTGATTACGGCAGCGCAGCCCCATCGTCAGCAACACGAAGAACAGCAGCCCGTAGAGCACCAGCAACATCATCGTCCCGATGAAGCCCATTTCTTCGCCGAGCATTGGAAAGATGAAATCGGTGTGCTTCTCGGGCAGGAAATTGAGCTGGCTTTGAGTGCCCTTCATGAAGCCCTTGCCCGTGATCCCTCCGGACCCCAGCGCGATTTTCGACTGCGCGATGTGGTAGCCCGCACCCAGCGGATCGCGGTCGGGCTCCCAGAACGTCATCAGCCGCCGACGCTGATAATCGTGCAGGTTGGCCAGCACCACCGGCACGAGCGCTGCGACCGCCGCTGCGCCTGCAGCGAAATAAAGCAGATTGACGCCCGCCAGAAACAGGATGCTGAGACCGACCACGATGAACAGGACGGCTGTGCCGAGGTCGGGTTGCTTCAACACGAACGCCGCCGGCAATGCGATCATGATCAACGGGGGCAGCAGCCAAATCGGGTTTGAAACGCGGTGCGGCGGCAGCCATTGGTAGTAGCGCGCCAACGCGGCAACGAGCGCCACCTTCATCATCTCGGAGGGTTGAAACGACAGCGGTCCAATCTCTATCCAACGCTGGGCGCCCATCCGCAGCGTGCCAAACAAGAACACAGCGACAAGCAACGCCAGCGCCACCAGATAGACCGGATAGGCGATCGCCAGCCAGAATCGGATCGGGGTCGCGGCCACCACCAAGATCAGCGCAACGCCAAACAGCATGCGCAAGGCGTGCTGCTCCGCCCAGGGTTGCAATGACCCGCCCGCAACCGAGAACAGCGCCACCACGCCGATGCCGCCCAGCACGGCGATGATGGCGATCACCAACCAGTTCACGCGCCACAGCTTTTCCGACACGCTCAGCGGTGCGAGGTAGTCGTAATCATAGGGTTGCGCCATCGCCCTAGCCTCGCCCGTCCGCCGGTCCGGCACTCGTGTTGACATGGGTGGGCGGGCGATAAGCCGGTCGCGCGATCGGATCGCGATCCACGAGCCATTGCATCGTTTCACGCACCACGCTCGCCGCAGCACCACCGCCGCCACCGCCATGTTCGATGACGGCTGCCACCGCGTAGCGCGGTTGCGCGGAAGGCATATAGCCCACGAACAACGAGTGATCGCGTTCGCGCCACGGCAAATCTTCCGGCTTGAACGAAGCCGACTTGCGCGACACCTGTGCGGTGCCCGTCTTCCCCGCCACTTCGATGGTGCCGGTCGACAATTGCGCTTTGGTCCCGGTGCCGCCGTCCTCGTTGACCACCGCGTGCATGGCGCGGCGCACCTGCTCCAGGTGCTCCGGCCGGATGCCAAGCGGCTCGAACGGCGTGCGTTCCTTGTTGTGAACGATGGTCGGCACCACCGCTTCACCGGTCGCAAGACGCGCGGTCATCACCGCCAGCTGCAACGGTGTTGTCAGCACAAAGCCCTGTCCGATCGAAGCGAGCACCGTCTCCCCATGGTACCAGCCGCGGTTGAAGCGTCCGCGCTTCCAAGCCGGGTCGGGAATGAGCCCCGCCTTCTGCAGGGCAATGTCACAGGGATAGGTCTGACCAAGCCCCAGGCGCCGCGCCATGGCTGCGATCCGCCGGATACCAATCTTCGTGGCAAGTTCGTAGTAATAGGTGTCGCAAGATTCCCGCAGGCTGCGATGCAGGTCCACCACACCATGGCCGCTCCGGTTCCAACAGCGGAACGTCTGGTCGGCCAGCTTGAACGATCCTCGACAGCGCACGCGCGTGCGCGGGGTGATGATGCCCGCTTCAAGCCCGGCAAGCAGCGTCACCATCTTGAACGTTGACCCCGGTGGATACTGCCCGCGGATCGTCCGGTTCAACATCGGATCGTCGGCCGCGTTGGCGATGCGCTGCCATTCGCGCGCGCTGATGCCGTCGACCAGCAGCTGCGGATCGTAGGTGGGGCTGGAGACCATGGCGATCACGTCACCGCCGGCCACATCGATCACGACAAGTGCCCCGCGCCGGTAGCCTTCCAACAGCTTCAGCGCGTGCGCCTGAAGCTGCGTGTCAATCGTCAGGACCAGGTCTTCGCCGCGCTCAGGCTCGCGCTTGGCGAGTTGCCGGATGATCCTGCCGCGCGCGTCGATCTCGAAACTGACCTGCCCGCCGCGACCGCGCAGCCGGACATCAGCACCGCGTTCAACGCCCGTCCGCCCGACCCGCATGCCCGGCAGACGCAGCACCGGATCATCGCCCAACGCACGCCGCTGGACCGCGCCGACATAGCCCACAACGTGACCCACGCTGTGGCCATGGAAATACTGTCGCCGCCCGAAGACATCGGTGCGAATGCCCGGCAGTCGAGGCGCCAGCAAATTGATGGTCGAGAAGTCTTCCCACGTCAGCCCCGTCGCCACCGTGATCGGACGGTTCGGCCGCTGACGGCGCGCCCGCTTCATGATTTGCGCAAGCCGCTTGTCGCTGAGCGGGACGATCCGGGCGAAGCGCCTGAGGACAAGCTTCAGATCACGTGCAAGGGACGGGATGATCACAGCCCGATACTCATCGCGGTTGGCGGCGAGCACCACACCGAACCGGTCAAGGATGCGGCCGCGCTCAGGCGCCAGCACTTGCGCGGTCAGGCGGTTATCATCGGAGAGCGGCGCGTAACGGTCTTTCTCCATCACCTGGAGCTGATAAAGCCGCGTCGCGAGCACGCCGATGCCCGCCGTCTGGGCGACGCCGAGCAGAACCGCGCGCCGGTCGAAGCGCCGTTTATGCCTTTGATCGGCAGCGTCCTGGATGAACAACGCTAATCTCCCCGCAGCAGGGAGCGGGGCTCAGGCTGGCGCCACAGCACGCGCACAGCCGCCAGCACGCCAGCGATGAGGGGATAAGCGATGATCGCGCCGAGCGTGGCGATCAGCAGCGGGCCTGCCTCAAAGGGACGCAGGAAATAGACTGAGATCACGCCCCATTGGGCCACTGCGGTGGCCAGCATGGTCAGTGCGAAAACGATCCACCCGCCCACGGCTGTTCGGTTCAGCAGCGCACCGTTGAAGCGCACCGCCAGGCCAGCGGCGATGAGATAGATCAACGCCCAAAGCCCAAGCGGCCCATGCGTTAGCACATCGATCGTGAGGCCCGCGAGAAACACGAACCAAAACGGCATCCACCGGGTTGCTCGCACGCTCCAATAATGGATGGCGATGATCGGCAGCAGCGGCAGGAAAAACTGCGTGCCAGCACTGACCCCCCACGGCAGCACCGCGATCAGCACCAGCCCTGCAATGCTTAGCGCGGGAATGAACGGGAAAATCAACGCCATCGGGCTGTCACGCACTCAAACACAATCTTACGGCCGCGAACGGCGACCAACGGCCGCCGACGGCGGCAACGCCAAACGCTGCGCGCCGCTCCGCACAAGCCGTCAAACATCACCGCGACGAACCGCACCGCACCGAAATGGCGCTAGCGCCGACGCGGTTCACCCGGCTGGCCGCCAAAGTCCTGGAGCAAGCGGCGCGCCAACTTCGAATGCCGCGTGTTCGCCGGTTCATCGCCCGCAAGTTTCAGTTGCGGGCTCTGGAAAAAGAGGATGCTGGCGTATTCAAGCTTATCAAGCCGCGCGTGCAGGCGTACCGACGGATGACCCGGTTTCGCATGCACCACTCCGATGCGCACGCCGCTAGGAAACAGCCCGCCGACGCCGGATGTGTAAACATCATCGCCCGGCTTGATCCGCGCATCGGGCGACAGATAGGCAAGCTTGGGCTGCATGGAGTTATCGCCCATCAGCACAGCACGATGGCCCGCATCGCCGACCAGAACCGGCACGCGCGAGTTGATATCGGTCAACAGCAACAGCCGCGAGATCGTCGGCCCGGTCTCGACGATGCGACCGACCAAACCGTCGGCGTTCACCGCCGGATAGCCGCTGCGCACACCTTGGCGCGCGCCCGCGTTCAACAGCGCCACGCGCACGAACGGCCCCGACGCATCGGCGATCACACGGCCCGTGACGAACGTGAGTGCGGGATCGCGTACAACCTTGGCGATCGCACGCACCTTGCGCAGGCGCCGTTCCAATTCCTTCGCACGCCATTGCCAGCCGCGCAGCCGCCGGTTCTCTTCACGTAAGCGATCCAGCTCGGCAGCTTGGCGGAAATATCCAGCGACCTGCTCGCTGAAGCGACGCACCGGCGTCAGCGGCACAAGTGCTGCCTGCAAGGCCGGCGCACTGGCCTCGGCTACTTCCAGGCGTGTTTGTTGAACGATCGGATGGTTCAACTTGGTCAGCACCAGCGCGCAGACCGAAACGAACATGAACAACGCCAGCGATGTCCCGCCGCGCATGCCTCGGGTCCGAGTAGGTCCCGGACCACGCCGTGAGAACTTGTCTTCACGCAGAACGGTCATTTGCCCCATTGGCCCTTCCGCACGCCCCGAGAAAGCGGATGAAACTTATCGACCAACCCGCACCGGTTGCACGCTTAAAGCGAGCCAAGCTTAACGCGGCGGCACACGATTGCCTAGTCAAAGTGAGGTTGATCAGGGCTTTATGAGCAGATGCTCATGCTGCGTCAAACCTTCGAGCACGAACGCGGTTCCACGCACGACGCACGCGGTTGGCTCTTCCGAAATCACAAAAGGAACGCCCACACGCGCTTCCAACTCCTGATCAAGCTTGTCGAGCAGGGCGCCGCCACCGGTCAGATAGATGCCGCGCTCACAGATATCGCTGGAAACCTCAGGCGGTAGATCCTCAAGCGAGCGCTGGACGAATTCCGCCATCTCCTCGATCGGATGCTCGAGCGCTTCAGCGATGTCGTGGGGGCCAAGCACGATGTTTTTCGGCCGGCCCTGGCGCAAATCGCGGCCGCGGATGTGGATCTCGGTCAACCGGCCGTTGGGGCGGGCCACCGCCGAGCCGGCCTCGATCTTGATCCGCTCCGCGTTCGCTTCGCCGATCAGCAATTGATGCTTGCGCCGCACGTAGCGGATGATCGCTTCGTCCATCGTGTTGCCGGCACAGCGCAACGAACGCGCCTGCACGACCCCACCTGCTGACAACACCGCGATGTCCGTGGTGCCGCCACCGATGTCGACCACCATGTTGCCCCAGGGCTGGTCGATCGGGAGCCCCGCTCCCAGGGAGGCGGCCACCGGTTCTTCGATCAAGA
Source organism: Pseudomonadota bacterium (assembly GCA_038522635.1). GTDB lineage: Bacteria > Pseudomonadota > Alphaproteobacteria > Rhizobiales > Hyphomicrobiaceae > JBCBJZ01. The sequence continues at coordinate 10,414 of JBCBJZ010000075.1, read as the reverse complement.
ACACCCGGCGCGCGCCCGCCGACAATGCCGTTTCGAAAACCGCACGGCGCTCGACCGGCGTCGCCCCCGCCGGCACGCAAATCAGAATGCGCGGACGACGCAGCCCCATCATCGTTTTTGATCGCCGGATGAATTGGCGCAGCATCTCTTCGGTGGCGATGAAGTCCGCGATCACGCCATCGCGCAGGGGCCGGATGGTCTCGATGGCTTCGGGCGTGCGCCCGACCATGTCTTTGGCCTTCTTGCCGACGGCCAGCACCTCGCGCACGCCATTGCGCGCGCGGATGGCGACCACGGAGGGTTCATCGATGATGACGCCCCGGCTGACCACGTGCACCAGCGTGTTCGCCGTCCCCAGATCGATCGCGATGTCGTCGGAAAATACGCCCGCCACACCTTTGGCCATGCCTGCGAAAACCCCGTTGCCTTAGCTCCGGTCCCTGGTGTGAAGCGACAACCGCTTCACCGCGCTTCGAAGCTGCACGCGATGTCGACCGCGCCAAGCACAAATCCAGCGCCATCATAGCGGGTGAGCCAGCTCGCGCTGTCACCGTATCAGGTCAAAAATCTTGAGCCGCGCCGAACTTGAGCGAACGGACATCCCTTGGTGCCCGAGCCCAAGCCCCAAAATCGACAGCACGCCGAGACCTTTGCCCCGAAACCAGAGCAATCTTAATGCCGCACCCGCGCCCTACACGGCCAGAAAGACGGCTGAATAGGATTAAGCGGATGCACGCTGCGGCCTCGCCTCAAGCTCACTTAAGCGCGCGGCTTCCATAACGAAAAGCGGCAGCCCTGCCAACCGTTTAAGGTGACACACCGGCTTGTATCGCAAAGCCTGCATGCACCACCGTCACGGCTGGCAGGGGCCGCTTGCCCAGTATCGTTAAGGCTACGGGTCAGATGATCGACCGCTTCGCCCCACAACGGGACATCCCTTCTCGGCTCCCGTCCTTTGAACCTAGCTGCCGGTGACAAGCAACGCGCCTGGCGCCACGCGGCCGTCCTTCGCGACCAGCTTATTCAACGCGCTCACGTAAGCGATCGCAGATGCGAGCATCGTATCGGTATCGGCCGCGCGCCCCGTGAAAGTCCGGCCCTGCGCTTCCAACCGCACAAGCACTTCGGCCTGCGCATCCGTGCCCTCGGTCACCGCCATCACTTGGTAGAGGGCCAGCCGCGCTTCATGCGGCACGATCGCCTTGATCGCGTTGAACGTCGCGTCCACCGGACCATCGCCGTCAGCCTCGTGCTCGCGCGCGTTGCCGTCGATGGATAACGTCAGGCTCGCCTTGTGCGCGCCCACGGAGCCGGCGACCACCATCATGTGCTGCACTTTGATCCGATCCTGCGCTTCGGCGAGCCCGGTATCGATCAGCGCTTCGATGTCTTCATCGAAAATGTGCTTCTTCTTATCGGCCAGGTCTTTGAAACGCTGGAATGCGTCTTGGAACTGGTTGTCGGCAAGCTCGTAGCCCAGCGTCTTGAGGCGCTCGCGAAACGCGTTGCGGCCGGAATGCTTGCCCATGACCAGCGCGCTTTCCTTCATGCCCACCGACTCAGGCGTCATGATCTCGTAGGTCTGCGTGTGCTTGAGCATGCCGTCCTGGTGGATGCCGCTCTCGTGCGCGAACGCGTTTTTGCCGACGATCGCCTTGTTGTACTGGACCGGAAACGCCGTCACGGATGCCACCAGCTTGGACGCCCGCGCGATTCGCGTGGTGTCGATGCGATGGCGGTACGGCAGCGCATCGCTACGTACGCTGAGCGCCATCGCGATCTCTTCGAGTGCCGCGTTACCCGCCCGCTCGCCGATGCCGTTGATCGTGCACTCGATCTGGCGGGCGCCCGCGCGCACGCCGGCGAGTGAGTTCGCGACCGCCATGCCAAGATCGTTATGGCAGTGAGTCGACCACACCACCTGGTCGCCGCCCGGCACGCGGGTGCGCAGCATGGTGATCAGCTCAAAATACTCTTCAGGCGTTGTGTAGCCCACCGTGTCAGGAATGTTCAGCGTGGTCGCACCAGCCTTGATCGCCGCCTCGCAGCAGCGGCACAGGAAATCGCGTTCCGTACGCGTTGCATCTTCGGGCGACCATTCCACGTCATCGGTCCACTGGCGCGCGCGTGTGACGCTGCGTGAGACCGCCGCCAGTACGTCTTCGGGCTCCATCTGCAGCTTGAACTTCATGTGCACGGGGCTGGTCGACAAGAACGTGTGCACGCGGGGACGCTGCGCCTCCCGAACCGCTTCGCCGGCGCGGTCGATGTCCTTATCGGCAGCCCGCGCCAATCCGGCCACGGTCGCGTTCTTGACGAGCTTGGCGATTTCGCTGACCGCTTCGAAATCACCGTTTGAGGCAATCGGGAACCCCGCCTCGATGATGTCGACGCCCATGTCGTCGAGCATTTCGGCGACCTGGAGCTTTTCGGCATGGGTCATGGTCGCGCCGGGGCACTGCTCGCCATCACGCAAGGTGGTGTCGAAGATCAGAACCTTGTCGGCTTCAGGATCGGTCGCGGGCTCGTTCGTTGGGTGTTGCTCAGACATGATGATGGGCTTTCGTCATGGCCAGCGCTCTCAAGTGCGCGGCGCTTCAATCAGATTTGAAGGTCAGGTGGTGGCGCTCGATCCCCTAAGCGCGCGCACCGGCGTATCCGGCGCAGGCGGCGCTCAGGGGCTGATAAGGAGTAGCGGAAGAGCGCTGGCGAGCGGCGCGCACGCACGGCCGATCTGCGCTTGAAGCGCGATCGACTTGGGCTGTGCTGGATGACCAACGGTCATGGCGGGGCTCGACATTTGAGGCCGGTCAGGCGGCCAAGATGGGTTTGTCTTGCCCTAAGCCCCACAATATTTCAAGGGCGTGCGCCCTCAAACGTGAAGCGTGCCCGACATCACGTGGACCGCTTCGCCGCCGATACGCACCGCGCTCATCGCGCCCCCGCGCACCACCATCGTCACCGTGATCAGGCTCGGCCGCCCCATCTGAAAGCCTTGCTCGATGATCCGCTTGTGGGTCCCATCGGGCGGTTGATCGAAGGTGGCTATCATCTGTGGGAATGCAGCGGCGGCGGAACCGGTGGCAGGATCCTCGGGCACGCCGGCGCCGGGCGCAAACATGCGGGCCTGGAACGAGGACGTCGTGTGCTGAGGTTGGCGGCAATAGACGTAGGCGCCGATGTCACCCGCCTTCGCCATCGCTTCGTCCCAGTAGGGTTGCACGGGCCGCGCTTTGGACAGCGCTTCACGCGTTGCCACCGGTATAATCGTCCAGGTGTTGCCCGCGTCGACGCGCAACGGCTGGTGGTTGTCAAAGCCGATCTCCGAGGGGATCAACCCCAGGGCTGCGGCCAACGCATCGGCGCTTGGCACGCCATCCAAGGGCGAGGGAAGCTGAGGCGCAGAAAATTCCGCATAGTCAGAAGCGCCATCGCGCAGCCGTACGCCCACCCGCACATTGCCGATCTTCTCTTCAAGCACGATGATCGCATCGCGTTCGCCGTTGACTTCGGGCGTCTTCAAGCCGGCCAACAACACCGCCGTGCCAATCGTGGGATGCCCAGCGAACGGCATCTCAAACTGCGGCGTGAAGATCCGCACCTTCGCGGTATGAGCGGGGTTCTCGGCGGCCGTAACGAAAACGGTCTCGGCGTAGTTGAACTCCTTCGCGATCGTCTGCATGAGCGCATCTGAGAGCCCTTCAGCATCCAGGACCACCGCCAGCGGGTTGCCTGCGAAGCGGGTGCCGGTGAAGACGTCGAGCGTGTGGTAGCGGTAGGTCGCCATGGGGAGGTCCTGCGTGGGAGGGGCCTGCGGTGATCGAGAGCGGGGCGGAGCGCGCGCGCACGTCGGATCGCTAAACTGAGGCGGCTGAACGTTCTTCTGTCTACCGTTCATCCAACACCTCGCAAAGGGCAAGCGCTTTAACGTGAGACCTCAAGAGTGCGGCCGATGTCCCTAACTGCCGCCGTCGGCCGTCAGCAACGCTTTCACCACCGCCGCGCTGTAGGCGGGCACATCGAAAGCGCTCAGAGCCTCAACCTCCCTGATACAGACCACGTCGGCCAACTCAGGCTCCGCCTGGGCCGCGAGGTTGCCACGCACGTGCGCTTCCAACGCGTTCGCATCAAGGCTCGTTTCGTGAAGCGCGCCGATGGACACCAGCGGTCCTGCAACGCTTAGCAAAAAGCCCTGACGCCGCGTGCACAGTTCAGCTCCAAGCCCTGTCTCTTCGCGCAACTCGCGCGCCGTTTGCGCCTCGATGTCGATCACCCCATCGCCATTCACGTCGCGCGGATCGATGAAGCCGCCAGGCAAATAGGCCTTCCCGGCATTGACGTTGCCAGGTCGCTGTCGGCCGAGCAGCACGCCCCCGCCCGCGCAAGTGACGATGGCTGAGCCGAACCCATCGCGTACGCCCGCTTCCACCGGGTGGCCGCACGCCCGCCAGTAAAGGAACGCGGCGAAATCGGTGCGCACATAGCTGCCGTGGAAGATGCCGTTGTCCAAGCTGTGGCTGCGCAGCAGATGGATCGTGCCGTTGAAGTAGGTGGGATTTTGCGCTTGGGCCTGCGCAAAGTGAGCCTCGATTGCGGCTCGTCGGTTCGCGGCCCACGGCCACACCTGGCTCACCACATGAAGTCTGCAGTCAGCCACCTGATAAACGCCGTCCGCTAAACCGCCCATGCGTGTTCCCTCTTGCACCATGAGGCCATGCAGGCGCTAACCATGCTTAGCAAGCCCTCTGCCGCCTCCGTACCGCCATGTCAGAGGCGCTCGCATGCCTACAACCCCACCTTCGGCATCGGCAAATCGTGATAATTGCGCCACGCTTCCGGCGCTGCCCACCGCAAGGTTACTCGCGCCATGCGGGGATAACACCGGGAGAAGCACGGGTCGGCAGAGATAAACCGCTCGATCTATGAGCGGGTTAGCGCGTTATCCGCAATCTCCTGGCTGCGGGCCACTAAGCCTCCCGGTTCTCCACAACGCAAGCCTAAGCCCCCCTTTCACTGCGCCGTTCTGATTCGTAGCGTCCGCTCAATGGCGGCGCGTAAAGCATAATGCGTTGGGGTATCACGCCATCAAAACACGAGTTGGGAAGTAATGCGTTTCGAGACTATATGCGGAATTTGTGGGGAATCCGATGAAGCGTATCGTACAGAAAGTTGTGTTGGGAGCGGTAACAGCGGCGCTCCTTTGCGCGGCAAGTTTGAGCGCCCAGGCGCAAGGACGTTTTGACTGGGGCGGACTTTATGTCGGCGTACACGCCGGTTATGGGTTCGCAGAGGCCGATGTTATTTTCCCGGGAACAGCGATCGCCATTTCAAATGAGCCCGAAGGGTTTATCGGCGGCGCACAACTGGGCCTGCAACATCAATTCGGGAACATCGTGCTCGGCCTCGAGACCTCGATCTCGTTCGGCTACGACACCGACAGCGACACGGCCTGCACCGGCATTGCGACCCGCTGTAACCAGTCGCTCAACTGGCTCGTGGTGGCCGGTCCCAAGCTGGGTCTCGCCTTCAACCGCAGCCTGCTTTACCTGCACGGCGGCTTCGCGGCAGCACAGTTCGACGATGAGGCAAAGCCCTTCATCGCCAACTACGATGACACCCGGACCCACTTCGGCTGGGCCATCGGCGGCGGCTTCGAATACGCTTTCTCCAACACGGTGATTGCAGGCATCGACTACGTGCACGCTGACGTTGGGTCGCAAACCTACGCGCAGGTGCCATTTGCCGCCAACCAGACCCGTAACATCGACGGTACAATCGACGTGGTGCGCGCGCGCTTGAGTTTTAAACTGAGCCGGCAGCGCTCCCTGGAACCCCTAAAATAAGAAGCTCACTCTCCAAACCTCAAAAAAGGCCGGCGGTCATCGCGACCACCGGCCTTTTTTTCATTCGGGATGAGGAGCGCTCCCCAAAACGCAAAAGGGCCGCCCGAAGGCGACCCTTTGTTGATATCCGCTATGCCGGATTAGGCGGCGCGGGCATTTGTAACGGCTTGTTTTCTATCCTCCTTGGTCTTCGCCTGTGGCCTGAGCTTAATTCCGATGTAGTGAACTTTACCGTTAAGTTTGTCCTTCTTTACTCCAAGTTCACGGAAATTACGCCCAAAGGTCGGAAGAGCCAAGGGTTCCTTTGCTTGTTCTTCGCACCAACCGCAGTACTCCTCGTACAACTCAGTAGCTGTGAGACTTGAGCCGACTTCCACATCGACCCGCTCGCGGTTGAACCGCTCCACATCCGTCTCCGGCGCGACCAGTCTTGCTGGCTGCGGTTGTGTTCTGTTGTCATTGGCTACCTCTGTTGCTTTGGCATCGGCCAGCAGCACTGGCGGTGATGCGGGAGTGGACGTTGGTGTGACCCTGATGGGGTCAGCGGCACGTGCCGCAGGTCGGATCGCCGTGGCGTCAGCAACGCGCCATTGGCTGAAGGCGACGTACATGCCCAGACCGGAACCGATCTCAAGCAGCAGTGCGATCAGCACCATCAGGATGGTTTGGACATCGCTGATGGACAGACCGAGCAGACCGGCGATCACGGTGGCCTGCGGGTCGGCAGAGGCGTGCACAGTGCCTTTTTGGGCAGCAAGCTTCTGCTTTAGTTCCCCGATACGGGTGTTCCATTTAGCGGCGCTCTGAGCGGCTGCCAGTTCAGCGGTGAGGCCGTGGTAGCGCTGACAAAGCCCTCGCGTAGAGCGCCCCTTGACGACGGTACAGGCTCGAGACCAGCGCCAGGCGCGTTCCGTCTTGAGGCTGTCAATGGCGCTTTGAACGGCGGCGGCCGGCCGGTGTTGTGGCACCCAGGCAAGCTGCTCCTCCGCACGCGTCAGCTCGCCGCGCAAGTCCTTATAGGTTGCAGCAAGGTTCGCGCGCTGACCGGTCGTATCCTGCCGGTTCAAAGCCGCATGCCCAAGAGCGGACGTCAGAGAGAAGCCCACCACGACCAACCAGACGACGGCGCTTGCCGCGGCCTGTGACCACATCTTGTTGCGCAAGGCCGCAAAGAAGAAGAAAGGCACCAGCGCCTTCAAGCAGTCTGCAGCGGCCGATGCTGCACCGTAAATTTGCCCGTCGAATTCGCTACGCCCTAACTGGAAACCGAATTGCCAGTTCATCGCTGCCGATACGAACAACAAAACCCCTGCAGCGAGAACGCCGAGCACGCCAAGAGCATGTCTCATCGCCCCCTCCTTCGATCGTCCGCGTGCTCCGCAAGTGTCACGGATGACGTGGACGCTACCGCATTCAAGTCGTCATGAGAGAAAGCGCTGCGTGTTGCCTTTGGCTGCCCCAAGCAGCCGCCTGATCGTCTGTGAGCGCGGCATCGCTGCTCATTACGAACAGCCCCCAAGTCCAACCGCCAGACGACAGATGTCACAGCTTTGTGGTTCCAAGCCGCATCGCGTACGCACAGGCGATTGCGGTTATCCCCACACTGTCCGACGAACACTGGACAGCCCCTCAGCGCCAAGGGCTAATGCGATTCGAAAGAAAGACGTAGGCGTTTCAGGGCGCTAGGGGCGGTCAAGGCGAAAAGCGGGTGCCGTTTCAGGTTCATTTGTGCGGGTTCGCCAAGGTGGAACGCGCGCGTCCAACGCCGTTGTGCACACCATTTATCCACAGCCCCTCGGCAGAACCCCCAACATGTTGTGCCCAGGCGGCGTGCCACTCCCCGCCAGACCGCCTTAGTTGCACCACACTGCCCTGGCCCCCTCGGCTCTGCTCACGCACGGACTAATGTTCGTGCTGTGGCCTTAACGCCTCATAAACCGGTGCCCGGGCGCGACGCAGAGTAAGAAATGCCGTTCATCGCGTCCTTTGTCGGTTTCAAGAAGAAGTTTGGGTTGTAGAGCAAGGCTTTAAGCGTCTAAGTGGCAGCGTCCGGCCCCTGGGGCGGCACAGATATATTGTCTGCATGCTTTGGGTTAGGTGCTTTTGAGACGTTGGGGGGGCGCGGGTTAGCGCCAGATCTGGCGCTGTCAGGGAACCACGACGGAGCTACGGCTTTCGTCCGTGCACTCAACGCGAAGGAGTTTGAGTATGGGTAAGGTGACAGGCGCGCTGCTTGTCGTGGCGGGCGTAGGCGCTGCGGGATATGCGGCCCCGGGTCTGCTGGGTAGTCCGGGTAGCGCCTCGAACGGCTTTGGGCTTTGGGGCGGGCCCCCAACTCAGACGACGGATCGCACGCTGCGCGCGCAACGGGCCTCGGACACCCGTGGTGATGTTCGCCCTGCAGGGCGGCCGATGCGCGATGCGCGCATTCTCCCGCAGACGGTGGCGCAGCCCCGGGGCCCGCAGCCTTCAATTGCGGCGCGGGCGCGCACCACGCAGCCGACCCCCGAAACGATCGCTCCGGCGCGCCGCCCGCAAACGACCGCGCGTTTGATCGAACGGCCTCAGCCCGTCACCATTCCGACCGTGGATGAACCGCAGCTCACGCAACTTCCAACGATTGCGCCGCGGACCATCAACACCCGTGCACCGATTGTGCGTGCGCCACCGCGGGCGATTGCGGCTACCCGCCAACGGCGTGAGGAGGCCCAGCGCCTCGCGGCGACACGCGTTGCTGCCCGAGTCGAACTGGTCAAAACGCTGCAGCGAGAACTGCGCCGCGTCGGCTGCTTCAACGGTAAGGTCGATGGCATCTGGGGTAGCCAGTCGCGCCGCGCCATGACCGAATTCACCGCAACGCAACGCGCGCAGGTGCCGGTCTACCGCGCCGACCGCTTCTTGTTGGCGCTGGTGCAGGATCATAACGGCCTCGCCTGCCGCGATGAGACGACGATCGCGGCGACGCCGCGTGCTCTGCCGGCGCCCATCGTGGTTCCGCCGCGATCGCTGCAAGCGCGCCGTCCGAAGGTGGATGATATTGCCGCTTTGATCGCGCGCCGCGTGGCGCCCGTGAGTGAGGGTGCCGCCGCTCAACCCGGGTCCGACATCGTCGCACGGCCACGGCTGGTACGCGGCCCCCGCCCTGCGGTCGGCCCGTCCCTGCTCGCCGAACGCCGCCGCCGCATCGCCGCTGCAAAGCGCGCCACCGCTGCTGCACGTAAGCGAGCACGACGCCTTGCCAAGATCGGCCCGCCGCCCTTCGCGCTTGGTGCAAACCGCCGCCGCCGCGCCAGACCCGCACCACGCGCACGCTATCGTCCGCGCTACCGGCGTCGCGGTCGTTGGCATCGCCGCATCTTCCAGGGCCCCAACCTCAACGGCTCCTGATCTCGACCTGCGTGACGAAAGAAGAGCACTACGACGCCATCGTCCTTGGCGCCGGTGGAGCCGGACTGATGTGCGCCGGCATTGCAGGCCAAGCGGGCGCGCGCGTGCTGCTGATCGATCATGCGGACAAGCCGGGCAAGAAGATCCTCATCTCAGGCGGTGGCCGTTGCAATTTCACCAACACTGAAACGCGTGCCGAGACCTACCTGTCAGACAATCCGCACTTCGCGCGCTCGGCTCTGTCCCGCTACCGCCCGATCGACTTCATCGACCTGGTCGACCGCCACGAGATCGCTTGGCACGAGAAAACGCTGGGGCAACTGTTCTGCGATGGCTCTGCGCGGCAGATCGTCGACATGCTCATGTTCGAAATCCCGAGCGATCGCGTTGACCAGAGCTTCGGCACGCCCATCCGTGACCTGGCCCACAACGAAACCGGGTTCAGCGTCCGCCTCGATACGGTGAGGGCCATCGCGCCGGCGCTTGTGGTCGCCACCGGCGGCCCGTCCATTCCCAAAATGGGTGCGACCGGCTTTGCTTATGACGTGGCTCGTCAGTTCGGCTTGCGGCTCGTAACGCCGCGCCCGGCTTTGGTGCCGCTCACCGTGCCTCCAGAGCGACGCCTCTTTGAGACGCTTGCGGGCGTCGCAACGAACGTCACCGCGCGTTGCCGGGAGGCTGTTTTCGAAGAAGCTTGCCTGGTGACCCATCGCGGGCTTTCCGGGCCGGCGATCCTGCAGATTTCCTCCTACTGGCAGCCGGGAGATGCGGTCAGTCTCGACTTCTTGAGCGCGATTGCCGCGCCCCGTTTGCGAGCCGGCAAGGCCGCGCACCCGAAGCTGCAGCTCTCAACATGGCTCGCCAAGCGCATGCCCGAGCGCCTTGCCAAAGCGCTCGCGAACAGCGTTGAGATGTCAGCGCCGCTTGGCACCTATCGCGATCGCGACCTCGACGCGGTCGAAGCGCGGCTGCGCGATTGGCCGATCCTGCCGGACGGCACCGAAGGCTTCGCCAAGGCGGAAGTCACAGCGGGCGGCGTCGATACGCGCGACCTCTCATCTCGCACGATGATGGCGGCCGCGGTGCCCGGGCTCTACTTCATCGGCGAGGCGGTCGACGTTACGGGCTGGCTCGGCGGCTACAATTTTCAATGGGCCTGGGCGAGCGGCTATGTGGCGGGCCTC
>JBCBJZ010000074.1:0-17307 GCA_038522635.1 Pseudomonadota bacterium | reverse complement strand
AACATCCTTGAAGGCGTTACCGACCCCATGCGTCCGCGTGCGAGCGAACTATTCTTTCGTGAACAGAACGTCTCGACTGACGATGGCAGGCTGATGTTTGCCGACAAAGAAGTGGTCGATATGCACGCGCGGGCGCGCCAGGAGACCGGACAGACGGGGCTTGGTCAGTTGCTGGCGGAGACCGGCACGCCGCTGCGCACGCTCGAACTCGATGTGCTCGATGACGATAACAAGGCGATGTACTGGGCGCGTTCGGATCGGTTCGACACGGTGATCGATTTTCGTTTTGAGTATCCCGCGCTCGATGCGTTCGCCCGCGTGATCGAGGCGTGGTTGCGCCACCTTTTGCGCGTTGAGACGAACGTGCAGCCGGTCGTCAACATTCAGGACCCCGACTGGCGTTGGCATGTGGGCCTCGACCGTGTCGCGACGCAGCTGCTGAACACGCTCTATAACGGCGGCACGCTGAACGCGGCAGAGCAGGAGCAGGTGGTGGGGCTGTTCCGCCTGCGGTTTCGTGAGGACGCGCACATGTTGGAGGAGGTGCGCGGCTTTCCCGTCTATCTCGGCCTTGCCATGGACGAGGCGAAGGTGGTGCGCATGAAGCCGCAGAACCTGTTGAAGAACCTGCCGATCACGGCCACAAGCTGATCGGTTACGGTCGGGTCTTCTCAACCTGAAGCCAACACTTTGAGATTTTAGGTTGTCAGGGCAATGGGCAAAGGTCAGCTTGGGCGTGCAGGGTGGCCCGGCGGTAGAGCCACCACGAACGTGCGGCCAAGTTCGGCGAGCCCCCCCACGGGCAAGCCCGGTGGTTGTGCAGGAGGAGGGCCGTGCGGCGGCGGGCTGAGACCGTCACCTGGTGGCTGCGGTTCGGGCTGCGTGCCAGGCGGCGCGCGCACCTCAATTGGCGCCGACGCGCGAACGCCTGCAACCTGCGTTCCAACCTTCAGCGATTGCGGACCAGGATCGGCCAGCCAGCCGCCGAGCCCCAGGATGAAAAAGAAATAGCTGTGCAACACGTTCCAGTAGTGGACGGTGCACGCGATGAGCGACAGCGCGACGAGGCCCATCATCCAGCCTTTGCCGTAGTTGCGCACACCCGGATGGGTTTGCGGCGCCATGCCGCGCGCGTTCACGGCTCGGATCATCAGCGTGATGCTGAGCAGCAGCAGGAACAGCGCCGGCAAGCCCTGGCGCATCATCAGCACGAGCCAAAACGCGTCGACCGTATCGGATACCATCCATTCGGGACGCGCCCAGTCGTTCAGGCCGATGCCCATCAGCGGGTTGGCCCCGACGTTGTTGAGGCCGTGTTCCCAGATCTGCAGGCGGTAGTAGCCGGTCCACGGATCAAGCGTGAAGCCGGTTGCCACGAAGGCGAAGGGCGAGCGCGTCATGACCATGGAGGCGGCGAAGTAGAGCGCGACGATCGCTCCCACCAACATGGTGACGCGGTTGGTCACCGTGCGGGTCACTTTCTCCCACGCGATCATGCCGCCTTGGAGGGCGAGGCAGAGCATCGGCGCGGATGAGAGGCCGAGAAAAGTGATGACGGCGATGATGGCGGCTTTGACGCGCTGCTGCGTGGCCTTCGTCTGCGTGAACCAGGTGATGGCGAGCACGCTTGCGGCGAAGGTGCCGTAGTGGATTGGGTGGTCGAAAGTGCCGTAGGCGCGGGTGAGGCCAAGGCGTTTTTCGACGCCGGTCGGATGCACGTAGCCGGTCAACTTGGCGAGTGTGTCATGGACATACAGTTTGCCGAGGAACGTCTCAGGCATGGCGATCAGCCCGGCGCAGACCACGGCTGCCAGCAGGGTGGCGCAGGTCGCCCGGAAGGTCTCAGCGTCCCGCACGAAGGCGCGGGCGATCAGGAACGCGCCCAAGCTCTCAAGGGCGAGCGAGCCCCCGTATTTGATGCCCGCATCGTTCCCCAGGTGGTGGGCGAAGACGTACATCGCCCAGATCGCGCTTGTGAGGACGGCTGTGTCGAACGTGCGCCAATGGATGTCGCGCCGCGTCATGATGCGATGCAGGGCGAGCGGTAGCAGGACGATCAGAACGAGACGGTGCGGGGGCAGGCGAAAGGTGCCAAGGAACAGCGAGAATTCCGTCGGACACAGGAAGCTCAGCACGAGCAGTTGGATCGCGCGCGGGGTGCCCTTCATGGCGCTCAGCATGATCGCGCCTCCCGTGACCGCGCCCGCCTGGCCTAGAGTCGGTTCGCTTCAAGTTGAAGCGACATGTGACCTCAGGCGCCTTCGTGTGATGCTCAAAACGTCATGCCGTGGTGGTAGCCGGCCGCCACAGCCGACGGCCGAACACCCGTTGCCCGTGAAACCTCAATAGGCGTTGCGCCCGGTCAGCGCGGCCCATCCGGTACGGGCGAGGATCTGCAGGTCCAACCACAGCGACCAACGGTTGATGTAGTCGAGGTCGGCAGCAACGCGTGCTTCGATCTTCTCGGGCGTCTGCGTTTCCCCGCGCAACCCGCTGACTTGGGCAAGACCGGTGATGCCCGGTTTCACCTGGTGGCGGTTCGCATAGCGGTCGAGCGCATGGTTGAACTCGTCATCGTGACTGATGGCATGCGGGCGCGGGCCCACCAGTGACATCTCACCGCGCAGCACGTTGATGAGCTGCGGCAGTTCATCGAGGCTCGTCATGCGCAGGAAGCGGCCGACCCGGGTGACGCGCGGATCATTCTTCGTCGCCTGCTGGATCGCGCCGTCGTCTTCAAGGACGTGCATGGTGCGGAACTTGAGCACCTGGATGACTTTCTGGTTCAGGCCGCGGCGGCGTTGACGGAACAGGATCGGGCTGCCGCTATCGATCTTGATGGCGAGCGCAATCAGCGCCAGCACCGGGGCCAGCAGCACAAGCATGAGGCTGGCGAGCACGTAGTCTTCGACGGCTTTAACGAAGGGCGCCCAATCGGAGAGCGGCTTGCGCTTCACATCCAGCAGGCCGATTGGGCCCAAGTTGGAAACTGCGTGCGCCGGGCCCTCTTCGACGAGGTCGGAAGCGATGTGCGTGCACACGTGCAGGCTGACAGGGAGCTGTTCAAGTTTGCGCGCGATCTGTTGGGTGCGCTGGTCCGCCGATTGAGGTAGCGCGATGATGATCTGGTCGATCAGGCCGGCGCGCCCCTTCGTGATCAGGTCTGCAAGCTTGCCGATCGAGCTTGGGCCCGACTGCGCAGCTCGCTTCTCATCGATGCGATCATCGAACACGCCGACGAAGTGGATGCCGAGGCTGCCATCGCGCAAAAAGGTCTCAAGGCGATCGGCGATCATGCCGGTGCCGTAGAGCGCGACGCGGGTATCAAAGGCGCCACGCGCTGTCATGCTCTTGAGGATCGCGTTGGCGGCGATCCGGTTCGCGTAGAGCATGAAGAAGCTCGACGACATCCAAACCGAGTACCAGATCCAAAGGTGCGGCTCTTGCGCGGCGAACGGCAGGCCGATGCCGAGCACCGCGAGAAACGCGATCGCCATGGCGCCGAGCAAAGTGCCGGTGCGGACTGGGAAGTCGTGCATCTTCGCCAAGTCGTACATGTGGGCGTTGCGCAGGCAACCGTACACGATCACGGCGACCACCAGGCTCATTTGCAGCGAGCCAAGCAGGCCGCCCGGCGTGCCGGTGCCGCTCATCTGGTAGATGTAGGCGGGCACGAGGCCGCCGATCACCACGGCGAGCATGTCAAAGAAGCCGACGATGTCGGCTGCGACGCGGCGCGAGTGCCCCCGCTTGTTGGCCGCGCTGGCAAGGTCGAAGGCTGCGAGTTCTTCGGGCGTGGTGGCAGTCACTGACATGGCAAGGTCCTACGCGCTTGGCCACGCGACAACGCGCGGCGAGCCGACTTCTTGAACGTGGCTGCCAGTAAACGGGGGTTTGGTGAATTATGTTTGAAAGCGCGGGCTGAATGTTCGCGGTCAGGTTTAGGGCGCGATAAAGCTCTGTTTTATTTTAGGGCGTCGCTTTTGGATTAAGCAAAAGGTGCAAACGCTCCATGAACGCATTTTGCCGCGATATCTTTTCGTTTTGCGCCCGGGAAAAACTATGGCGATGTCCGGCGCTCTTCGACCGCGTGGCACGCGACGGCGCCGCTGTCGGGGCCAGCATCGCTGCGGAGCGGCGGGATCTCCTCGCGGCAGCGTGCGTTCGTCAGCGGGCAGCGCGGATGAAAGGTGCAACCCGTCGGCGGATCAATCGGGTTGGGGATCTCGCCTTCAATCTGTTTATGCACCTTGCCTGTCATGTGGAGATCGGGGACGGCGTCGAGCAGCATGGTCGTATAAGGATGGAGGGGGTTTGAAAACAACGTCTTCGAGGGTGCGATCTCAACGATACGGCCCAAATACATAACGCCGATGCGAGAGGCCATATGGCGCACCACTGACAGGTCGTGGCTGATAAAAAGATAAGTAAGGCCGAACTCGTCCTGGAGATCCTTCATCAAATTGAGAATTTGCGCCTGCACGGAAACATCAAGCGCCGACGTGGGCTCATCGCATACGAGGAAGTCGGGCTTGGAGGCCAGCGCGCGTGCGATGCAGATCCGCTGGCGTTGGCCGCCTGAAAACTCATGCGGGAACTTGCGCCCGTCGGCGGGGGCGAGACCGACGAGGCTAAGCAATTCTCCCACGCGGCGGGTAACGGCGGCGTTGCCATCGGCGAGGTCAAAAGCGCGGATCGGTTCAGCGATGATGTCTTCGACGCGCCAGCGCGGGTTGAGGCTGGCGAACGGGTCCTGGAAGATCATCTGGATGCGGTTGCGTAAGCGGCGCACATCATCCGCCCGTGCCCGATCGGCAAGGTCGACGCCTTCGATCTGGATCGAGCCCGTGGTGGGTGGGAGTAAGCCCACGACCATCTTCGCGACCGTTGACTTGCCGGAACCGGACTCACCGACCAGCGCGAACGTTTCGCCGCGGCGGATGGTGAATGAAACGTCGTCCACCGCGCGCAGAAACTGCTTGGATTGACGCTCGAAGACGCGGTTGAGCCAGGGCTTGGATACGTCGAAGACACGCGTGAGACCCGCAACCTCCACGAGCGGCGAAGCGTCGTGTTTGGCGCGCGGCCGGCCTGCATCTTTCGACGGCATTGACGGTGTCGACATAGCGGAACCGGTGCCCTCGTCACGCGGGGCCGCGGCCGCCGCAAGCCCCTGATCGGCTGTGACCGATGAGGCGGCTAACGAGGATGAACTGATCGGGATCGCACTCATGGGTTGCGCGCCTCCTGGTCATAAAGCCAGCAGGCCACGCGCGAGCGATCCAGCGTCAGCCCCGGCGGGACCTCACGGCGACACCGGTCAAAGGCCTTGGTGCAGCGCGGGTTAAACGCGCAGCCGGTCGGGATGTCGGTGAGCCGCGGCATGGAACCTTCGATCTGGATGAGCCGATCTTGGTCCCCTTCGATGGCCGGGATCGAACCCATCAGCCCGGTCGTGTAGGGGTGACGCGGGCTCTGGATGATTTCGCGCACGGGGCCGATTTCGGCGATGCGACCGGCGTACATCACGGCGACGCGATCGGCGGTTTCGGCGATGACGCCCATGTCGTGGGTGATCAGCATGACGGCGGCGCCGCGTTCCGCGCAGAGGGTTTTCAAGAGCGCGATGATCTGCGCTTGAACGGAGACATCAAGGGCGGTCGTCGGCTCATCGGCGATCACCAATTCGGGCTCCGCGCTGAGGGCCAACGCGATCACCACCCGCTGACGCATGCCGCCGGAAAACTGGTGCGGGTAGGCGTCAATCCGATTTTCAGCCGCTGGGATGCCAACCTCTTTGAGGAGCGCGATCGCGCGTTCGCGCGCGGCCGTTTGTGAGACGGCGCTGTGGGTGCGGATCGTTTCGGTAAGTTGCTCGCCGACCCGGTAGAGCGGGTTCAGACTGGTCAGCGGGTCTTGGAAAATCATACCGATGCGCTTGCCGCGTAGCGCGCGCAATTGCACCGCATCCAGTTGGTCGACGCGTATCCCGTCAAGTTCAACGCTGCCGCCGGCGATGCGGCCCGGTGGCTCCAGCAACCCGATGATGGCCGCGCCGGTCAGTGATTTGCCAGCGCCCGATTCGCCCACAACGCCAAGGATCTCGCCGTGTTTGAGGTCGAACGAGATCGAATTGACGGCCGTCAAGGTGCCCCGTCGGGTCGGGAACTCGACGGTCAGGTCGCGCACGCGAAGCAGCGGTCGGTCGGTATCAGCACTCATGTGCGGGACTCATTGGGGTCTGGATCCAGGGTGGCAGGGTTCACGGTGTTGGGGTCCCGAGTGATGGGCCTTCGGACATCGGCGGTGGCGCATACGGAGCAGCCTCGCCATCAGCGCAGTTTCGGGTTGAGGGCATCGCGCAGCCAGTCACCCAGCAGGTTGACCGAAAGGACGAGCACGGCGAGGGCCAGCCCGGGGAAGATCGTGATCCACCACTCGCCCGAGAACAGGAAGTTGTTGCCGATGCGGATCAGCGTGCCGAGCGAGGGTTGCGTGGGGGGGATGCCAACGCCGAGGAACGACAGCGTCGCTTCGGTGATGACGGCAAGCGCGAGGTTGATCGTGGCGATGACCAGCACGGGGCCGAGCACGTTGGGCAGCACATGGCGGATCATGATCGTGAGCGAGCTGAGCCCGATCAGGCGAGCGGCCTGCACGTATTCCTTGTTTTTCTCAACGAGCACGGACGAGCGCACGGTGCGCGCGTATTGCACCCAGAACGATAGGCCGATCGACACCACCAGCACCCAGAAGGCGGATTGTTCGCGTTGCACGTCGGGCAGAAGGCCGGAGACGGTGCCATCGATCAGAAGCGCGATGAGGATCGCGGGGAAGGTGAGCTGCACATCCGCGATCCGCATGATGACGGAATCGATGCTGCCGCCGGCGTAGCCCGAGAGCAGGCCAAGCGCGATGCCGAGGACAGCCGCGAAAGCGACGCTTGCGAACCCGACCGCTAGCGAAATCCGCGAACCGAACATGATCGCTGAGAGCATGTCGCGTCCCTGATCATCGGTGCCGAGGACGAAGCGCCACGATCCGTCGGCCGTCCAGACCGGCGGGTTAAGGCTGTCGAGCAGATCGAGGCTGGCGAGATCGAAGGGGTTTTGCGGGGCGATGACCGGCGCGAGGAGGGCGACGGCGAAAAAGGCGAAGGTGACGAAGGCGGCCACCATGGTGAGCGGCGAGCGCGTGAATGAGTACCAGATGTCGCTGTCGAGAGCGCGCGCGATAATGCCAGGTTCGCGCGCAGGCCCTGAGGGTGGCACGTGAGGCGCGCCGGGTGTTGGCCCTGCCAGCGGTGCCTGGGGCGTGTTGGACGACGGCTGGGTCGGCGTGGTCATGGGCGGCACGCTACATTTTCTGGCTGGTGTCGATGCGGATGCGCGGATCGACGGTCACGTAAAGCAGGTCAACGATCAGATTGATCACCACGAACAGGAACGCGATCAACAGCAGGTAGGCGGCCATGATCGGGATATCGACCTCCTGCACGGACTGCAGGAAGAGCAGCCCCATGCCGGGCCACTGAAACACCGTTTCGGTGATGATGGCGAAGGCGATCACGCTGCCGAGCTGCAAGCCTGTGATCGTGATGACCGGGACGAGCGTGTTCTTGAGGGCGTGACCGAAGTTGATAGCGGACGCCTTGAGGCCGCGGGCGCGGGCGAACTTGATGTAGTCGGTGCGGAGAACTTCCAGCATCTCAGAGCGCACCAACCGCATGATCAACGTCATCTGGAAAAGCCCCAGCGTGATCGACGGCAAGATGAGCGCTTTGAGCCCGGAAATGGTGAGCAGCCCCGTCGACCAGCCCAGGACCTCCACCGTTTCGCCGCGGCCGAAAGAGGGCAGCACCTGCAATTGAACCGCAAAGACGAAGATCAGGAGGATACCGATCAGGAAGGTCGGTAACGATATGCCGATCAAAGAAACGGCGAGGAACACCTTGGACAGCCAGGATTGTCGGTTGAGCCCGGTGTAAACGCCCATCGGTACGCCTACGAAAAGCGCGAACAGGGCCGACATGATCGACAATTCGAGCGTGGCCGGCAGCCGGTCCAGGATCATCCCGGCGACCGGTTGTTTGAACTGGTACGACGTCCCGAAGTCGAATTGCGCGGCGCTGCTGATGAAGCGCCAGAACTGCACGATGATGTGGTCATTGAGGCCGAGGCGTTCGCGCAAAGCTTCGCGTTCCGCGGGCGTCGTTTCGATCCCGACCATCTGGTTGACCGGGTCGCCAACGTAGCGGAACAGCAGGAACGCGATGAGGCCGACGGCGAACATCACGATGATCGATTGCAGCAGGCGGCGGACCACGAAGGCGAGCATGGGGAGCCTTGGACTGTGCCGGCTTCAGCTGTGAAGCGGCGGAAACTTATGCGGCCCGCTTGGCCGGTGGTCAATGACGTGACGGGCGTACAGCGCCGCAGGCCGGTCCATAAGACTTAGCGCTTTCTGCGCCGCCTTGCGATCGGCGTAGGATGCCTGTTAAGCCAACCTGGGGTAGTCAATGGAGCGTCTGGCTCTAGCGTTGGGGCCCTGGCAAGAAGCCCTGGCGCTGTCGCGCCAGAGGCGGTGATCGTGAGGTCGTTGCAGACCGGCTTGTTCGCGCTGCCGATGGCCGATGCCACAAGCAGCGCAAGCACGACAGCCTATTCCTTGACGACGTAGTACATTTTGAACTGGTTATCGGCGCGCTGCTTGAGCTTGATCTTGCTCGAAACACCCCACGCCAAACCCTGTTGGTGGAGCGGGATGTGCGCCACCTCCTTGGTCGTGATCTCGTAGGCTTGCCGGATCAGTTCGTCGCGCTTGGCGGGATCGTTTTCGACCAGGATCTTCTTGGTCAGCGCGTCGACTTCCTTGTTGCAATAGCCGCCAAGGTTGAACGGACCACCGGCACCTTTGTCATCCCGGCAGTTATGCAGGTTCAACAGCACGTTCCAGCTATCGAGTGAGCCTGGCGTCCAGCCCAGCAGGTAGAACGACGTCTCAAAGCCGTTCGAAGCCAGCACTTTGGCGAAGTACTTGGCTTTGGGTTGGATGATCGGGTTCACCTTCACGCCGATGCGCGCCAGCATCGAAATGATCGCCTGACAGATCGCTTCGTCGTTGACGTAGCGGTTGTTCGGGCAGTCCATCGAGGTGGTGAAGCCGTTCGGGTAGCCAGCTTCGGCGAGCAGCGCCTTGGCCTTTTTGGGATCGTAAGCCAGCCGCTTGAAGCCTGACGCCTTGGAGAACAGGAACGGCGAGATCATGATCGCCGACGGCGTCGAGAGGTTGCGCATCACCTTCTTCTTGATCGCCTCAATATTGATGGCGTGGTAGAAGGCTTGGCGTACTTTCAGCTCTTTGAACGGGTTTTTACCCTTGACGTTCGAATAGAGCAGTTCGGGACGACGTTGGTCGAAGCCCAGGAAGATGGTGCGCAGTTCCGGCCCCAACATGGCGACCGTGGCGGGGTTGGATTTGACCCGTTTGATGTCCTGCACCGGGATCGGGTAGACCATATCCAAGTTGCTCGAGAGGAGCGCTGCCACGCGGGTTGCGTCCGAGGCGATCGGCGTGAACTCAACGCGGGTCAGGTTGTGGACGGGCTTGTCCCACCAACCGGCATTGGGCTCAAGGATGGTCCGCACGCCAACTTCGTGGCTGATGATCTTGAACGGGCCGGTGCCGTTGGCCTTGAGCGAGATGGTCGACGCGTTTTCATCCGACGCGCTGGTGACTTTCGTCGACTTGTTGGCTTCGGTCCATTCCTTGTCGACGATCGACCAGGTGCCCCACTCGAAGTGCAGGATCGGGTTCGGCGAGGTCAGGATGACGTCAACGGTGTGATCATCGACCTTCACGAACTTCGCATCTTTCGGGATGCGGGTCTTGAGGTCGGAGCCTTGGGCGCGGACGCGGTCGGCTGAGAAGATCACATCATCGGCGGTGAAGTCATTGCCGTTGTGGAACTTCACGCCCTTGCGCAGGTAAAAGCGCCATTGCGTGGGCTTCAGCACTTCCCAACGTTCAGCGAGCGCGGGCTCGATCTTGAGGTCTGGGCCACGACGGATCAGACCCTCGTAGACGTTGGTCAAGAAGCCGAGCGTGAAGGTCTCGTTGAGGGAATAGGGGTCGAGCGATTTGAGCGTGCCCTGGAACGCGTATTTGAATGTCTTGGCACTGGCGGGTGCTGCCGCGATGGCAACCACTGCAAGACCGGCGAGCGCGGTGCAGAGGCCACGACGGATGGTTCGACGCATAAGGTGATCTCCTGGTTCGTCTTCGGCTGTGAGGGGTGCTTGGTGAGCCGATACCCGTATCTAGGCACAGTGCGCACGGGCCGTAAAGAATGAGGACCTGCGCTGAAACGTGGATGCCGTCTGGTTGGTCAACATGGCGCGCTACGAGGCTCGCTTTGCCTTTGCGGTGTGCGTTCGTGCTGCCAAGCCCTCGCGGGGGCGGTGACGTTGGTCGACAGGCCGTGGTAGACCGGCCGTGGTAGACCGACACAACACGAACGTCTGACCACGCGTTTCGCGTCAGTTCTCGCGTTCGCGTCTCAACCACCATCGCCATCGAGGACTGTCCATGCCGTTGACCCTGCTTTCAGATGTGAAGTCGTTCGGGGGCCGGCAGCTTCGCTACAGCCACGAGTCGAAAGCGTGCGGTTGTACGATGACGTTTGCGATCTATCTGCCGCCGCAGACCGCCGATGGCCCTGTGCCGGTGCTGACATGGCTCTCCGGGCTCACCTGCACCGATGAGAACTTCGTCCAGAAGGCCGGCGCGCAGCAGCACGCGAGCGCGCACGGTTTGGCGATCGTCGCGCCCGATACGAGTCCCCGCGGCGAAGGCGTGCCCGATGATGGGGATGGCGCCTACGATTTCGGTCTGGCCGCCGGCTTCTACGTCAACGCCACGCAGGAACCCTGGGCGCGCCACTACCAGATGTATGCCTATGTCACCGAAGAACTACCGAGCCTGATCGCGAGCGAGTTCCCTGTCCATGCCGGACGCCAGGCGATCAGCGGCCACTCGATGGGCGGCCATGGGGCGCTGACGATCGCGCTTAAAAATCCGGGCCGCTATCGTTCGGTGTCAGCGTTTGCACCGATCGTCGCGCCATCGCAGGTGCCGTGGGGGCATAAGGCGCTCGGCGGCTATCTGGGCGATGATCGTGAAGCTTGGCATGCGCATGACACGGTCGCGCTGATCGCCAACGCGCCGGAGCGCTTGCCGCTGCTGGTGGACCAGGGCGATGCGGATACCTTCCTGGAAGAGCAGCTGCGGCCTGAATTGCTGCGTGAAGCGTGCGCGCGGCACGACCATCCGCTGACCCTGCGCATGCAGCCGGGCTATGATCACAGCTACTTCTTCATCGCCACGTTCATGGGTGAACACATCGCGCATCATGCCGCAGCGCTGCGCTGAACCACGTCGCTTGCATGGCGCATGGAACGCTTGGATTGGGGAGCGTTTAGGCTGGCGGGCGCCTGCGGAAGGGCGCGCGGGCTGCGTGAGGAGCACGGCTGGTTTCGGCGAGCCTTGAGGAGGGCGCGCGATGAGGCTTGAACAACAAGGCCTGGTTGGATGGCGTGAGTGGATCATGTTCCCCACGTTCGATGCCTGCCTCGTCAAAGCGAAAGTTGACACCGGCGCGCGGACGTCGGCCATCCATGCGCTTGACCCCGAACTCAAGCAGATCGACGGGCGCGATCACGTCGCCTTCCATATTCAGCCCGATCAGCATGATGAGAGCCGGCGGGTGTCGTGTGTCGCCCCGCTGGTGGAGCGGCGCGCGATCACCGATTCTGGCGGGCATACGCAGGAGCGCTTCGTCGTTCGCGTAACGATCGAATTGGGAGCGCACGCTTGGCCGATCGAATTGTCGTTAAGCGATCGCGACACCATGGGTTTTCGTATGCTGTTGGGCCGAACGGCCGTGCGCCATCGCTTTTTGGTTGCGCCGGGGCGATCGTATCTGGCGGGGCGGTCGATGGCGGCTGTGGTGGATGAAGCCACCGCCAAGAGGGCGGCGCGGTCCGGTGTTAGCTAGCTGAGGTGCGTCAAGACGGATGATGGGTGAGCGATGAAAGAGCCACACACGGCCGACGACAGCAAACGTGATGCGGTCGCTTCAGGGGATCGGGTCGCGGTGATCGGCGCTGGGCTGAGTGGGCTCACATGCGCCAACGTGCTGCAGCGGCAAGGCTTCCACGTGCACACCTTTGAGAAGTCGCGCGGGCTTGGCGGGCGCATGGCAACGCGGCGTCGGGAAGGGTTTACCGCCGACCACGGGGCGGTCTTTGCGGACGTGAGGTGGGATCTGCCGGAGGTCGAAGGCGGGGCAGGCGAGGCCTGGGCGGCGATGCTGGTCGATCTTGAGACTCTCGGCGCCGCTGCGCGTTGGGAGGCGTCAGGTTCAGCGTCAGAGTCAGCGTCGGGCCAAGCGTCGGGCAGTGCGCCGGCGGAGGCCTCGCAAAAGGTCGTCGGCATGCCAGGCATGAGCTCGTTCGTCCGCCCGTTTGTGCACGGCTTTGAGGTCAACACTGCGGTGGAGATCGCGGCGATCGCCTCGGCACCTACCGGCTTCACGTTACGGGACAATGCGGACCAGAGCTACGGGCCGTTCGCGCATGTGGTGGTCGCGATCCCTGCCGCGCAGGCCGGTGCACTTTGGGCAACCTGTGGCGTCGACGGCGACAAGGCGGCGGCGCTGAGCGCCATCGCGATGACACCCTGCATGGTGGCCATGATCGCCTTCGATGGCCGTCTTGAGGGTGTCGAAGATGTGCGGGCGAACCCGGCGCCCAATCTCGCTTTGATGGTGCGCAACAGCGCCAAGCCGGGGCGTGCGGGGAGCGGCCATGAGCCACCAGGCGATGTCTGGGTGCTCCATGCCGATCTCGCGTGGAGCCGCGCGCATCTCGATCACAGCAAAGACGAGATTGCGGCAGAACTTTTGGGTGCGTTACGGGGCGCGTTTCCAGCTGTCGAGGGCCTTAGCGTCACGCATCTTGAGGGCCACCGTTGGCGCTACAGCGCCGCCACGCCGGTCAGCGAAGCGCAACGCAAGGTCGCTCCCCAAGGCTACGCCGCCGTGCCCTCAGTCCCCGGGCTCTATGCGTGCGGGGACTGGTGTGTGGGCCCCGGTTTGCAAGCTGCCTTCGCGAGCGGTTACGCGTGCGCCTGTGCCATCGCGGACCAGGCGGGGCTTCAGCCGTCACTGCGCCTTCAGCTTGCGAGCCCCTCCGCATGAGCGGTGGTACGCGCGATGACGCGAGCCCGTCCGCAAACGCCCCTGGCGCGCAAGCGTCGCTCGCGCGGCCAGGCGGCTTGGGGCTCGGTTTTCGCGCTCTTGTATGCGGTGCCAGTGGGGCCATCGGGGCCGCGTTCGTGACCCATCTTGAGGCTGACGAAGCCTGCGCCGGCGTCACAGGCCTGTCCCGCAGCGGCACGCCCCCGTTGGATCTGACCGCGCAAGCCAGCATCGCAACATGTGCGCAGGCGCTCGCCGACCACGCACCGTTCCACCTGATCATCGATGCGACCGGTATGCTCCACGACGGCGACGTGCAGCCCGAAAAGGCCTTGCGCGCGATCGACCCTGATCACATGGCGCGCAGCTTTGCCGTAAACGCGACGGGGCCGGCGCTTTTGCTGAAGCATTTCGCAGCCTTGCTGCCGCGCGATGAGCCCTGCGTGTTCGCCAAGCTCTCGGCGCGCGTGGGCAGCATCGGCGATAACCGGCTGGGCGGATGGTACGCCTATCGCGCCTCGAAGGCGGCGCTCAATATGCTGTTGAAGGCTGCCAGCATCGAACTGGCGCGAACGCACCGCCAGAGCACCGTGCTGGCACTGCATCCAGGGACCGTGGTGAGCGCGCTTTCCGACCCGTTTGCCGGGACGCGCGAGCGCATGACGCCGCACGAGGCTGCAGGCAAGATGTTGCGCGTGATCGGTAGCGCGACGCCCGCCGACACCGGGTCGTTCAGGGCCTACGACGGGACAACGATCCCCTGGTAGCAGCGACGGTCACAGCGGTGTAACCCGCTCCCATCACCGCTTAACGATCACCGCTCACCGGTGCGTCGTTTTCACGGGCGTGCGCTGCATCAATTCATCGATGCGTTGGCGTTCCTTTTGGAACGCGGCCAGATCACGCCCTCGCAGACGCACCTCGCGCGGCACACGCACCCGGCGCGGGTCAACGGGGCGATTGTTCACCAGCACCTCAAAGTGCAGGTGCGGCCCCGTCGAGAGGCCGGTTGAACCCACATAACCGATGAGCTGGCCGATGCGAACGCTCATGCCTTTTCGCAAACCCCGCGCGAATTTGCTCATGTGCGAGTAGCTGGTTTTGTAACCGTTGGAATGGCGCAACCGCATGTAATTGCCAGCACCGCTCTTCCAGCCCATCTCTTCGATGTAGCCGTTGCCGGCGGCGATGATGGGTGTGCCGGTTGGTGCGGCCCAGTCGACGCCGGAGTGCATGCGCCGGATTCCAAGGACCGGGTGCAAACGCATGCCGAAGCCCGAGGTGCGGCGCACGCGGTTGGAGCGCACGGGCCTCAAGTTGAGGAACCGCTTGGCGTTGTGTCCGCGCTTGTCGAAGAAATCGACGCTGCCGTTGGCGCGACGGAACCGGTAGAAGCGTTTGGTTTTTCCGCGGTGGGTGATGGCGGCCGAAAGCAGCGTGTTGAGCGCGGTATTGGCATCGCCGTTGCGCTTGAGATCGAAGAACAAATCGAGCGAGTCGCCGGGTGCGGTGCGCTGGCGGAAATCCGTATCGTACGCGTGCATGCGCAGGATCCGAAACACTTGCGCGTCATCGAGCTCCTGCGTGCGGGCGGCTGAAAAAATGCTCTTGTAGAGGTTGCTGGCGGTGATCTTGGGTTGGGTCAGGCGCCGCATCAGCGCTGCGTTGATCGGCGTCTCTGACGCAACGAACGCGCCTGAGGGATCACGGCTCACCGTCACCTTGTGCACCTGGCCCGCGCCGTAAACGCTGAACGCGGTCGGCTCAAGTTTGGTCGGGTCGGCCAGCGATGGTTCCAGCGTGAAGATCACTTGATCGCCGCGCCGGAGCTTCTTCTTGCGCAACGGTTTCGCCGCAGCCGCCGTCATTTGATGCGCCTGCCATTGGGCGCCTCCGGCGGCCACGACAAGATCGAACAGGCGTTGACCGCGTTCCACCACGAACGCGCGCTGCTCGCGCTGGGCATCATCATCATCGCCCAAGTCATCGCTCGATTTGCGAAGCACCGTTGTGTTCGGCGGCACCGGCTCTTGCGCCCGGCGCAACGCCGTCTGGTCAGGTGTCAAGCGCAGCAGATCACTGCCCGCAGGCTGATAGCCCGCACGGATCAGCGATGGCGCCTCTTCGGGGGTGATCGCTTTGCGCACCAGGGACGTTACTTCGCGGCTGTCGAGTTCCTGGCCGTCGTGCACCGGGAGAATGCCGCCGTGCAGCTCGACGACTTGAATCGAGACGTTGGCATTGCGTCGTGAATCGGCTGTCGGCGCTTTGCGGCTGGCGGCATACAGGCGAAACGGGTTGAAGGCTGGGATGGGGCGCTTGGTTTCGGGCGCAACAGCCGCGAGGTTTGCGATCAGACGGGCGTAAGGCTTCGTGCGGATCAGTTCGCGCGCACCTTGCCGGATGCGCATGGAGTCGTGGATCGTTTGGCGCACGGAGACCACGTTCACACCGATCGGCAGCCGATCAACCTTAGGCGATGCCCAGTTGAGGCCAGCCCCGCTTGCCTGCGGTCGCGGCATCGGCTGCACGGCATCGGCAAAGATCGAGAGGTCGGGAAGCGCGCCATCGAACTGCGGGCGCTTGTCCATGGATCCTAAGATGACGGTGATGATCGCGATCGAGCCAACGCCGGCGGCCAGACAAGTACTCAGCAACCATTTGAACCGCCCTTCGCTGCGCCCGCCATGGTCGCCATGGTAGACGTCAGGCAAGGGGCGGCGTGTCCGGCCAAGATAGACCTGCGGCAGCGGACGTCCTCGTTCGCTGCGGACTAGGGCGCGCGATCGGCCGATCGGCGCATGGCGGCGCTCTGCCATGAAAGGTCCCCCGGAGGCGGGCGTTCACGCCCGTGCTCATTTCGCTGCCCGAACTGATGACACCGGATGTGGTAGCGCAATTCGATCTGCAACGTCGCGATGAATCGCGACCAAATCGGGGCTGCGTGAAGGATCGATCGTGCGCCGTGATGCAGCGGTTGCCTCGCTTCTGGCGGGAGAACGCCAGCCGTCGGCGTGCCAACAACGGAAAAGGAGGCGCAGGAAAACGCCCACCAACGCCCCGTGAGCGGTCCACGGCAGGAAGTTATGCACCGGCAACTTCTTGGAAATGCTCTTGATTACAGATGCTTAGCCTATGGCGCCCGTAAAGCTTGAAGTTTTTTTGAAGATGGCAGTTGACAGTTTGGGGCCGGGTCAACTATCAATCCGCTCATGCCGGCGACACGGTCGCCCTGGCAGCGAATGCGGCTCCCACATTGTCGGGCTGTGCTGATCCTCAGGGAAACTTGAGGCCAATGGCGCTTCTGACCCTCTTGGTTGCCATCGCTCTTTGACAATTGAATATGATAGAAAGAGAAACGCAGGCGGCGGAGTTCTGGCGCGCGGTTCTGGAGGTCGCCAGACCGATGGGATCGCAATCAGATACTCTGGCAGTTCTGTGTTTCAAGCCATCACCATCCGTGTGAGTTGTCCGCTTGCGGGCGACGCATACGAGTGTGTGAAGGCACCCGTTACGCAGAGTGCCGTGGACGAATCATTCGTTCACGGTAATGCCAGACATCGAACTCTTCAACTTGAGAGTTTGATCCTGGCTCAGAACGAACGCTGGCGGCAGGCTTAACACATGCAAGTCGAACGCCCTCTTCGGAGGGAGTGGCAGACGGGTGAGTAACGCGTGGGAACCTACCTAGTGGTACGGGATAACCAAGGGAAACTTTGGCTAATACCGGATACGCCCTTCGGGGGAAAGATTTATCGCCATTAGATGGGCCCGCGTCGGATTAGCTTGTTGGTGAGGTAATGGCTCACCAAGGCGACGATCCGTAGCTGGTCTGAGAGGATGATCAGCCACACTGGGACTGAGACACGGCCCAGACTCCTACGGGAGGCAGCAGTGGGGAATATTGGACAATGGGCGCAAGCCTGATCCAGCCATGCCGCGTGAGTGCTAAGGCCCATCGGGTTGTAAAGCTCTTTTAGCAGGGACGATAATGACGGTACCTGCAGAATAAGCCCCGGCTAACTTCGTGCCAGCAGCCGCGGTAATAC
>JBCBJZ010000073.1:0-17469 GCA_038522635.1 Pseudomonadota bacterium | reverse complement strand
GATTAGATCATCTTTGGGCGATTTCGGGCTCACCTATGGTGATCCCGATCGATCGCCCGATGATCTAGAGTTCATCCGCCTCAGGTGGAATCAACTGAGGCGAAAAACAAAAATTTAGATGTCGGTTCCGCTTCAAGCTGAAGCGAACCGACCCTAGACACACACGCTTCATGTCATGACGCCAGAGCGCCTTCCGCGACGTCAAGCGATGGCGATGGCGCTCAACGCGGCTCTGATCCCATCGGGGATGGGTTGCGCTTTCGAGGTCCCGCGCGCGACGAACACGTGCACGAAATGCCCCTCCGCACGCGCATCGTCTTCGCCGGGCGCGAACAGTCCGATCTCGTAGGTGACAGAGCTTCGGCCGAGCCGCCTGACCCGCAACCCCGCCTGTACGAGTTCGGGATAGACGAAGCCGCGATAGAACCGGCAGGTCGTCTCCGCCACCACGCCCACCGTATCGCCGCCATGGATGTCGAGGCCGCCGGGATCGATCAGGTAGCGGTTCACCACGGTATCGAAATAGGAATAGTAGACGACGTTGTTGACGTGCCCGTAGAGGTCGTTGTCCATCCAGCGGGTGGGGATGTCATGGAAGTGGGGGTAGTCCGCCCGCCTGCCGATGGGTGGCCGTTCGCCCATGGTGCAGCGCCTCGTTTATGTGTGGTCCGCCAGGGGGGCGAGGGACCGCCAGGGGGCCGCGCAAGACCACGAGAGGTCCGCGAAACCACCAGGGGCCCGCCGCGCTGTCGCTTACTTGACCGCCGTCACCGCGATTTCGACGAGCAGCTTGGGATCGGCAAGGCGCGCCTCGATGCAAGCGCGGGCCGGCAGATTGTCACCATCCACCCACTCAAGCCACGCCACGTTCATTTCATCGCGGTAGCGGATGTCCGACACCCAGATGGTCGCAAACAGCACCTTCGATTTGTCACTGCCGCAAAGCGCGAGCAGCCGATCGATGGTCTCCAGGATCTGCGCCGTCTGGCCTTTGACGTCGAGGTTACGATCATCGGCAGTGATGCCCGCGGTCATGACCGTGCCGTTGGCCTCAACGACTTTGGATAGGATCTTTGCAGGTTCATGGCGGGTGATGGCCATGGCGGCGCCTCCTCGGTTGTTAGGTGATGAAAGATCTCCGGCTTGGATCATCGGGATCACTATAGGTGAACCGGAAATCGCCCAAAGATGATCTAAGCTCAAAGTGCAGAGCAACTTTGGGCGCAAAGGCGAGGTGTGCGTGTTTGAGTCGGCGATCCGCACGTTGCGCCCGTTGCTCTGGTCGTACCATGGTCGCTGCGCAGCGGTCACGCTCGCGCGCAAGCTTGTCTGCTCACAGCCTCTCCGTGAGACGGCGTCAGCCCGGCTCAAAGCCTTCCGGTGCCAACGTGAAACCTTCAAACGTGAAGCCGGGCGCGACCGTACAGCCCACCAGCGCGTAGCCGTGTGCGCCATCGACCGGTGCCCGCGCGCTTTGCCAATGGCCGGCCGGCACCACCGCTTGGGGATGCTGCGCTGCCTTCGGATCGGGGCTCCGACCGGCACCCAGATCGGGCGCAAAATCAGGCGCAAGATCAGGCCCCAGATCAGGCCCAAGCGTCAACCAAACCGCCCGAGCGCCTGGCGCAGCGATGCCAAGCGCCAGCGGATCGCCTGCGTACCAGTGCCAGATCTCGACCGCGTCAACCGTGTGCCAGCGTGACGTCTCACCGGCCTTCAACAGAAAGTAAATCGCTGTCGACGCCGCCCTCCCGTTGGCGTCGGTCGCCGTATCCCTGAAGGTTTCGCGAAACGCACCGCCCTCGGGATGCGGTTCAAGGCCAAGCCTCGCAATCACCTCATCGGCTGTCATCGCGCGCACCTCATTTCAGCGTCGTACATGCCGTGCGCATCAGCGTCGTAGTGCGCGTACCACACGCGGCAGCAAACGCGCAGCCATCGCCCGGTAGCCGGGGCCGAGGAAGCGCTGCCCATCGGGCCGCGGAAACGAGCGGGCCACACGCCTGATCAAACGGTTGCGCACCATCACCACGGCAATGCCACGCGCGCGCAGGCGCCGCTTGATCGCACGCACGTTGGCGCGGCGCACATGCTGCGGGGTTCCACGGCGGCGATCGTTGCCACCGGGCTGCAGCAACACCACACGCGTGTCCGCCGTGATGACGCGGGCAAGCCGGGACCGCATTTGCGCTGTCGTATTGCCGTTGATGCCGGCGTTGCGCACCCGAACATGAATGCCGCGCGCTGCCAGCAAGCGTCGCAAATGAGCGGGGTAAGCCTGGCCGCGCGCCACGCCCTTGCCCCACGTGTTGCTCGCTCCCAAGGCAACCACTTCGGCAGCTACGGCCGAACCACCGCAAGCCATGACAATCAGCGCCAACGCACAAGGCGCGGCGCCTCGAAAGCCGCGCCCCGAGGTGGCCCAGCCAAGCAACGCGGACGACACGGCGCTCACGCTGCAACACGCGCTGCAATCGCGTCGCCAAGTTCCGTGCACGTGGCCTTGCCGCCCATATCGGGGGTGAAACACTCGCCTGCTTCGATCACATCTTCGATCGCCTTGATGATCGCATCGGCCGCCTGGCCGTGCCCCAAGTGTTCGAGCATCATCGCGCCTGACCAGATTTGTCCGATCGGGTTGGCAATGCCCTGGCCCGCGATGTCGGGCGCGCTGCCATGGACGGGCTCAAACATCGATGGGTAGGTCCGCTCAGGATTGATGTTGGCCCCCGGTGCGATCGCGATCGTGCCGGTTGTCGCAGGGCCGAGATCCGACAGGATGTCGCCGAACAAGTTCGACGCTACGATCACGTTGAACCAGCCTGGATTGCGCACCAGATGGGCGCACAGAATGTCGATGTGGTACGCGTCCGTCGAAATGCCGGGGTAGCCTTTCGCGACATCGGCGAAGACCTCGTCCCAGTAGGGCATCGAAATCGAGATGCCGTTCGACTTGGTCGCAGACGTGACCGACGTGCGCCCCTTCAAAAGGGCCAACTCGAACGCGTAGCGCATCGCACGTTCGCAGCCCCGGCGCGTGAACACCGCCTGCTGGATCGCACTTTCAAGCGGCGTGCCTTCGTACATGCGCCCGCCGATCGACGAATATTCGCCCTCGTTGTTCTCCCGCACGATCCAGTAGTCGATGTCGCCTGGCGAACGCCCGGCCAGGGGCGAAGCGAGCCCCTTGAAGAGGCGCACCGGCCGCAGATTGATATATTGCTCAAACTGCCGGCGGATCGGGATCAGCAAGCCCCACAGCGAGACATGATCGGGGACGCCCGGGAAGCCGACGGCGCCCAGGTAGATCGCATCGGTGTTGCGGATCTGCTCAAGCCCGTCTTCGGGCATCATCGTGCCGGTCTTGTGGAAGCGTTCGCAGCCCCAATCGTGTTCCTGGAATTTGAATTCGAGCTCGTAGCGCCGCGCGGCCGCCTCAAGCACCTTGACCCCTTCGCTAACGACCTCATGGCCGATGCCATCACCGGGGATGAGCGCAATGTTCATGCGGTTGGAGCCGGTTTGGTCGGACATCACGGGGGGCGCCTTTCATGACTGGAGTTCGTGAGGGTCGGCAAGGGACGGGCTCGGTGCGGCGCGTCTCGCCAGGTCATCAACCATGAGCACCCGGACGAGATCAAGCGGACCTGCTTTCGACACGCGCCCCAGATCGACGGGCCAGATCGACGGGCCAGGCGATCCGACAAGATCATCGGGCCAAATCATCGGGCGAGCGTTCGGGATCGATAGGCGCCCATGGCCCGTGGCGCGTCGACCGCAATCGCCGTTGGCTTCACCGCGCCCGTTTGCTACCACCCGAACTGACGGGGCGGGGTGGCTCATGTCGCTGAGCAACCGCAAGGGGGTGAGCAGGATCGATGGCCAAATACAATTGTATGAAGTGTCCGGGGTACTGCTGCTCCTACCCGGTCATCGTGGTGACAAAGCGCGACATCACCCGGCTCGCCAAAGCCCACGAGCTTAGCGTCGAAGAAGCCGAGCGGACGTTCACGCGCGCAGGCCATGGCCACAAACGCATCATGCAGCGCCAGGACGATGAGATTTACGGCCGCATCTGCCGCTTCTTCTGCACCGAGAACCGGCGTTGCACGACGTACGGATCGCGCCCTGAAGTGTGCCGCGCCTTCCCCGGCGAGGGACGCTGCGGCTACTACGATTTTCTGAAGTTTGAACGCAAAGCCCAGGATGATCCGGCGTTCGTTGCGCTCACGAACCACGCCGAAGATTGAGCGTGGTCCGCGCCAGGACGCGCACGGCCAGCCTATGATCTAAAGGTCGGCCAGCATCTTCTCAGCACTCGAGAGATCGTGCTTAGGCGGTGCCTCTTCCAGATTCAGCGTCTTCACCACGGCGTCCTCAACCAGCATCGAATAGCGCTGCGAACGCACGCCCAGCCCGCGCTCGGTGAGATCGATCTCAAGGCCAAGCGCCTTGGCGAAATGGGCGCTGCCGTCGGCCAGCATCTCGATGCTGCCGGTCGCACCGGATTGCTCAGCCCAATTCGCCAGCACGAAAACATCGTTGACCGATGTGCAGCAGATGGCGTCCACACCCTTCGCTTTGAGCGCATCGGCATGCTCAACGAAGCCCGGCATGTGTTGCATGTGGCAGGTCGGTGTGAAGGCGCCGGGCACCGCAAACAGCACCACTTTGCGCCCGCCGAACACGTCAGCCGTGCTCTTTTGTGCGGGTCCATCGGCGGTCATCACCGCGAAGGTTGCGTCGGGAAGTTTGTCACCCACGTTGATCGCCATGGCCTGTTTGGTCCCTCTCTTAGCGGTCGCGCACGCGCGCTGTCATTGATGGTGAAGACCATAAGCGCTGGCGCCGGTCGGGGAAAGCGAGATGAAGGATGATGCGACGACGCGGCTTTCGGCGAGCGCTCTCAGGCATCGCGATCCCAAAGCGCTTTGCACAACTCAGCGTAACGGAAACGACCAGACCTGCTGCGTGCTGCCGCGCTCGCTCACCAACGTGAACGTCAAGGGCTGCCCGTACAGCGTTTTCAAATCGACACTGCCTCGCAGCGGGATCTTGAACCGCACACGCTTACCGCGCAGTCCGGGTCCCACACGCTGCGGGCCCACCACCACGCGCCCGCGCCGCGCCATCGGAAGATACGTGCCCGGCGGTGCCAGCGCGAACAGGTCAGCCGCCTTGGCGTTCGCCGCGAACAGCGCCGTCACCTCCAGGCGACGCTTTGGCCCTTCGATCAACCGCGCGCCTTCAAGGCGGGGCAGCCGATCACGCGTCACCGTCTTCGGTAGCGCATCGAGCGCGGCGGCAAGGCGTTCGGGCACGTTCGCGCTGTTCACGCCGCCCGGTGGCACATCGATCGCAAGGCGGACCTGCACGGGAATGCATACGTCGCGGCACACGCCGTAGAACAAATCCACATCGAGCCGCGCCCGTCGCGAGACCGCATGGCGCGCAATCCTCACGGGCAGCACAACCCCGTCGCGATAGCCGATGCTGTCGCCCTCAAGATCGGCCAACCGCACCGGCGCAGGAAACAGCATCACAGCGCGCTTGATGTTCCGGCTGCCACGGTTGAGCGTTAGCAACGGGGGCACACCGCCGCCCTCACCGGGCGCGCGCCAATAGGTCTTCCACCCGGGCGTCATGCGGATTTGCAGGCCGGCATACAGCGTGCCGCCTTGGCCAGGCGCAAAGCCGATCAGCCGCACCTTGGTTTCGGGCCCCGTCACCCAAGCCGATGCGTTGAGCGAAGTGCGCTGTGGCTCGCCATGCGCAGCACCCGCCAGCGACAGGCCCAGCGACAGGCTAAGTGTCAGCGTGGCGCCAAGGCGTGCCATTCCGCCCCTCCACGATCGGGCCAAAGGTGCTTTCGTGTTCATACCCGCACCCTACGGGCGTTCGCCCCAGCCCGCAAAATCAAGTCATCTTCAGACCCTCGTGATGAGCGAAGCTACCGTTCCGGGCCGTCACGACGCATGCACGCCATAAAGCCACTTCCTGACTTCACAGACCTAGCCCGCGACAGGTACACTCGCGCTATGAGAATTCCACGCAAAGCCGACGGAAACGGCGAGGGCCTGGTCCTCGATGGCCAACTGCTGATCGCGATGCCCGGCATGGCCGACAAGCGCTTCGCGGGGTCGGTCATCTACGTGTGCGCCCACTCCGATGAGGGCGCCATGGGGCTGATCATCAACCAGCGGGCCAACCACATCGCCTTTGCTGACCTGCTTGAGCAGCTCGAATTGACGCCTGAAGACCCTGAGGCGCGCGCGCGGCTTGAGGGCGATGATGCGCCGCTTGTGCAGATCGGTGGCCCTGTTGAGACGGGGCGCGGGTTCGTGCTGCATACGGCCGACTATTTCCTGGCCGAAACGACGATGCAGGTCGAGGACGAGATCTGCCTGACCGCTACCGTCGAAATCCTGCGGTCGATCGCGCAGGGCAAGGGGCCGCGCAAGGCGATCATGGCGCTCGGTTACGCCGGCTGGTCGCCCGGGCAGCTCGAAGCGGAGATCGGGGACAACGGCTGGTTGCACGTCGAAGCCGATCCCGACCTCGTGTTCAGCAGCGATCTTGAGACCAAGTACAACCGCGCGCTGTTCTGCCTTGGCATCGATCCCTCGCACCTTGTTGGCGACGCGGGCCACGCGTAAGGCTAGATCATCGGGCTTTGCGAACGTGATCGGCCGGCGTGACGGCAATCGGCCGCGCTGGCGGGAAGCGCCGTGATCAGCCTACCGCCGATACAAGCTGACAAGTAGGAGCCTGTTCCCGCGTCGACCGCGCGCGCTTGCGGGTGGCCGCCCTATCTTAACCGCCGTCCTTTTCACCGCCGTCGCCGCTCGCCGCCTCGGGAGCGTCCCCCCGCGTTTGGCCGGCAAGCCGTGCAAGGCTCTTGGCGATGGCGGGCGGCAACGTCGAAAAGTCGCGTTCGGCGGCTGGAGCCGGCGGCAGCGAACGACCGGAAAGACCGTTGGCAGGCCCCCCGTTTTGCGCGCCATTGCCGCCATTTGAAGCTGGCCCTGATGCATGATCCGCCGGTGGCGCCGACGACGCAGCACGCCCCAGATTGAGTGGACCCGGCGGTCGGGCTCGATGCGCTGTCTCTTCAGGACCTGGCGTCGCGCGAGCGGCCGGCGGCACGGGGGGCCCTGGCGGCACGGCCGGCGAGGACACTGACGCCGGCGAAGGCGGGCTTGGCGGAATGCCACCATCGCTGGCGGAGGACGGCGGCTGAGTTGCTGGAACCTGTCCCGCCGCACTTGCAGTGAAGGGCGCGCTCGGCTGCGGGTTCGTCCCGCCGTTGGCCGCCGAGGCCGGAGGCAGCGCCGGTGCGTCCGTTGCGACGGCGGCACCGCGTGGGCCTGCGCTTGCGAGGCGCTGCTGACGGTCCTGCTCCGCGATCAGACGCAGTTGATCGGCGAAGGGCGAGTCGGCCTGTGGCGGAGCCGTAACCGGTGCCGAAGGGGCCGGAGCTGCGACCGGGGCCGAAGGGGCCGATGTCGAAAGGCTGGACGGTTGGAACGTCGGTTCTGGCGGGTGCGCCACACGCGGCTGCTCAGTCTGACGGTGGGGTTGAGGCTGAGGCGGTTCGCCCGTGGCCGCAGTCACGCTGGCCGCGTCGGGGCTACGTGACGGCGATGCGCCAACCGGCTGTGCTGGAGGCGATGTGCGTGGCGTCGACGACGGCGATGACGACGGCGACGAGGTGGCTGACGCGTCCGGCACACCCCGACCTTGCGAGGTCGGCTGATCGCCCCCACTGGCGTTGGCCTGCGGTGCGATCGGAGGTGGTGCGGCGACTGGATGGGGCGGCGCGCTTACCGTGCGCGGCGAACCGTTCGCCCCAGCGTCCGGCTTCATGGAGGCATGCGCCGCAGCTTTCGCGCTGACATCGCGCGGGTCTGCTGGTGTAGCGCGCCCGCCCTGTTCGCGCGCGGACACGCCGGCCTGCGTGGCTAAAGGGGGATGCGGCATGGCCATCGGAGCCGATGTCGGCGGTGGCGGTGCGGTTTGTTCACCGGGTCTCGCATCGGCGCTGACCGTCGGCGGGGCGGGCGCCGTGGGCCCAGGACTGGGGCGATGGGGCTCCGGCTGAGGCTGGGGAGAAGACGGGGCCGTCAAAGGTGTGGTTGGCCCCGTGACGAGCGATGTTGAGGCACCAACTGCGGACCTCGCACCGGCGTTAGTCGCGCTCGCCCTGGCAAGAGCAGGTGCCGCAAGGGGAGCGCCAGTATGCATCGCCTCGGCACCAGGTCCACGCGCATCGTCCGGCGCCATAGCCTGCGAACCCGCGGGCGGCGCTGCCGTCACCACCGGCGGTGGCGCGGAACCGTTCGGCCTTTCGGCGCCAGCGCCCGTGCCCACGCCTGTCCCCGTGCCGTTCGCGCGCAGCGCGCTGCCATTCGACGCTGACGCGTTGCCTTTGTCTTTAGCAGGGCTCAGCCGGCCCGTGATCCCGCTCACCGCTGAACCTGCGGCAGCGGCAAGGTTGCGCATCGCGTTGCCCGATGTGCCGGTTGTCTCGCTTTCACGTTCCCCGCTCGGCGGCCTTGGCGCACCACTGCCATCGGCAACAGGCGCTTGCGATGGCAAAGACGCTTGCGATGGCGCGCCCACCTGAGGCCCACCGTTGGCAGCGCGCAAGGCTGATCCGGCTTCCGCACCGGCGCTCAGCGTTGCAACGGACGCCGCCGTTGCGCCCCCACCTGGAGGCGGAGCGCTAGCAGGCGCCGGTGGCGGCCCGGGGATCGCGGCGGGCGTTGCCGCCTGCTCCTTCGCCTTCGCCTTCTGCTTGTCCTTGTCGCGCGTCCAAAACAGGCCGCTGCCGAGCAACTTGCGCTCCGACTTGGCGATCATGCGCAGCAGGTTCTGCGCTTCCTTCGCCGGCATCGGCTCGCCGTAATAATAGCCCTGCGCGTAACCACAGCCGATCGAACGCAGGAAAGCTGCATCCTCCGACGTCTCCACGCCCTCCGCGACCACGTCCATATCGAGTTCCTGCGCCATCGCCACGATCGAACGCACGATGACCGGCTCCGGCCCCTCTTCGCCGCTGCCCTGCACGAGCGCGCGATCGATCTTGATCGTGTCGAAGGGAAAGCGCTGCAGATACGAAAGCGAAGAATAGCCAGTCCCGAAATCATCAAGCGACAACCCCGCCCCCGCATCGCGCAGCAGATCGAGCATTTGCGTCGCCTGCTCGGGGTTGTCCATCACCAGCGATTCGGTGATCTCAAGCCGTAGCGCCTCGGCCGGGATGATTGCCTTACCCAGGATGTGCTTCACTTCCTGGATCAGATCCTGACGGAAAAGCTGCCGGCTTGAGACATTGACGCTGACAAAAATCTGCGCGTCCTCGCGCGGTAGCGTCTTGTGCCACTGCGCCGCCTCCGCGACGGCCCGGCTCAGCACGAACGAGCCGAGCTTGACGATCAGATCGGTCTCTTCCGCAACCGGGATGAAGTCGATCGGGTTGAGGGGTCCCAGGCGCGGATGCTGCCAGCGCACAAGCGCTTCAAAGCCCACAAGCTCTTCGGTCGGGTAAGAGATGATCGGTTGAAACAGCAGCTTGAGCTGACCGCGTTCGATGGCGCGACGCAGGTCACTCTCGATCGCCACACGATCATCCTTTTGCGAGCGCATCGTGGGCTGGAACACTTCGATGCGGTCGCTGCCCTCGCTCTTGGCGCGATACATCGCAGTTTCCGCATCGCGCAGCAGATCTTGCTCCGTGCCAAGCGCGGGATCGTACTTCGCAATCCCGATCGAGACCGTCAGCACGATCTCCTGGCCTGCAATGCGGATGGGTGCGCGCAGCGCGCCGCGCATGCGGTCCGCGATCGCGTTCAAGGTATGCAACGGCTGGTCGGCCGGGATGAGCACAGCGAACTGATCGCCACCCACGCGCGCTAAGGTGTCTTGTGCGCCAATATGGTGAGCAAGCCGCCGCGCGATCGTCAGCAGGATGCTGTCGCCAACGATCAAGCCGAACGAACTGTTCACGCTCTTGAACTTGTCGATGTCGATGAACAGGAGCGCCGGGCGGACCAACGTTTCAGAGCCCGCGCGCGTCACCGCCACTTTGAGGCGATCGATAAAGAGTTCGCGGTTCGGACAGCCCGTCAGCGCATCATGCACCGCGTCGTGCATCAACCGTTCTTGCGCGCGCTTGGTATCCGTTGTCTCGCGCAACAGGCCCACGCAGCGCTGTGAGCGATGGTCAGGCGTGGGCAACCCGGCGGCCTCAAGCTCGAACCAGCGGTACGAGTTGTCGGCATGACGCAGGCGGAAGTTGATCCGCATGTGCTCGTTCGGCCGCTCACGCGCCGTCATCAGGTTCAAACGGAAACGGTCGCGGTCGGCCGCATGCATGTGCCGCAAGAAATCATCGGTCTTCGCAGACAGATCGCCCGACGTCAGACCAAGCGCTGCCTCGATGACAGGGCTGACTTTCACTTCATCGCGACGCGCACTCCACTCCCAAACGGCCGCGCCCGCACCATCGATGGCGAGCGAGCGGACCTGCAGTTGGCTGGGTGCGGCCCCGTGAACCGGCTCAAGCGCGCGAAACGCGAACTGCGTCACGATGAAGCCCAGCAGCAGAAGGAACAGCACGAGGCCGCCGACCATCGCCTGCTCGACCACGGGCCCGTGCAAGCGCCCCTGCACCACCATCGCAGCGCCGAAAATCCACGCCGTGAACGGCAGCCAGGCTGGCAACAGCGCCAAGCCGCGATCCTGGTTGCGCAGCGCAAGATAGCCCGCCAGCAAAAGCCCAACGCCACCGATCAACGGATACGAAAGCCGTGCAAACGTTGCCGCCAGGCGCGGATCGATGATGGCTGCGAACACGAGGCCGAGCTGTGCCGCGATCCACACCGCGAACAGCATCCGCACAAAACCGTTCCAGAGCTGCAAGCGCAAAAACGCGTACAGGAAAATCACCAAACTCGCCGCGACCGCGGCCTCGGTCGCCGCACGGTACATCGCGTTATCATCAACGCTGAGTTGCAGCAGCTTGTGCCAGAAGCCGAAGTCCACGCACAGGTAGGCGAGCACGCACCACGAGACGAGCGCGGCGACGGGGAAGATCACCTTGTGGTTGGCCACGAAAATGGCCGTCAGAAAGATGCCAAGCACGCAGGCGATCCCGAGCAGGATGCCTTTCATGAGCTGGCTGTCGCGGCTTTGCTGCTCGAACGTCAGCGCATCCCACAAGTAGATTTGCGGGACGGTCGCGTTGCGTTTGGCATCCGCCAGCCGGTCGCGGGCCAACTCCACCACGAACGTGACCGTTTCGCGCGGCGCCAGCGTGATGCGGAAAATGTCGGCCGTATCGCTTTTGACGCGCTCGGGCACGAAGCCGACGGACGGCGTCACCGCTTCGATGCGGCGCGTATCAAGGTTCGGCCAAATCGCGCCCGACCCCACGATCGAATAGCGTGAGGCCGTCAGCCAGCGGTGCACCGTGGCATCCGAGGGGTTGCGCAGCGCGAAAACGAGCCAGCGCGGGTTAGAGCCAAGCCGTTTGGCCTTCACCACCATGCGCGCGGAAATGACATTGGGACCGGCGGCGGTGCGCACCTGCAGGCGATCACCCCGGTTTTCGTAGATGACGCCTTTCGCCGTGAGTGCAATGCGGGCGTCGGTGGCTTGGACTTGCACGGGTTCCAGGGCCTGCGCGGACGGTGCAACACACACGAGCATGGCGAGCACGCACAAGGCGAGCGCGGCCAGACGCACGCCAGCGCCTGTCAAGCCGGTGGCTCGCTCAGCCAGCGTACGGTCGATGGGCGCAAGCCAGTGCCTCACGGTCGCTCATCATCCTCAAGCAGGGCGAACAGCACGTGATCGCGCCACTCCCCGTTGATCTTCAAATACCGACGGGCAACGCCTTCGCGTGCAAACCCAGCCTTTTCCAGCACCCTGATGGATGCCGCGTTCTCCGGCAGGCAGGCCGCTTCCACCCGGTGCAAACGCAGTTCATCGAAAACGAATAGCAACAACGTACGCAGCGCGTGTGTCATGAAACCACGGCCAGCGTAAGGCGCACCGATCCAATACCCGAGCGAGCCGCACTGCGTCACACCGCGGCGCACGTTCGACAACGTCACCCCGCCCAGCAAAGCGCTATCGGACTGACGAAAGATGAAAAAGGCATAGCCACGGTCATCCCGCATGTCGCGCTGAGAATGCCGGATTCGCCAGCGAAATGCGGCGCGGGTGAGTTCATCACCGGACCATTGCGGCTCAAAAGGCGTGAGGTGGTCGCGGGATGCTTGGCGTAGTTGCGCCCATGCGGCGTAATCCGCGCTGACCGGTTGACGCAGCCAGACGCCGTTGCCGCGCAAGCCTTGCAGAGGATCTGGGCCGGAAGGGACACGCAAAAAGGCCATCGTAACGTCCTGTTTCAGCCCTTGCCTTCATACTCAGAGCCGGTCGGTCATGCACCTGCGGCAGCGCGTTTGCTCACGAAAATCGGCGCTCGAACCGTCTGCGCAGACTTGTGCTCGCCAGCTCATTTTGTCCACAGATCGTTGTGGACCCTGCCCTCACAGACCCGAACCGACACCGCCACCGCCAAGCCGGGCGTAAGCTGAACGCGCATGCTCAGCGGATGCTTCGCCCGCGCCAACCACCGTCACCGTCGCTGGCGCAGTGTCCAGCAAGTGCGCAGCAACATCGCGCACATCGTTGGCCCGCACGGCATCGATTTTACCGATGAGTTCCTCACTGCCAACAAGGCGATCGAGGATCATCGTTTGCCGCGCCATCTGCTCCGCGCGCGCAGCACAACTCTCAAGCCCCATCATAAGACCGGCTTTGAATTGAGCCTTTGAGCGTTCCAACTCACGCGCCTTAGGGCCCTCACGCGCCAGGTCGCGCCACTCCGTCACGATCACTTCAGCGAGTGGGTCGAGGCTGGCGGCGGCGCAGGCTGCATGGATGGTCATCATGCCGGTATCCGCCAGACCCCAGTGCGAAGCGTAGATCGAATAGCAAAGACCACGCTTTTCGCGCACTTCCTGGAACAGCCGCGACGACATCCCGCCGCCGAACAGGTTGGCGAAAATCAACGCCGCGTAGAAGTCCTTATGAAGGACCGGTCGCCCCTCGCAGGCCATCAACAGGTGGGCCTGTTCGAAGGGGCGGGTTGAACTGACCGCGCCGCCTTGAAAGCGGGGCGGTGTCGTATCGCGCGCCTGCGCGTCGGCCGCATCCCCCTCAGGCCAATCTCCGAACAACGCTTCGGCCTGCTTCACAAGCGCGTCGTGGTCTATCGCGCCGGCGGCCGAAATCACGATACGCTCGGGGCGGTATTCGCGCTGCTGAAACGCTTGCACATCGCTACGCGCAAATGCGCCGATGGTTTGCGGCGTACCCAACACCGGCCGGCCGATCGCCTGATCGGGGAAGCTCGCCTCCTGCAGCAGATCAAACGCGATCTCGTCCGGCACATCCCGCGTCGCAGCGATTTCCTGCAAAATCACATCGCGCTCAAGCGCCAGTTCCTCTTCATCGTGTACCGCATGGCGCAGGATGTCGGCGAGCAGCGTCAGCGCTAAACCCGTATCGGCCTTCAGCACGCGCGCGTAATAGGCGGTCATCTCCAGCGATGTGGCCGCATTCAACTCGCCGCCAACCTGCTCGATCGTCTCAGCGATCTCGCGGGCTGACCGCGTTGTCGTGCCCTTGAAGGCCATGTGTTCGAGCAGGTGCGACATGCCGTTGAGGTGGGCCGGTTCATGGCGCGCACCGCACTTGATCCAGACGCCAAGCGCCACCGTCTCCACGTGCGCCATCGCCACGCTCACCACGCGGATGCCGTTTGAGAGCGTGGAGCGTTGCCCCGCGGCACTCATGCGCTCACCTCGCATGCGCGTGTGTGCTCTTCGATGAAGGCAGCGACGCGCGTCACATCGTTCGCCAGCACCTGCGCCCGCTCCGGCCGTTGCGCCTGCGCGACGACTTGCGGCGGCGGCGGTGGCGCGAAGCCCAAGGTAGCCTCGATCGCGGCGGGAAACTTTGCGGCATGCGCCGTCGCGAGCGTCACCATCGGGTTGGCGCTGCGGTGCGCTTGCGCAACGTGCAGGCCGATCGCGGTATGGGGATCAACGACGTGCCCCGTCTCCTCGTGCATGCGCTGGATCATGGCCGCGGTCTCCGCTTCATCGGCACGCCCGGCGGTGAAATCTTCGCGCATGGCCCGCACCATGGCGTCATCTAACATGAAGGCGCCGCTCTGCTTCAACGCGTCCATCGCGCGTGCAACACCTTCACCGTCACGCGCACCGGTCTCAAACATCAAACGCTCGAAGTTGGACGAGACCTGGATGTCCATCGACGGGCTCGTCGTCGCCTGCACGTCGGCCGTCTCATAACGACCGTGCGCCAACGCCCGCACCAGGATGTCGTTGACGTTGGTTGCCACCACCAGACGCCCGAGCGGCAGCCCCATGCGCTTGGCGACGTAGGCCGCGAAGATGTCGCCGAAATTGCCAGTGGGAACCGTGACATCGATCGTGCGGGCCGGCGCACCAAGCGCCGTTGCGGCGGTGAAGTAGTAGACCACCTGCGCCATGATGCGCGCCCAGTTGATCGAATTGACGCCGGCCAGCCCCACCCGATCGCGAAACGCCAGATCGTTGAACAACGCCTTCACGCAAGCCTGGCAATCATCGAATGTGCCTTGCAAGGCGATCGCATGCACATTGGCATCGGCAAGCGTCGTCATCTGGCGACGCTGCACGTCGCTCACCCGGCCTTCCGGGAAGAGGATGAAGATATCGATCGCATCACGGCCACGGAACGCCTCGATCGCTGCACCGCCGGTGTCCCCGGAGGTGGCGCCGACGATGGTCGCACGCGCGTTGCGGGCTTGCAGCGCCCGGTCCATCAGGGGGGCGAGCACCTGCATCGCCACGTCTTTGAACGCGAGCGTGGGACCATGGAAGAGTTCAAGCATCCAATGGTCAGCCGCGACCTGCACCAGCGGTGCCACGGCCGGATGAGTGAAACGCGCGTAAGCATCACGCGCGATCTCGTCGAGGGCCTCGCGCGGCAAAGCATCGCCGATGAAGGGCGCCATCACCTGCGAAGCGACCTGGTGGTAGGGCTGACCGGCGAAGCTTGCGATGGTCGTAGCATCGAGCTGCGGCCACGTTTTGGGGACGTAAAGACCACCGTCGCGCGCCAAGCCCGTCAGCAGGACCTCGTTGAAGGTGAGCTCCGGTGCGCGCCCGCGCGTGGAGACGTAGTGCATGGCTAACCCCGGCTGCCAGGAAGGTCTGAACGTCATCGCACGTGGCACGTGAACGCGGCAACGCCTTGCCTCTCTTGGGGGGATCTCGCCCCCATAACGCGCCTGCGGCTCGCACCTGTACGCAAGCGTTTTGCCGCGTCAAGCGTTGGCGGTCCGGCGCAAACGTGCGTGCACCATCAGCGCGTAGATCGCGAGCAAGGTCGCGGCAAGCCCATACCAAGTGAGGGCGTAACTGAAGTGGCGGTTGCGCAGGTTGATGCCGCTCAACCGCGGCTTCGGCGCGCCGGTGCCCGGTGAGGCTTGATAGGCTTCGATGAAGAACGGCAGCGTTAGCATGATCGCTTCATCGGGCGTGCCCGACGCCGAACCTTCGACGAAGGCTGTGGCGATGGCGCGGCGCATGCCGGCGATGTCGAGCCGGAACCAGCGGTTGCGGGTTTGCGAGGGCGCCGGCGCAAACATCGACCCGGGCGCGCCGAGCCTCACGCGTCCCACGATCTGCTGCGGGCCTTGGGGTTGGCCGCCCGCACGCTGCTGCGCCGCTTTGGCCCGTTCGGGCACCACCCCGCGGATCACCAGCACGTAACGTGTGTCGTAGCGTTTGCGGCCGGGCAATGCCGTCACCAACCGTAGCGGCGTCACGACCTGCCAGGCGGGCCCGCCCTTTGAAGTGCCAGCCCAGACATGGAATTCACGCGCGTGGTCGAAGGTGCCCGCGACGCTCACCGGGCGGAAGCGGACATCCTCAAGTTTCTCGCCATTTTGCAAACGCTTGGCGATCGCTGCGACGTCCACGGGATCGGCACGCGCGCCCGCTTCAAGACGCGCGATAAGGTCTTCCTTCCAGGCCAGTCGCTGCAACTGCCAGGTGCCGAGCGTCACGAGGATCGCGAAGGCGGTCAACGCAGCGATGGTCAGGACCCAAACGCCGCGCCCACGGCGTTGCGCCTGATCTGGCTCCCGGCCTGTCTCCTGGCCCGTCTCTCGTCCCTGGCCCGTCCGGCGTGAGGAGGCTTGTGAGGCTTGTGAGGCTCGTGAGGCTTTGCTCATGTCCGCCCCCTGTTACGCTCCAACCACCGTTGCGTCTCGACCATTACGCGCTGCACGTTCGCCGCATCGGCGCCGCGCGTCACTCGCACTCGATTACCGCCGTCGGCTGCCGCCAAGCGCCGCTCAGTGTCACGCGCCCCACACGTAGATGGCCGCGAACAGGAATAGCCAGACAACATCGACAAAGTGCCAGTACCAGGCTGCCGCTTCAAAGCCGAAGTGCTGCTTTTCCGAGAAGTGCCCGGCCAGGGCCCGCACCAGGCAGATCGCCAGGAAGATCGTGCCGATGATCACGTGGAAGCCGTGGAACCCGGTCGCCATGAAGAAGGTGGCGCCGTAAATGTGGTTCGAAAACCCGAACGCGGCGTGGCCGTATTCGAAGGCTTGCAGCGCGGTGAAGATCAGCCCCAACGCTACCGTCGACGCGAGGCCCCAGA
The DNA here is from genome assembly GCA_038522635.1 of Pseudomonadota bacterium. Taxonomy (GTDB): domain Bacteria; phylum Pseudomonadota; class Alphaproteobacteria; order Rhizobiales; family Hyphomicrobiaceae; genus JBCBJZ01. The sequence goes on along the minus strand of JBCBJZ010000073.1, from coordinate 714 downwards.
TCAAGCCTTTGCGGTCGCCTTCGAGCAGCGCGTGGTGCGCCCAGGTGACCGTCGTTCCCGACAGCAGCAGGATGAAGGTGTTGACGATCGGCAGACCCCAGGGATCGAAGGTGTGCTTGAAGTTCTGTGACTCTTTGGGTGGGAATTGCCCGCCGGTCAGCGCCTCGCGCGCGTAAAGCGTGCTGTCGCCGGGGAACAGCGCCACATCGAAGTAGGCCCAGAACCAGGCGACGAAGAACATCACCTCTGACGCGATGAACAAGATCATCCCGTAGCGCAAGTGGATCTGCACCACCGGGGTGTGATCACCTGCGTGGGCCTCGCGGATCACATCGCGCCACCACATGAACATGGTGAAGAGGACCGCCATCATGCCGACACCAAACAGCCAGCTGCCGGTGATGCCGAAGATGCCGCCAGTGCCATCCGACTGGGTGCGCATCCAGGCGATGGCGCCGATCGCCAGCACGAAGGCCGCCAGGGAGCCGACCACCGGCCAGGGGCTCGGATTGACCAAGTGATAATCGTGGTTCTTGGTGTGCCCGTCAGCCATCGTTCTTCATCTCCATCCAGCGTGCTCCCGCATACCGCAAGCGGGTGTCGCGCGCTCTCATCCCCTTTGAAAGTCGTACCGCGTTCAAGCTCGCGACGAACGCTGCCTTAAACCGCTGCCCGCCAAGCTCACCCGCCTTAACCGCCCGCCCGTTTTTCCGC
>JBCBJZ010000072.1:0-17580 GCA_038522635.1 Pseudomonadota bacterium | reverse complement strand
CCGCCCAGTCCGCGCCCGACGAGCACGTGCATATCGTCGCCAAGCCGGATGTCGTACAGCGCGCTATCGGACCCGGTTTTCACGCGTTTCGACGTAACCTGAAACGATTGACGCAATTCGGGGAAGCGGGCGGGAAATGTGCCGGTCGGGTACTCGCGGCCACGCTCGATGACGCAAACGCGCTTGCCGGCACGGGCAAGGCGCGCGGCCGAAACGCCGCCGCCGTAGCCTGACCCGATGATGATGACGTCGTAGCGGTCGCGTAGGCTCCCGTGAGGGGCACTCAGAACCGCGGTTTCGTTGGCGGGGCTATGATCCATAGCGTCCGCGTTAGCCCAAGGTTAGGGGCCGGTGCAACCTTGTGACATGCCGCGATGATGCAGTTGCGGCGCGGCTGTGGCTTCGCGCGCGTGATGGCGTGGGCGCGTTGCCAAAACTCCGACGTCCGATGTTAACCCGCCGCGCCCGGCATCTGCGCGTAACGCGCCGCGATGTAGCCGACGTAGAGCGCGAGCATCAAACAGGCTTCGGGCCGGCTCAGCCGCTTGCCGGTCGAGAGCAACAGCAGCATCAGCAGCGCCGATCCGACCATCACCAGCGAATCGTAGCGCACCACCTCGGCCGGGATCGTCAGGGGGCCAACCGCGATGGCGGCCGCCAGGATGCATAAGATGTTAAAAATGCAAGAGCCGACCACGTTGCCATAGGCCAGAGCGGACTGACCGCGGAAGGCGGCCGCGCCGGCGCCCGCCAGCTCCGGCAAAGATGTGCCGAGCGCCACCACGGACAGCCCGATGAAGCTTTCCGAGACGCCGAAGGCGCGGGCGGCTTCTGCGCCACCGGTGACGATCAGTTGGGCGCCCAGGACAACCGCGCCGATGCCTATGACCGTGACGAGGGCCGCAAGCGCACCGTTCTCGATGGCGGGAAAATCATCTTCATCGTCATCTGCAACGCTATCGTTGTTGCCGGCCAGTGCGGGGTCACCGCTGCCGGTCATCGTGCGTTCGCCGCCGCCCGCGCCCGCGCCCGATACAACCGGTGCCGGCGTGCGCTGGCGTGATTGCGCGAACTCCATCCAAAGGAAACCCGCCAAAAGGCCCAGCATGACGAAACCCTGCCAACGCGGGATCACGTCCTGCATGCCAAGCAACGGGACGATCAGGCTGACGGCGACCAGGATGGAGCCGTCCTGCCAGATGCGGCTGCCAGGCGTCGCGATCGGCTGGATCAACGCGGCGGTGCCAAGGATCAGCAGGATGTTGGCGACGTTCGAGCCGGCGACGTTACCAACGGCAATGCCGGGCGCGCTCCACAACACCGCTTCGATGCTGACGGCAAGTTCCGGCACGGACGTGCCAAACCCGACGATCACCATGCCGACGAAAATCGGCGAGAGCCCCAGTTTCCGCCCGATGCCGGTCGCCCCCCTCACAAGCGCCTCGCCGCCCACGGCAAGGAGCACGAGGCCCGCGATCAGCATGAGGACGATGATCATGGGTGACGCCTTTGTGAGAGACTTAAGGAAGGGAGAAGCGAAGGACTGTGGGGACGTTAAAGAACGGGCGCCATGCTAACGGGTGTGCGGTGCGGTTGGGCTTCAAGAAGTCTGTCGGTCGAGCGCCCGGGCTGCGGGCGTTTCTCTCCAAGAGCGGCGAGGCGGGATGATGAGGGCCGCGAGGGCGCGTGGCGATGGCCTCGATGCGTGCCCGGTTGGCAAGCGGCCGGCGCCGTTCGGCTGGGGCGTAGCGTGCGATGCGATTGAATGGTGGCCTTGACGTAAGCGGTTAACCGGCAGGGCTCAAGACCCCGCGTCACCTGTCGCAGGTGTTTTGTCGCCTTCGCTATAAGAGAACGTATCGCCGAGGCGGTCCGCGGCGTGCTGCATCATCGGCACGTATTCTTTCAACTTGGCGAGGCTGGTGCGGGCTTCGGGCGCTGAAACTGCGATGCCACCCACCACCTGCGAGCCGTTAAGGCGCACCAGCACCGACACGCAAACCACGCCGTCGATAAATTCTTCGTTGTCGGTCCCGATCTTGGCCTGGCGGACCTCTTCGATGATGGCGGCGAGGTGCTCTGGGTCTGTGATCGTCCGGCTGGTATGGCGTGCCAGGGGCATGGTCGCGATGATGTTGCGGCGATCGCGGGCGGGGAGTTGCGAAATCAGCAGCTTGCCGAGCGCCGTACAGTGCGCCGGGACACGGCTGCCCGCCTCAAAGCGCAGGCCCAGCGGCCATTTGCTCTCAACACGATCAAGATAGATGACTTCAGCGCCTGACAGGATGCCGAAGTTGCACGTCTCGCCGGTGTGATCTGAAACTGACCGCAGCACGGCGTGACGCGTGTTGCGCGGGGCCGCCATCGCGAGCGTTCGCAGCGAGAGGTCCACCAGCCGCGGGCCCTCAACGAAGCCGCGCTCCAACTGATCACGCTCGATGAAGCCCATGTCCATCAAGGTGGCCGTGATCCGGTGCGCGGTCGGCTTGGTCAAACCGGAGGCCCGCACCAGTTCCGCCATCGTCATGGGCGCGCCGGCATGCGCGATGGTCTCCAGGATCGAAAAGGCTTTGCCCATCGCGCCAAGCTGCGCGAGATCGGCCGATGCAGCGCGTGCATTTTCGTCCGGGCGCGCGTCGCGCGGCACACGCGCCCGAGGAGGTTTCGTTTCTGTCATGAGGGCTACTTAAGGCAACCGTGGCCCGGCTTCCAGTCCATCGGTGGTCGCCTGTGCGATCTTCGTTGCGCAACGTGCGCTCAAATACGCAGATCGCGCCTCCTAGATCATCGGGCGATTTATCGGGATCACCACAGGTGAGCCCGACCAATCGACCAAAGATGATCTCATCTTAAAGTGCAGAGCAACTTTGGGCGCAAAGGCGAGGCGTGAGTGTTCGGCCCGATGATTCGTACTTTGCGCCCGTTGCTCTAGTCGCGTGCGGTCGGCGCACGCCGGGCGTGCCCATCGCCAAGGTCGAGCATGCGCTCAAACCAACCACCGGCGGGCGTGGCCGGATCAAGTGCCGGTTCGCGCCCCACAACGTGAAGCCACATGAGGGAGCCGAACACGATGCAGTCGGCGTAGTTCGGTTTATCGCCGCCCATGAAGGTGGCGGTCTGGAACAGCCGGTCGAGCGGCTTGACCGCGCCCAACAGGTCCTTGCGCGCCTGCGCTTCATCGGCGCACACGTCTTCAAGACGGCAGCCGAGCGCCTTTTCGCGGCTCTCACGGAAATAGTCCTTGTCCATGTCGTGGAGCACGCCGAACACAGGCAGGACCGCGAGCGGGCGGATCGCCGGCAGCAGCGTCGCATCGCACCAGTGCGACACGAACATCGCGGCGTTGCGGCCATCGGGGCCGTCCATCAGCGTGGGCTTATCGGGATAGGCCTCATCGAGGTAGACGGCGATGTCCCAGCTATCATGGACGTAGCGCTCACCGTCGACAATCACCGGCACGCGCGGTTGGTTTGAAGGTGCGATCTTGTCCTTCTCCACGAACCGCCAGGGCAGCGCTTCAAAGTCGAGGCCCTTCACCGTCAGCGCCGTTTTCGTGCGCCAGCAATAGGGGGAAAAACGCATGGCGTCCTGCGCGCCAGCGAGATCGAAGACTTGGATGGTCATGGGGGCCTCTTGCGGGTCTCGGGTTGTCGGGCTGATCGCGCGGCACCGTGCCGACTTTGCCATTTGACGGCAAGGCTAAAGCTAGCGCCTCACATCTCTTTGAGCGCGTGGCGGTCTTTGATTTCCGCCCGCGGCTGACCCTGTTGTGCGCCTGCCGCGGACTCTGTTTTCGCCTGCGGCGGACTCTGTTTTGCGCCTGCGGCGGGCTGGCCCCCGGCCTTGTGCCGGCAGGGCAACTGTGGGTTAACAGCGGAACGCCGCCTTGACCGTTTGAACGATCAAATCCGTGTGCATGGCGAACCGGCATGCGGCCGCAGCCGCGGTGTCGCTTGCGCGCGGACAGCGATCGCTCGAACATCTGCCCAACATCGCAAAGAGAGGTTTCACCATGAGCGCTCAGCTTTTCACGCCGCACAGCTTAGGCGGTCTGACCTTGCCGAACCGCATCGTGGTCTCGCCCATGTGCCAGTACTCGGCGGATGACGGCATCCCCAACGACTGGCACCGCATGCACCTGGGTTCGATGGCGATGTCCGGTGCCGGCCTCGTGTTCATCGAAGCGACAGGCGTCAATCTGGACCAGCGCATCACGCCGCACTGTCCCGCCTTGTGCAACGACGCGCAAGAAGCGGCCTTCGCGGATATCCTGCCCGCGCTGCGCCGCTGGGGCGTACCGGGCACGAAGTTCGCGATCCAGCTGGCGGCGGCAGGCCGCAAGGCGTCAGCGCGTGTCCCCTGGGAAGGCGGCACGTCGATCCCGCCTGAAGACCCGAGCGGTTGGCAAACATTTTCATCGTCAGCGGTGGCCCTTGCGGAGGGGTGGACCACGCCCGTCGCCCTCGATGACGCGGCGCTTGCGAGCTTGAAGCAGGACTTCGTCGATGCCGCTGTGCGTGCCGCGCGGATCGGCTTCGATGCGGCTGAATTGCATGGCGCGCACGGCTATCTGTTGCATCAATTCCTTTCGCCGCTCGCCAACAAGCGCAACGACCGTTACGGCGGGCCGCTCGAAAACCGCATGGCGTTCCCGTTGGAGGTGTTCGAAGCGGTGCGTGAGGTGTGGCCGCGCGAGCGCGCGCTGGGTATGCGGATTTCAGCCACAGACTGGGTTGAGGGCGGCTGGGATGTGACGCAATCGATCGCGTTTGCCCAGGAACTGGAACGCCGCGGCTGCGATTTCCTTGATGTCTCATCGGGCGGGATCGTGCTCGATGCGACGATCCCCGTCGGGCCACTCTATCAAGTGCCGCTCGCCGCGCAGTTGAAGGCGGCGCTACGCATGCCGGTGATGGCGGTCGGGCTGATTACAGAAGCGGCGGAAGCTGAAGCTGTGATCGCCGATGAGCAAGCCGACTTCGTCGCGCTGGCCCGCGGCATGCTGGATGACCCGCGGTGGCCGTGGCGGGCGGCGTACCGGTTGGGTGCCAAGATCGAAGTCCCGCCGCAGTACGCGCGTGCGACCATGGAGACGTGGCGACCGGCGCGCAAATACGCTGAAGGTTAGGGTGAGACGCGCCTGTTCCGCCGCATGATCTTCAAGGGCGCAAAGCCCCCGGCACGCGGGTGAAACCGAATCAAGCGCACGAGAAGTCACGAACAGCGATGAGCAGCGCGACGAAGAAGCGGTCACCGGATAAGACACGGGCGCCTGATAAGAAACGGACGCTGGATCAACGCAGCCAAAGTGGGAGCGCGGCGCAAGCACGTCCCCAGGCACGCCCCCAGGCACGTCCCAAGACTGCGCGGACCGGCCACTCAGCGCCCTTGCACGTGGTGTGGTTCAAGCGCGATCTGCGGGTGCGCGATCATGCGCCTCTTGCGCAAGCCTGCGCCGCGGCCGCCTCCACGGGTGGCGCCGTTTTGCCGCTCTACATCGCCGAGCCCGCCTGGTGGGCACAGCCTGACCAATCGGCGCGGCAGTGGGCGTTCATCGCAGAATGCTTGAGCGGTCTACGCGATGAACTCGGCGCGCTTGGCCAACCGCTCATCGTCCGGTGCGGTGATGCGCTCGACATTCTGACCGCGGTGCACGAAGAGCATGGCATCGCGGCGCTCTGGTCGCATGCTGAAACCGGCAACGACTGGACCTTCGCGCGTGATCGCGCGGTCACCGCCTTCACCACAGCGCATGCGATCCCCTGGCACGAGATCCGCCAGGATGGCGTGGTGCGCGGCCTCAAAAACCGCAACGGCTGGGCCAAGCGATGGGACGCGCTGATGGCCGAACCGCTGACCATGACGCCGCGGGCTCTCCCCCCTCTCGGCGACGCTTTCGACGTTGGCCCGCTGCCAAGTGCGCAGGTCTTGCGGCTCAAAGCCGATCTTTGCCCCGGTCGCCAGCAAGGTGGCACCGCGCGCGCGCTCGAGACGCTCGAGAGCTTCCTCGCCGACCGCGGCATCGATTATCGCCGCGATATGTCGAGCCCGATCACCGGCTTTGAGGGGTGCTCGCGCCTGTCCCCGCACCTTGCGTGGGGCTCGCTTTCCATGCGCGAGATCGCCCAGACGCTGTATGAGCGCATGCGCGGTTTGGCGGAGGCGCAGCAATCGAGCGACGTGAAGCGCTGGCGGGCCTCCATGCGCTCGTTTTCCGGTCGTCTGCACTGGCACTGCCATTTCATGCAAAAGCTGGAAGATGAGCCCCGCATCGAGTTTGCAGCCCTCCACCCTGCCTATAAGGGCATGCGCACTGAGGTGAGCGACCGGGCGCGTCTTGATGCCTGGGCTGCCGGGGAGACCGGTTTCCCGTTTTTCGATGCGACCATGCGGGCGTTGAATGCGACCGGCTGGATGAATTTCCGCATGCGGGCAATGCTGATGTCATTCGCGAGCTACAACCTTTGGCTTCCCTGGCGATCGACGGGGATGCACTTGGCGCGGCAATTCACCGATTACGAACCGGGCATTCACTGGCCGCAAACGCAGATGCAATCTGGCACCACGGGCATCAACACGGTGCGCGTCTATAACGTCGTCAAACAGGGCTATGATCAGGACCCGGAGGGCGCGTTCGTCCGCCACTGGGTACCGGAACTCGGTCTGGTGCCGGATCGCTTCATCCATGAGCCTTGGTTGTGGGAAGGGGCGGATGACGTTGTCGGGCGCGCCTATCCAGACCGCATCGTCGACCATCAAGAGAGCGCACGCGAGGCGCGCACCAAGATCTACGCGGTGCGGCGTGAGGGCGGCTATCGCGACGATGCCAACCGCATTCAGACCAAGCACGGCAGCCGCAAGAGCGGCATTAAGAACCGCGGCGAGCGTCCCGCGAAGGGCAAGGCCAAGGCGGCCGCCACCAAGGCCCGTAAGGCGCGCGCCGCTGATGATGACCAGCTTGATCTGAAGCTCTGATTTTTGCGTGGATGTGATGGCCAAACGGCAAAACAAGCAGGCGAAAGCCAACCTCCCGCAGAAGACGTGTGCGGTCTGCGGGCGCCCGTTCACGTGGCGCAAAGCGTGGGCGAAGGTCTGGGATGAGGTAAAGTATTGTTCGCAACGCTGCCGGCGTCAGCGCCAACAGGCGTCGGTTAAGCCTGACGCTGATTGAGCGCGGGGGCGTCAAGATCATCGGGCGCAAAGTGCGAAGCACCAAATCAAATACGCACGCCTCGCCGCCCGTCGCTGACTTTACGGTGAGCCATCCGCTGACGGCAACGTCTCAGGCGGGCGCTGGCGGCGCACCGGTGCGACGATGCCATTGGCGGGCTGGGCGCCCTCCCCCGCCTGCGCCTGCGCCGGCGATGCGAACCCATCCCAGGGCTTCGCGTCCCAAACGCCGAACCACTTCGATTTCGGCAACAGCTTGTCCTGCAGCTCCACCCACAGCGCCTTCGAGCTGATGCCCTCGACGAACACGGTGGCGGGCGGGGCCATGAAGAGCGTGCCCGCGACCGCGATCCCCATCAGGGCGGAGTGCACCGGTTTGCGCCGATCCATGAACTTGAGCGCGGTGCCGAACGACCGCTTCACGCGCGCGCCCATCGCATCGACGCTGTAGAGTTCATCGAGCGCCAGGTGGACGAGCACGCCGATCAGCATGAAGCCGCCTGCCAGCCACGCCACGCCCTCATGCCGGAACAGCAGGTAGCGGTAGATCACCACCGTCATCAGCGCGAACCACACCGCGGCAAGCAGCGAGTGGAAGATCCCTCGATGGTACGAGATCCTATGGAATAGCGCATGCGCGCAGTAGCGAATGCCGATGTAACTGCCGATCCATACGATCCAGAGTTCGGCGATTGAGAGCTTCTCCGCGAACGAAAACAGCAGCGCGAACGAAATGAACAATGCCAGTCCGGCGAAAAACGCCTGCGAGGCGCGCGACTGCTTGAGGTCGATGTCGGGCATCACGGAGCCGAGGATGCCGGCGGCGGCGACGGCGATCACGTTCTCCGGCGCAACCACGTCCGCCGCTAACGTCAGCGTTGCGAGGGCGCCGCTGATCAGCGTGCCAGCTGCGATGTGCGTGGTGAAATTGGCCATGCTGCCTGACACCTTCATGGTTGCGGCGGGCTTCGTTGGAAACGGTTGCCGGCTATGGCGTTACGCCCGCGCTTTCGCAGCGAAGCCTCGTCGTGCCGATGTCGCTAAAGGGGAGGGCGTCATCTTGTGCGAATCGAATCTGATTCGCGCGTTTGGCCCAATCGCTCCCTCGTGATCAGCGACGACCGTTGTGGAAAGCGCAGTGGCATTCCCGCGCGTGCCGCCATGAATGCCCGAAAGTTCCTAAAATGTTCTTGACATGATCTGAGGCTGATGATGAGGTGCGACACGAGAGGTGAGGGGCGTAACCATGTATGGCCGGATCGCGAGCCTGAGTTTCATCGGTATTGAGGCGCGCGCGGTCGACGTCCAAGTGCGCATCACCGATGGTGCGTTCGCGTTTGCAGTGGTCGGCTTGCCGGACAAGGCGGTGGCGGAAAGCCGTGAGCGGGTGCGTAACGCGCTGCATGCGATTGGCCTTGGGCTTCCGTGGAAGCACATCACGGTCAACCTCTCCCCAGCCGATTTGCCCAAGGAGGGCAATCACTTCGATTTGCCGATCGCGCTCGCGTTGATGGCAGCGATGGGCGCAATTGCGCCAGATGCGATCGAAGGTTATGCGGCCATCGGTGAGTTGGCGCTCGACGGGGCGATCCGATCGGTGGTCGGGGCGTTGCCTGCGGCAATGGGCGCGAACGCCATGGATAAGGGGCTTATCTGCCCGGCCGCCTGTGGGCGCGAGGCGGCGTGGGCCGGCGAGGCACTGCCGCTTCTGGCGCCCGAACACCTGTTGACGTTAATCAACCATTTCAAAGGTTTGCAGGTCTTGCGGCGGCCTGAGCCAGCGCCGGTCGCACGCTCCTCTTCGCATCTTGATCTGCGCGATGTGCGCGGCCAGGAGACCGCGAAGCGCGCGTTGGAGATCGCGGCTGCCGGCGGTCACAATATGCTTATGATCGGTCCACCGGGGGCCGGGAAATCCATGTTGGCCGCGCGCCTGCCTTCGATCCTGCCCGCCTTGAGTGCGACGGAGATGCTTGAGGTCTCCATGATGCACTCGCTCGCTGGGGCGCTCAGCCAAGGCCGTCTGATCACCGAGCGACCGTTCCGGGCGCCGCATCATTCAGCCAGTATGGCGGCGCTGGTCGGTGGTGGCTCGCAACCGCGTCCGGGCGAAGCTTCAATGGCGCACTTAGGTGTGCTGTTCCTCGATGAGTTGCCGGAGTTCAACCCGCAAGTGATCGACGCGCTGCGCCAGCCCTTGGAGACCGGTGAAACGGTAATCGCACGCGCGAACCACCGCACAACCTATCCCGCCCGCTTCCAGCTAATCGCGGCGGCCAACCCTTGCCGCTGCGGCAATGCAGCTCCGGGACAAAGCTGTCGGCGCGGGCCGTCATGCGCCAGCGGCTACACCGCGCGCCTGTCAGGGCCATTGTTGGACCGGATCGACTTGCAGATCGAGATCCCCGCCGTCTCCCCCGCTGATCTGATGTTGCCGGCCGCAAGCGAAGGGAGTGCGCAGATTGCAGCGCGGGTGGTGGCGGCGCGCGAACGACAGGCTGCACGGCTTGATACGTTGGGGCTGCCGCCAGGTGTGCGAACCAATGCAGATTGCCCGGGCCATCGGTTATCCGAAATCGCGACGCCTGACGCTGGCGGTGTTGACCTGCTGCAGGCCGCCGCTTCGAAGCTTGGGCTTTCAGCGCGCGGTTACCACCGCACGCTGCGGGTCGCGCGGACCATTGCCGATCTTGACGGGGTCGAGACCGTGACGCGTGGCCATATTGCAGAAGCGTTGAGTTACCGCGGTGAAACGCTCCGCAGCCAGGCGCCAGCATGAGGGGCGTCGTGGCACGGCTTGTCGCGCTGGCCACGCGTTTGATGCAGGTCGGGCGCTGGAGCGCATCGCGCGTGCGCCGTCGCTTTGCGCTCAGCGCTGGGGTTCGCCCCGGCTCGTTACAGAACGAACTTGGAGAGGTCGGCATTGCGCGCGAGGTCTTCCATCCGCTCACGTACGTAATGCGCATCGATCGTCAGGGTCTCCCCGGCGCGGTCGGCCGCGTCGAACGAGATATCGTCGAGCACACGCTCCATCACTGTCTGCAAGCGGCGCGCACCGATGTTCTCAACCGTGTCGTTCACCGTCACCGCAATATCAGCCAACGCGTCGATGGCATCATCGGTGAAGTCGAGCGTCACGCGTTCTGTGGCCAACAACGCGACCGACTGCTTGATCAAACTCGCCTCCGGCTCGGTCAGGATCCGGCGGAAGTCGTCGCGCGTGAGGGCCGTCAATTCAACGCGGATCGGAAGCCGTCCTTGCAATTCAGGCAGCAGGTCAGACGGCTTGGAGACGTGAAACGCGCCAGACGCGATAAACAAGATGTGGTCGGTTTTGACCGGCCCATGTTTGGTGGCAACCGTGGTGCCTTCAATCAATGGCAGCAGGTCGCGTTGCACGCCTTCGCGGCTAACATCACCCCCGCGCACGCCGTCGGAGCGCTGGCAGATCTTGTCGATTTCATCGAGAAAGACGATGCCGTTGTTTTCGACGTTGTCGATCGCCTCTTGAATGATCTGGTCCTGGTCCAGCAGCTTATCGCTCTCTTGCGCGATCAGGATGTCGTGGCTTTCCTCGACCGTCATGCGCTTGGTTTTGGTCCGTCCGCCAAGCGCTTTGCCAAGCATGTCGCTCAGATTGATCATGCCAACCTGACTGCCGGGCATGCCAGGCATATCGAGCGCCTGCAGAGGATTGCTCGTGTCGGTCACTTCGATCTCGATCTCTTTGCCGTTCAGTTCGTTGTTGCGCAGCTTGGTCCTGAAACTTTCGCGGGTGGTGGCTTGCGCGCTTGCGCCAACCAGCGCATCGAGTACACGTTCTTCGGCGAGCTTTTCCGCCTTCGCCTTCACCTGTTCGCGCTTGGTGTCGCGCGTCAGCCCGATGCCCGCTTCGACAAGATCGCGGATGATCGAATCGACGTCGCGGCCGACGTAGCCGACCTCGGTAAATTTCGTCGCTTCCACCTTCAGAAACGGCGCTGCTGCAAGCTTGGCGAGCCGTCGCGAGATCTCGGTTTTGCCGACCCCCGTTGGGCCGATCATCAAGATGTTCTTGGGCAGCACCTCTTCACGCATTGCGCCCAGCAACTGCTGGCGTCGCCAACGGTTGCGCAATGCGATCGCAACCGCGCGCTTGGCGTCGTGTTGGCCGATGATGAAACGATCAAGTTCAGAGACGATTTCACGGGGCGAAAAGTCGGGCATGGGCTCAGCGTTTTGATGGGGTTCGGGGAAGCCTGCGGCAAAGCGCAGACGATGGTACCGTTTACGGCTCGCGCGCGGATGAAACGTGGAAACGAGCGTCCCTCTCAGGACGCTTGGCTTCTCTGCTACCGTGCCACGCAAAGGCGTTCCAGGTTCGTAAGAAGCCTACAGCACGCTCAACGTCTAGGTTCGCGCGTCGAGGGTTTCGATCGTGAGCTGATCGTTCGTGTAAACACAGATTTCGGCGGCGATAGCCATCGCACGTTCAGCAACTTCGCGGGCCGGCAAAGCACTATCCAACAGCGCGCGCGCTGCGGCGAGCGCGTAGTTGCCGCCCGAGCCGATGCCCGCACAATCGAACTCCGGCTCAAGCACATCGCCGTTCCCGGTCAGCACCAAAGAACGCTGCGCATCGGCAACGATCATCATGGCCTCAAGGCGACGCAGGTAGCGGTCAGTCCGCCAGTCTTTGGCCAACTCGACGCACGCGCGCGTCAACTGCCCAGGATACTGCTCAAGCTTGCCTTCAAGCCGCTCAAACAGGGTGAACGCGTCGGCCGTAGCGCCGGCAAAGCCGCCGATCACATCGCCCTTGCCGAGCGGGCGCACCTTGCGCGCTTTGGATTTCATAACGGTTTGGCCGAAGCTGACCTGGCCATCGCCTGCGATCACCACTTGGCCGCCCTTGCGGACCGTCAAAATCGTGGTGCCGTGCCATGATGTGGAATTATGGTCCAACGGTGTACGATAGCTCCATCGCTGTTTGGGTTCTGGAGAGATGTCACGTGCGGCCTTGCATGTCGTGGGCCGCCATCGATAAGTCAAGCGCGTGCGCCTATCCGCATAACGTGCGCGATCAGCCTGGCAATCGCGGCAACGGCAAAGTCGCCGTTCCCGCCCTCACTGGAGCCTCTCTAGCGTGACCCGAAACGCTTCCCTTAAGCGCAACACCCGCGAAACGCAGATCGAGGTTGCGCTCAACCTCGATGGTCGTGGTGACGCCCAACTGGATACCGGCATCGGCTTCTTCGACCACATGTTGCATCAACTGGCACGTCACAGCCTGATCGATCTGACACTGAGCGCGCAGGGCGACCGGCACATCGATGACCACCACACGGTCGAAGACTGCGGGATCGCGATCGGCCAGGCGCTCGATCGTGCGCTTGGCGAGCGGCGTGGCATCCGCCGCTATGCAAGTTGCCATCTGGCGATGGATGAAACCTTGGTGCTCGTTGCGTTGGACGTGTCAGGCCGCGCGTTCCTGCGTTGGGATGTTGCCTTTTCTACGCCCAAGATCGGTACGTTCGACACCGAGTTGGTCCGCGAGTTCTTCCAAGCGCTGACGGCGAACGCCAACCTCACCCTGCACGCGCAGGTGCTCGCCGGCGCCAACAACCACCACATCGCAGAAGCGACGTTCAAGGCTGCCGCACGCGCGCTCGGCGATGCGATTGCCATTGACCCGCGTCAAGCCGATGCGATCCCCTCCACGAAGGGCAAGCTTTGATACGAGATAGCGCGCCAGCTTCCAAGTTTTCGGCGTTCTGGCCTTACGCCGGCGCCGACTGCGCACGGCCCCGCGCAAGACACCTCCCCAAACGCTCTGAGCGAAAGGCAATCAGCCGATGAAAACCTACACGGTGCACGAGCCACCACCAGATGACGGCGAGGACGGCAAGCAACCGACGGCCGATGATACGGCCGAAGATCATATGAGTGCGCGTGCTGAAGCGCTGCGCTTCGTGCGCGACGGGAAAAGCGTCATTGCTGGACTGCTCGCGCCGTTTTGGCTCGCGAGCAAAGGTCTGTGGCTCGTCTTGGCGGGTTACATCGTTGTTGTTTGCATCGCGGTGGTACTTACCGTTGTCGGCATACCCGCCGCGCTGACCTTCGTCCTTGTCGGCGCGTTGCACGTCCTGGTCGGCTTAGAGGCCGACACACTGCAGCGCTGGTCACTGGCACGCGGAGGTTGGCTCAAGCTGGGCGTCGTTACGGCGCGAAATCGTCTGGACGCGGAACGGCGGTTCTTTGACGCCTGGCTGAACGAACATCAGCCATCCCAGCGGCCCGATCATCATCACGTCGCCCTCACATCATCGACCTGAGTTGACGGCCGGCACCGTGAGGAGGGCAGACACGCGATGAATGAACTTGAGGCCGCGGGGCAAGCGCCAAGCGAGCACGCTTATCGCGGTCGCCGTCCCACGCATCTTGGCGGAGAATGACGTTGAGCAAACCGAGGGAGACGGTGGTCATCGTGGACTACCAGTCGGGCAATTTGCATTCGGCGGCCAAGGCCTTCGAACGCGCGGCCGCGCAAGCCGATGTCGGGGCCCGCATCGTGGTGAGCGGCGAGCCCGATGATCTTGACCGGGCCGATCGGGTGGTGCTGCCGGGCGTAGGTGCGTTTGCTGACTGCAAGCGCGGGCTTGAGGCCAACCCGCGGTTGCGTGAGCGCCTCGACGCCAATGTGCTCCAAGACGGGAAACCGTTTTTCGGCATCTGCGTGGGCATGCAGCTGATGGCGTCGCGCGGGCATGAGTTCGGCTTGCACGACGGGTTAGGTTGGCTGGACGGAGACGTCGTGGCCCTTGAGCCGGATGATCCGAGCTTGAAGATTCCGCATATGGGTTGGAACACGCTTCAGGCCACGTTGGCGGGCGCCGCGCATCCGCTCCTGCGCGGTCTCGCCACCGGTGAGAACGGCGATCACGCGTATTTCGTGCACGGGTTTCACCTCAAGCCACGAACGGACGAGCGCGCTGTGCTGCTGACGTCGGACTACGGCGGGATCGTCCATGCAGCGGTGGGTTTCAAGAATCTGTTCGGGACGCAGTTTCATCCGGAAAAGAGCCAGCGTTTGGGGCTGCGGCTGATTGCCAACTTCTTGACCTGGGAGCCGGCGGCATGATCGGGAGCGCGCGAGGGGGAGCGAACGAAAATGGTCCAGCGCTGACCGGCGGGGTTGGCCAAGCGCATGAGTAGCAAAGCCAAAACAGGCGATGCGGCGCGCCAACCTGACGGCGCAGGCGAAGCGTCCGCCGCAGCGGGCACACGGTTGATCGTGGTGCTTGGCGATCAACTGACGCCATCGCTGGCGAGCCTGTTGGCCGGCGACCCCGCGCGCGATGTGGTCGTGATGGCCGAGGTCGACGACGAGGCCACTTATGTGCGTCACCACAAAAAGAAGTTGGTGCTGGTCTTTTCCGCCATGCGTCACTTCGCTGAGCAATTGCGACGCGAAGGCTGGCAAGTCGACTACACGCGCCTTGACGATGCGGCGCCCGTGGTCTCGATCACCGATGCGGTCGAGCGGGCTCGCACCCGCCATGCCCCGAGCGCTGTGCTGATCACCGAGCCTGGCGAATGGCGCGTGCGCAACTACATCGAAACGTGGGCGGAGCGCTTCGCGGTGCCCGTGGATGTGCTGACCGATACCCGCTTCGTGTGCACCATCGACACGTTCAAGCGTTGGGCGCAGGGGCGCAAACAGCTGCGCATGGAACACTTTTACAGGGAGATGCGGCGCGAAACGGGGCTGTTGATGGACGGCGCGGAACCGGTTGGGGGCAAGTGGAATTTCGATCACGACAACCGCAAGCCGGCAAAGTCAGACTTGTTCATGCCTGAGCCAAAGCGTGTTGAGCCCGACGCGATCACGCGCGAAGTCATCGCGATGGTGGCGCAGCGTTTCGATAACCACTTCGGCGCGCTCGATCATTTCTGGTTCGCGGTCACACGCGAAGATGCGCTTGATGCGCTTGATCACTTCATTGCCGAGGCGCTCGCGTCGTTCGGTGACTACCAAGACGCGATGTTGAGGGGGAGGCGTTTCTCTACCATTCGCTGTTGTCGATGTACCTCAACCTGGGTCTGCTGACGCCGCTTGAGATGTGTGAGCGTGCCGAAGCGGCCCATACGCGCGGTGAAGCGCCGCTCAACGCGGTCGAGGGTTACATCCGGCAGATCATCGGGTGGCGCGAGTATGTGCGCGGCATCTATTGGCGCGAGATGCCCGGCTATGTGGAGTTGAATTTCTTCGAGCATGATCGCGGGCTCCCCGCCTTTTACTGGACGGGCAAGACGCGCATGCTTTGCCTGCAAGAGGCCATCGGGCAGACCGAACGCGAAGCTTATGCGCATCACATTCAGCGGCTCATGGTTACCGGCACGTTCGCCCTGCTCGCTGGGATCCATCCGCGCGCGGTGCACGCCTGGTATTTGATGGTCTATGCGGACGCCTATGAGTGGGTTGAGCTGCCCAACACGCTTGGCATGAGCCAGTTTGGCGATGGCGGCCTGCTCGCCTCCAAACCGTATGCGGCCAGCGGCGCTTACATCAACCGCATGTCAGACTACTGCAAAAGCTGCCCGTACGATGTTAAGGCGCGCACCGGGGAGAACGCCTGCCCGTTCAATTACCTTTACTGGGACTTCCTCAACCGCCATCGCGGTAAGCTCAAGACAAACGCGCGTATGCGGCAGATGTACGCCACCTACGATCGCTTTGAACCGGCGGAAAAGGCGCGGATCACGAAGAGCGCCAACGCCTTTTTGGACGAACTCGTTTGCGACGAAGTCAGCGCCGATGGCATGCCCCTATAAGGGAGCGCGCATGGAGGTGTCAGGAACGAGCACGCGCGCAGCGGTTTGCGTTTTGGGTGGAAGCGAAGCTGGCTGCTGAGAGCAACGGGCGCAAAGTGCGAACCAACGGCTTAGACAGTACGCCTTGCCTTTGCGCCCCAAGTTGCTCTGCACTCTAAGTTCAGATCATCTTTGGGCGATTTCGGGTTCACCTATGGTGATCCCGATCGATCGCCCGATGAACTAGCGTCGGTTCCGCTTCAAGCTGAAGCGAACCGACTCTAGGCGGGCCGGACGCGCAGGTCTTGGGGGCGCCCAAGTCGGCCCGGAACATCAGAACCTTCGTCTTTGAGGACAGGGGTCAAGCGTTGATCTGCCCACTCACCAGACGGCGCGCCAGCGCGTTCAAACGCGGGGCGTCAAGCTCCACAAATTTGTCAGACGTGCTCAACGCCATCATCGCAAACAACGAGCACCAGAGGGTGTCGGTTGCACTGTCAACATCTTCCGGCGTCGCCGCTTCCATCACGGCCCCCAGGGCCGCGCGCAGGGCTTTGCGCAGCGCTTCGCATTGTTCGCGATGGGAGGGGTGGCGCTCAACGTCAGAGGACAAATCATCGCGAAAGACCAACTGCCAAAGCCGCGGCTCGCGATAGACCGCGCTTGTGTAAAGCGCGACCATGCTGTCGAGGTCAGCCCTCGGCTCTCCCGTCAGCGGCCGCATGGCGATGGCTTCCGCCAGGTCGTTGAGCACGTTGGCTTCGATCTCGAAGAGGATCTCGTCGAGATTGTCGAACACGTTGTAGAGAGTGCCGGGCGAGTAATTGATCGCCGCCGCCAATTGCCGCGCCGACCATCCTGAGAGGCCGTTCGTGCGCACCAGGCGCGTCGCAGCGTCCACGATCAACGTGCGCAACTCTTCTTTGGTATGCGTGGATCGGCGCGCCATTGGGTGATGAAAAGTGTTTGCACGAGGTCAAGGGTCGGCGGGCCAAATGCCCCGGATCTTTTTAACTATAGAGAGCAGATGATTGGTCAGTATACGTCGCGCTTTATGAAACACCTTTCACGCTTGCGGCGAGGACGACAAGAGTCTGCACGCGCAACAGGCGCTTCACGGGAGCAGCGCACACAAGCGGCAGTCCGCGTAAGTGTGCGCGCAAGTCCGCCGTCACGAGAGCGAGCTGGATGGAGGCTTACCTTGTGTCGCAAAACGCTGGGCGCAGCCGGTGGCGGCGTCCGTCAGGGCTTCCACAGTCCATCCGTCTCAGGTGGATTCACCTGAGCCGAACGTTGAAAAATCGAGCTTCGACATCGGCTCCGCTTCAGCCTGGGCCGAGCCACCCGTTAACAACGAAAAGGGCCCGGCAGAGTGCCGAGCCCCTTCATCACCACTTCGTGAGGTGCGCGCATGCTCAGGGCGCCCGGCCCATCAAAACGGTTGACCGGTCACACAATTGGTGTCGTTCAAGCTCACGCACGATTTGGTGCGCGGGCTGAGGTAGAACTTCTCGTTCATCTCGAAGCTCGACTTCATGAAGTAGCTGAAGATGAATGGCTGGTAGTTGTAGACCACTTCGCCGACAATTACGCTGCTGCCTTTCGACATCAGGCCGG
>JBCBJZ010000071.1:0-17630 GCA_038522635.1 Pseudomonadota bacterium | reverse complement strand
ACTTTAAGACTAGATCATCTTTGGGCGATTTCGGGCTCACCTGTGGTGATCCCGATAAATCGCCCGATGATCTAGGCTTTGCGCAGACGCACCACGACATCGATGTGCGAGATCTCGTAACCCTCGGGCGGCGTCGGCATGCGCTCGATCTGCAGATCCTGCACGGGGATGTCCATCACCGCGCCGGTGGTCTCATCGAAATAATGACTGTGGTCGGACGTGTTGGTGTCGAAATAGGTTTTGGCACCTTCCACGGTCAGCTCACGCAACAAACCGGCACGCTTGAACTGGTGCAGTGTGTTGTAGACGGTCGCCAGCGACACCCGCTCACCCGCGCGCACAACCTCTTCGTGCAGCATTTCCGCCGTGGCGTGCCGATCGCCGTTCGCAAACAGTCGCGCGCTCAACGCGAGCCGTTGACGCGTTGGGCGCAACCCGGCTTCACGCAAACGTTCCGTCAGCGCCACAAGCGAGCGCTTCGTGCTACATCCGCCAGCGGTTGGCGTAGACGTGGTCGAGGTGGGCGTGTCGGTCATGGACAGGTCTGCAGGCTCGATAAGATTCAAAGACTTCGTGTGGGTGGCTCGGCTAACATAGGCTTTCACGCTGCAAGGGGCAACCGAGATCCCTCATCGCGCGCCGCACGGCCGCTCAAAGCCTGCGCCTCGCCTCTCAACGCGCTCCTGCATCCGCTGGCATGGGCCCGCAACGGCTCGCATTGGAAAGACATGGTAAACGTGCTAAGCGAGCCGATGCGCTGCGGCGGGCGGCGCTGAGACTGAAAAACGGCACAACACCTGATCGTTTCGCACGGCATGAGCGGTGTTCCTGGCCTAGTCTCTCTCAACGTTCACCACGAACGTTTCCCTAACGTCTGTCAGCTTCCGAGGGCCCCATGAGCGAGCGGCGATCGCATTATGAATACGAAGACCTGCTTGCTTGTGGTCGCGGTGAGCTGTTTGGGCCGGGCAACGCGCAACTGCCACTCCCACCGATGTTGATGTTTCAACGCATTGCCGAAATCAGTGAGACCGGTGGCGCGCACGACAAAGGGCGGATCGTGGCAGAATTGAACGTTGCCGGTAACCCCGATCTCGACTGGTTTTTCGCCTGCCACTTTAAGGGCGATCCGGTGATGCCGGGCTGCCTTGGCCTTGACGCGCTGTGGCAGCTCACCGGCTTTTTCCTCGGCTGGCTCGGCGCGCCGGGCCGCGGCCGGGCGCTTGGCGTGGGTGAGGTGAAATTCACCGACATGGTTGTGCCCACCACCGGCAAGCTCGAGTACGTCATCGATCTCAAGCGCATCATCTTGCGCAAGTTGAAGCTCGCGATCGCTGATGGCGAACTGCGCGCGGACGGCAAAACGATCTATACGGCAAAAGACCTTCGCGTTGGCCTGTTCGACGCCGAGCCCGCGCCAGCGTAGGCGCTTCGCTCGGCCCCGCGAGAGCGGCATGTCACTGATATCGCTGCGCATCACTGATAACGCTGCGCGACAACGGCCCTCAGGCTCACGCCGTCAGACCCGCGCTGCCCTGCACGCGCGTTGAGCCAGGAGCATTCCAAAGCCGGCGCTTACCTGTTACCACGCCTGCGCACTCCAGCTTTGAAGGACCTTCGCGATGAGACGTGTCGTCGTCACCGGTCTGGGGATCGTCTCCAGCATCGGCAACACCCAGGCGGAGGTGGTTGACGCCCTGCGCGAGGCGCGCTCCGGCATCGTCCATGCGGCCGACTACGCCGAACGCGGCTTTCGCTGTCACGTGCATGGCGCGCCAAACCTGGATGTTAAAGAGAGTGTGCCGCGCAAACCCCGCCGCTTCATGGAAGAAGGCGTGGCGTGGAACTATTACGCCATGGATGAGGCCATCAAGGATGCGCGCCTGCCGCAGGACCTGGTGGTGAACCCACGCACCGGGATCGTGATGGGCTCGGGTGGGCCCTCAACCTTGTCGATCGTGCGCGCCGCGGAGACCACCGAAACCAAAGGCCCCAAGCGCGTTGGGCCGTTCGAAGTGCCCAAGGCGATGTGCTCAGGCCCGTCGGCCGCGCTTGCCACGAGCTTTGAAATCAAAGGCGTCAACTATTCGATCTCATCTGCTTGCTCGACGTCGGCGCACTGCATCGGTAACGCCGCTGAACTGATCCAATGGGGCAAGCAGGACATCGTGTTTGCCGGCGGCTGCGAGGAGCTGCATTGGACGCTTTCGGTGCTGTTCGACAGCATGGGTGCGATGTCATCGGCGCACAATGCTGATCCCGCAAGGGCAAGCCGGGCCTTCGATAAAGACCGCGATGGCTTCGTGATCGCCGGCGGCGCGGGCGTGCTTGTGCTTGAGGAACTCGACCACGCGATCGCCCGCGATGCGCCGATCTACGCTGAAGTTGTCGGCTACGGCGCCACATCAGATGGCCACGACATGGTGGCCCCGTCGGGCGAAGGTGCGGTGCGCTGTATGCAGCTCGCCATGGAAGGTCTTAGCGGCGACGGCATTGGCGGGCCGATCGACTACGTCAACCCGCATGCGACGGCCACGCCCGTCGGCGACGCCGTTGAGGTTGAAGCGTTGCGCGAGGTGTTCGGCAGCGCCATGCCGCATATCTCCGCCACCAAGTCGCTCACCGGGCACTCGCTCGGCGCCATCGGCGTGCAGGAAGCGATCTTTTCCATCCTCATGATGAAGCACCGTTTCGTGTGCGAGAGCGCCCACATCGAAACCCTCGATCCTGCCTTCGAGGGCCTGCCGATCGCGCGTCAACGCCGTGACGACGTTGACCTTAACTGTGTGATGTCGAACAGCTTCGGTTTCGGCGGCACCAATGCGACGTTGGTGTTCCGCCGCTTCCGCGAGGGTCGCTAGGGCTGGGCGACCCTGTAAGTAGCTTGCGCCAGGCGCCGCAACCGGGAACGACGGGACCATGATCAAGCGGCCCTCCCTTTGAGTTATCAGCGCACCGCACCGCCTTGCTGCGACGGGCAAGGGTGCGTGATGCGAGCCATCGAACGTTAGGAGCAGCCATGGCTGATACGGACATCGCGCAACCGGGCCCGTTGATGGCGGGTAAGCGCGGATTGATCATGGGCGTCGCGAACGACCGCTCGATCGCGTGGGGCATCGCGCGCGTGCTGGCGGGCCAGGGCGCGAAGCTCGCGTTCACCTACCAGGGTGAGGCGTTCGGGCGGCGCGCGGTCCCGCTCGCAGAATCGGTGAACGCCGACGTCATCGTGCCCTGCGATGTGGCCGACCTGGCAAGCGTAGATGCCACGTTTGAAGAGATCGAAAAGACGTGGGGTGGCCTGGACTTCGTGGTCCACGCGCTGGCTTTTTCCGACCGGCGGGAATTGCACGGGCGCTATTCCGACACCACGCGCGATAACTTCACCAACACGATGGTAATCTCGTGCTTCTCCTTTACCGAAGTCGCGAAGCGCGCGGCCAAGCTGATGAAGGGTGGAGGCTCGCTGCTGACGCTCACCTACGGCGGGGCAACGCGCGTTGTGCCATCGTACAATGTGATGGGCGTTGCGAAGGCCGCCCTTGAAGCTTCGGTGCGTTACCTCGCTGCCGATTTCGGCCCCGACGGCATCCGCGTGAACGCCTTGTCGGCTGGCCCCATGCGCACGCTCGCCGGCTCCGGCATTTCGGATGCGCGGATCATTTTCAACTACCAGGGCGATCACGCGCCGCTACGCCGTACGCCGCACCTCAACGAGGTCGGCGGTGCCGCGCTCTATCTGTTGTCGGACATGTCGGGGGGCGTCACGGGCGAAGTTCATTTTGTCGACTGCGGCTACAACATCGTCGCCATGCCGACCCTTGATGCGCTCAAGACGATCGACCAGGCACCGACGCCCGGCGCCAAGGCAAAGCCGTCACAGGCTGCCGAGTGATCGAATAACGGTTACGCCAGACGCGCGTAGCTGTCGTAGTCCTCGGTGTCGGTGATCACCACGTCAACCTGATCGCCCACCGCAAGGTTCGTTGCATCATCGATCAGGACGTTGCCATCGACGTCGGGCGCTTCCCAGGCTGAGCGTGCGGTCGCACCCGCTTCGCCGCCCTCATCTTCGCCCCCGTCATCTTCACCGACGTCATCGACCAGCACGCTCACCCGCTGACCGATACGGCTGCGCAAGCGCTCAGCGCTGATCTCCTGCTGGGTCGCCATCAAACGGTGCCAGCGCTCTTCCTTCACGGCTTCGGGCACGGCACCCTCAAGCGCGTTCGCCGCCGCCCCCTCCACCGCTTCGTACTTGAAGCATCCGACGTGATTGAGCTTCACCGCGCGCAGCCAATCGAGCAGCAGCTCGAAGTCCTCGTCCGTTTCGCCTGGAAACCCGACGATGAACGTCGAACGCAGGGCCAACGCAGGGCAAAGCGCGCGCCACGCGGCAATGCGGGCGGCCGTACGCTCGCCGTGCGCGGGGCGGCGCATGGCCTTCAGCACGCGCGGTGAGGCGTGCTGGAAGGGGCAGTCGAGGTACGGCAGGATCGTGCCTTCCGCCATCAGCGGGATGATCTCGTCCACATGCGGGTAGGGGTAGACGTAGTGGAAGCGAACCCACACGCCGAGCGTACCCAGCGCGCGGGCAAGTGCCGTCAACCGCGTGGGATGGCTTTCGCCACGCCAGGGGCGCGGCGCGTATTTGAGATCGAGCCCGTAGGCGCTGGTGTCTTGAGAGATGACCAGCAGCTCTTTGACGCCGGCTGCGACCAGACGCTCCGCCTCGCGCATCACATCGTCCAGCGGCCGGCTTGCCAAGCGTCCGCGCAACGCGGGAATGATGCAGAACGAGCAGGCGTTGTTGCAGCCTTCGGAAATCTTCACATAGGCGTAGTGACGTGGCGTAAGGCGCAGCCCCGCTTCGGGGACGAGGTCAAAGCGGGCATCGTGGGCGGGTTGAACCGCCTCGCGCACCGCGCTCATCACCTGCTCGTATTGATGTGGCCCCGTCACCGCCAGCACGCCGGGGTGGGCTGCGCGGATCGCGTCGGGATCACCGCCCATACAGCCGGTGACGATCACGCGGCCGTTGGCGTCAAGCGCTTCCCCGATCGCGTCGAGGCTTTCGCCCTTGGCGCTGTCAAGGAAACCGCACGTGTTGACCACCACCACGTCCGCACCATCGTAATCATGGCTGAGCGCGTAGCCCTCCGCGCGGAGCCGCGTGATGATGCGTTCAGAATCGACCAGCGCCTTCGGGCAACCCAACGACACAAACCCCACCGTCGGCGGGCGCACAGGCGTAACGGCCGTCATGGGCAAACGCTCTCGACTGGTGTTGCAAATTGAGGGGCAGATTGAGCCGCGGCGGGCCTGGCAAACCGATAACGACCGGCCGACCAGCGGCGATGGCCGCCGCGTGGCCCACGTGAAGCGGCGAAACCGCGAACCAGCGAACCAGCGTGGCGCTCCCTAGGGGAATCGAACCCCTCTTTCCAGATTGAAAATCTGGCGTCCTAACCGATAGACGAAGGGAGCGTGAACGCCGGTATAATCGGGCGGCCTGACGCTGGCAAGGCCGCGGTGCTACCGCAGAATGCCGCATTGGACAAGCCTTTGCGCAAGATGCCGTCGCTCGGTGCGAGCTCATCCCGTCAGCGCGTATGCGCCAACCGTGAGCTCATGCTCAAACCTTGCCGGGCTCTGCGACGTCATCGATGAAGAGATCGATCTTGCGCTGACCGTTGAAATCGTTGGGCTTGAGCGTCCCCGCGATGTGCAACGGCCGCCCGCCCGCGTTCAGCAGCGCTTCGCCGATTGGCTGGCCGCTTGCACGAAAGGCGATGGCATCGAGCTTCGAGCCGTCGGGGCCTTGCAGGGAACAGCGCACGTGGTTTTCCCCCACGATCTTGGCGTAACGCAGCGTGTGGTGCGGGAAAGCGAAGCGCGGCTGCGGGTTGTTTTGGCCGTAGGGACCGGCGCGCTCGAGCAGTTCGACCACCCGGTGGGTTGCGGCCTTCGGCGTCAGGCTCGCATCGATGTGGAAGACGGCGCGCGCACGGGCCTCGCGGGCGGCCAACGTCAGTTCATGCGCGAAATGCTCGCGCAGCGGTTCAAACTGAGACCGCGCCACCGTCAGCCCCGCCGCCATCGCATGGCCGCCGCCCTTGATCAGGAGCCCTTGCGCCATGGCATCGCGGACGGCGCCGCCGATATCGACGCCATCGACGGACCGCAGCGAGCCCGTCCCGCGATCGGCGCTTTCCCAAGCGATCACGCAGGAAGGCCGGTGAAAACGTTCCGTCAACCGGCTTGCAACGAGGCCGACCACGCCCTTATGCCACGCCTCTGAGCCAACCATGATAACGGGCGTCTCAGGCTGCGCCTCGACCAAGGCTTCGGCATTGGCCATCGCCTCTTCCAGCATGCGGGTCTCGAGCGCCTTGCGCTCCTTATTCAGGCGGTCAAGCGTGCTGGCGATACGCGCCGCCTCGCCTGGGTCTTGCGTTGACAGCAACCGCGCGCCGAGCGTCGCTTCGCCGATCCGCCCACCCGCGTTGATGCGCGGCCCCAGGACAAACCCCAGATGGTAAGGCGTGGGCACAGCGTTAAGCCCGGTGCACTCAAACAGCGCCCGCAGGCCCCTGTTATCGCGTTCGCGCATAACCTGGAGGCCGCGGACGACGAACGCGCGGTTGAGCCCTTCGAGTGGCACCACATCGCAAACGGTCGCCAGCGCAACGAGGTCGAGCATCGCCATCAGGTTCGGCGCGGCCCGCTTGTCCGCGTAAAAACCGCGGGTGCGCAGCGTGCGCGTTGTCGCAACGAGCAGCATGAAGACCACCCCGGCGGCACAGAGATGACCGAGCCCGGACAGATCATCCTGCCGGTTTGGATTCACAACAGCATGCGCCGCCGGCAACCGCTCATCGGCCTGGTGGTGATCCACAACGATCACATCGCAACCCGTCCCCTGCGCCGCCTGCAACGGCTCAAAGCTGGTGGTGCCGCAATCGACGGTCACGATCAGCTTGGCACCGTTCTCGATGAGCTGTGTGATCGCGGGTGCGTTAGGGCCGTAACCCTCCAGCAGGCGATCGGGGATGTAGAGCCGGCCGGTTTGCCCATGGGCCGCCAGAAAGCGCTGCATCAGCGCGGTCGAGGCACCGCCGTCGACGTCGTAGTCGCCGAAGATAGCCACCGGTTCAGCGGTTTCGATGGCATCGGCCAAACGCGCAGCCGCTTTGTCCATATCGACCATGATGCTGGGGTCAGGCATCAGCGCCTTGATCGAAGGCTCAAGAAAATCGGGCACGTCATCGAGGCTGACGCCACGCGCCGCCAACGTGCGCCCGAGCAGTTCGGGCAGCCCATGGGTCTGCGCGATGGCTGCTGCGATGTGCTCCTGCGAGGGGGCGAGGCGCGCGCGCCAGGCCATGCCGCGGACCGAGCAGGTCACGCCCAGATAAGGCGCATCCTCGGTCATGGCGCCGGTGGGCGTGGTGGTCGCGAGCGCTGCCATCGCGGTCTCCCCTCAAGAGCTCAAAAGTCCCGAATCAACGCCTCAGGATGGCAGCTTTGCGCAGGTCGGGTGTAGATCAACCGATCCCGTGGATGGGGATAACGCGGCAGCGCTTCGATCACACGGCGCCGTTGACCCGCCCCTCAGGTTTGCTACATCCCGCGCATGGCCGTTCTCGACATCATCACCTTGCCCGATCCTCTGCTGCGCAGCACGTCTGCACCGGTGGAGCGCCTTGACGCCGACGTGCAGAAACTCCTCGATGATATGCTGGAGACGATGTACGACGCGCCCGGTATTGGCCTGGCCGCCGTACAGGTGGCGGTGCCACGGCGGATGGTGGTGATCGATGTAGGAAAGCCTGATCCGGCATCTGCGAGCGTCGGCATTTCTGAGGCGAGTTCGCCAAATGCCACACCAGCGCTCGGTGAGCCGAGCGAAGCGACGCGTGCGCCCGCACCAAAGCGCGTCCCCGACCCCTTGTTTTTGATCAACCCGCAGATCGTCCACCGCAGCACCGCGTTCAGCCCCTATGAAGAGGGCTGTCTGTCGCTCCCCGATGTGCTGGTCGACATCGAGCGCCCGGCCGCGGTCACACTGACCTACACCGACCGCGAAGGCCAACCGCAGACGCTGGAAGCTGACGGCCTGCTCGCGACCGCCATCCAACACGAGATGGACCACCTCGACGGCAAGCTGATCATCGATTTCCTGTCACGGCTGAAGCGCGACATGGTGGTGCGCAAATTCAGAAAGTCCGCACGTTCCGCGTGAGGCGACACGCGGGCTCCGCGCCACGGGCGCTGTCCGTCTGCCGCCAGCCACCACCGCACGATGCATGCCGCCAGAGCCTCGCCCAAACCGCCGTTTGACCGCCCGCTCACATTTAACCTTGAACACCCGCGCGCAAGGACACGCCCATGGCCCGCATCATCTTCATGGGGACGCCCGATTTCTCCGTGCCCACCCTGAGGGCCCTTATCGACGCGGGCCACGAAATCGCTGCCGTTTACGCCCAACCGCCGCGTCCGGCCGGACGCGCGATGAAGTTGCGGCCAACGCCCGTCCATGCGTTCGCTGAGGCCGCCGCACTTGACGTGCGCACACCCACCTCGCTCAAGGATGAGGGCGCCCAGCGCGCCTTTGCCGACCTTGCCGCCGATGCTGCGGTGGTGATCGCTTATGGGTTGCTGCTCCCCCGCGCGATCCTCGATGCGCCTACGCACGGCTGCTTCAACCTGCACGCGTCTGCGCTGCCTCGGTGGCGTGGCGCCGCCCCGATCCAACGTGCGGTGATGGCGGGCGATGACAGCACTGCAGCCATCGTGATGCGCATGGACGAGGGGCTTGATACGGGGCCGATCTGCCTCGCCGAAACGGTCGCGATCGGACCCGATATGACCGCTGGCGACCTGCACGATGATCTTGCCGTTCGTGGCGCAGCCTTGATGATGCGTGCGCTGGCCGCTTTGGAAGCGGGCACGCTAACATGCCGTCCGCAGGTGAACGATGGCGTCACTTACGCTGCCAAGATCGAAAAGGCTGAAGCCCGCATCGACTTCACGAAGCCTGCCGCCGCGGTTCACAACCAGATCCGCGGGTTGTCGCCGTTTCCGGGCGCCTGGTGCCTGATGCCGGTGCAGGGCAAAACGCAAGGCGAGCGCGTGAAGGTTCTGCGCACGAGCGTGATCGCTCCCGACCTCAAAACCGATGACGCTGCGCCCGGCACCGTGCTCGATGAAGCGACGCTGACCATCGCCTGCGGAACCGGCGCTGTCAGCTTTCACGAGGTACAACGGGCCGGCAAGACGCCGATGGACGCCGCGATTTTCCAGCGCGGCGCGCAGGTGCAGCGCGGCAGCGTCTTGGCTTAACGCGACCGCGGAACGGCGACCCGGCATCAAAGCGCAACCAGAGCCACGGGCCTGTCGAGGGCGGTGCTGCCACCCGATCGACTGCGCAAGCGTTAAGCATGGTTAGCGATCCCTTAAAGCTGCACGAACGCTCTGCGCTAGGCTTACGTTCAGAAATTGAACCGCCCGTCAGCGCATGGTCTAGCGGGCCAACCGTTCGGAGTGAGCACATGCGACGTTGGGGACTGCACACAGACGCGAAAGGCATGCGCGCACGCACGCTGGGCATTGCGATGGCGGCAGCGGCCGCGCTGAACCTTGGGGTTGCGAGCGTGAACGCCGGTGAGACCGTGCGCATCGAGCCTCGCGCCTACTACGGTGCGACCGTCACCATCGAAGCGGGTGTGCGCGTCTTTCGCCCGCTGCCGCCGACCAAGCGCGTGATCATCAATCCGGGTGGACGGACGCCGCTGTCACTCAGCTTTGAGGATGTGGAACACCGCACCTACAATCAGAGCCACAACTACAATTACAACTACAACGGCGGCGCGGGCGGCTATGGGCCGGGCGGCGTGGTCGGCGGTTTCGGCCATGCCGGCAAGTTCGGCCGCAACGGGCGGTTTGGCCGCTTCGGCAAATTCGGACGTCCGAACGCGGGCGTGCGTGGACCACGTCGGTTCGGCGTGCGCCGCGGCGGCAAGCGGCATTAATCGAAGGCTCAGGCCGTAGCCTTTCAGGGCCGCTACCCTTCGCGCAGGAGGGGGCGGCCTCCATGCTGGCGTTTTGGTGCGCGTTGCGGCATCACCAGGCTCGACCCGCAAGCCAGCCAGAAGCCCCATGCCGCGCTACCGCCTCGACATCGAATACGACGGCACGCCTTTCCACGGCTGGCAGAAGCAGGCCGACGGTCCCACCGTGCAGGGCGCCTTGCAGGACGCGCTCGTCGCGTATTGCGGGGTCAACACCGTGGTGCACGGTGCGGGGCGGACCGATTCAGGCGTCCACGCCTTCGGCCAGGTGGCGCACATCGATTTGCCGGAGACGCGCGCGCCTGACCAAATTCGCGATGCGTTGAACTTCCATTTGCGTCCGCTGCCGGTGGTGGTGCTTCGCGCTCGCCCCGTGCCGGCATCGTTTGACGCGCGCTTCAGTGCGGTGCGCCGCGCCTACCGCTATCTGATCGAGAACCGCCGCGCACCGACGGCCATCCATACGAACCGCCGTTGGCAAGTGCCCCGCCCGCTCGATGTTGATGCGATGGCGCACGCCGCCAGCCACTTTCTGGGGCATCACGACTTTACGACGTTTCGTGCCGCAGGCTGCCAGGCGAAGTCGCCGATGCGCACGGTTGATCACTGTACGGTCACGCGCGAGGGCGACCTCATCACCATCGACGTGCGCGCACGCTCATTCCTGCACGCGCAGGTCCGCTCGATGGCAGGCTCACTGAAGATGGTGGGCGAAGGGCGATGGGCGGCCGACGAGATCGCGGTGGCTTTAGCTGCACGTGATCGCAAGCGGTGCGGTCCGGTGGCGCCAGCCTGCGGGCTCTATTTCATGCAGGTCGATTACCCGGACGCGGTATGAAGCGTTAGCGCATCTTTGGGCGCCCGGTCGCTCACGCTCGATCAGGGACGACGCGTCCAGCCTGAGGTGACCCAGACCTCATGGGTGGTGGCCTTCGGCGGCTTGCGCGTTAGCGTCGATGCGGGCGCCGGCGTCGACACAGCCGGCACGGGTGTCCCCGCCGTTGACGCAGTGCGCGGACGTGGCGTTGCTCGCAAAGACCGCGCTTGCCGCGTCGGCGTCTCATCGTCCCAGGCGATGGTGGGCGCTGAGGGCGGCGCAGGCCCGCCCTTAGCGCCAGGTTGTGGCACCCGCTGAAGCGCAGATTGAGACGCCGGCATTGGCGCGCTTGCCGCTGGCGCCGTGGCAGGCGAACGCCACGCCGCAACGGCCGCAGCGTCCTGACCATCCTGCCCGTCAAGCTGGTCTTTCCCGCCAGCCCGCGGCGCGCACATCAGGCCCACCAACAACCCCGCCTGCAGGTAAAAATGGCGCCAATGATCGGTGTCGATGATCACGCCCTCGAGCGCCGTCCCGCAAAACGCCGCGTAAACCACGATCACCAGCGGTTGCGCAGGCCCCCGTTGCAGCGCCACACCGAGCCCCAGCACGAGCGGCAAAGCCACCGCCAACAGATAGGCGAGACCGCCGATCCACCCGCCATTCAGGAACATCACCAGATAGACGTTGTGCACATCTTCATGGTGGAACCACTTTTGAAACTCCGCCGCGCCGAGCCCTAGGGGATGGCGCAGAATCAGATCGACCGCCTTGGCCTGGCCGCCAAACCGCCCCTCCGGCCCGCTGTCATAACTTTGCGAAAGCGTCGCGCGCTCACTCAGAAGGCCTGCGACCTGCTCAAACTGCACCGCGATCACCAGCGCCAGCGTGCCCGCTGCCGCAACCATGGCGATCAAGCGCAGCAACCGTCCGCGTGCGCGCGGCTCCCGGGTGGTGACGAACGTCAGATAGACGAGGATCAGCGCTGCAACCGCGAAGTTAATCCAGGCTCCCCGTGAAAAACTCAACAGCAACGCGCCCGTCAGCAGCAGCAACAAAGCCAAAGGCGCCAACGCCTTGCGACCGCGCGAATCAAGCGTCAGCCGCAACGCGTAGACCGCCGCGAAGGCGATGAAAGGGCCGAACACGTTAGGGTCTTTGAAGGTCCCTGCGGCCCGACCGAACTTGGTGAAAAGCTCGTAGCCGCCGGGGACGAGCGAGAAATACCCGACCAGGCCCGCGCATGCCGCCACGCAGGCTGCGACCAGTTGCGCGTGCAGGATGAGCTTCACGTGGCGGACGGGACGGTGGGCTGCAAAAGCGGCGATGACCACCATGCCGAGCACGAGGAAGAGCGTGATCGTGGTGTGCATGACCGGCTTGGTCAGCGTGCTTGCCATGCCGGATGCGATGTAGCTGCCCGCGCAGACCAGCAGCCACAGCGCGGCATAGATCAGAATGCCAGACTTGAACGGTGCAAGGCCGACCACCGGCAGCAAAATAATGAGCCCGGCCATCAGCACGTCCACCGGCGCAGGTTCGGCGAACACCACCGCGCCCGCAACCATCGTTAGCCAGACGGCCGCCAGCGAAAAGTTGTGCACCAAGCTTGTGTGGCCCGCGAGAACGCGCGTGCAGGCGTTCGCAACCGCCTGCAAACGGCGTGTGACGAAGCCGGTAGGCGCACGGTAGACCGATGCTGCAGCCGGCATCACGCCGCGCACCATGTTTGCATCCATGCCCGCCACCGCGTGGCCCATCTTTGTTCGTCCTACATGCTGCGTGGGAGCAGGGCTGCCGCCATCGCCGGCACAACGCTCACCCCTCGCGACGCCTTCATGGTGCAGAGGCCTCGTCTTGGAGAGGTTTTATGCAAGGCTGAGACCAGCAATCACGAAACCGTGAAGAATATGCGAGGTCGCGCTGATGCCGCTCCTGCCGCTCGCTTTGGCCCAGGTGCTATGAGGCCACGCCGTACAGCCAAGCGACTGCGGCGCCTTGTCCCGCCTGGAACCCAAGGCCGCGCCACGCGTTTTGGCTGTGTGAGGGTACACCGGGCGCGTGGAGCTGTGCGTGAACAGACTGTTTGTACCGTACGGGCACGTTTGCGCTATCACCGCAAAGGTTTCATGCCGTTCTGTAGGGGCGACCGGCAGGTCATACGTGGCTTCAAAAGAGGGGGTGCCAGAGGAGACCGAACAACGGGCCTTAGCCAGCGCGTGCGCAACTCTTTTGCTGCGCGTACCCTACGCCCGACCGTCCATGCGAGCTTTTCACGACCCGCCGCGGCATCATGTACCTCTAACGCCCTCTTGAACACGAAACACAATCTCATCTGATGATCGGCATAACAGCTCGCGCGCCCCGCAGCACGCGGACCGCCCTCGCTACGATCGCGCTAGCGATTGACACGCCAACCCAACTGATCACGCCTGGTGCCGCGCCAACGGCTGCCCAGGTACGACATCCCGAACGACCTCAAGAGCTACCAGGAGCTACCCATGTCCATCGCATCGCAAATTGCCCCGGAACTGCCCTACCTGCGACGCTTTGCACGCGCGCTAACCGGCAGCCAGCAGAGCGGCGACGCCTATGTCGCCAGCGCGCTTGAGGCGCTGATCGCTGACCCAAGCCTGTTTTCAAAGGACCTGCGCCCGCGGGTCGCGATCTACAACGTCTTCATGCGCATCTGGGGTTCGATCGACGTCAACCAGGAGCACGACGAACGGGCGACCAACGCCACCCAATCGGTCGCTGACCGGCGGTTGGATGCGCTCACGCCCGCGGCACGCCAGGCGTTCCTGCTGGTGGCCGTGGAAGGTTTCGAGCCGGAGGACGCAGCCGCCGTCCTCAACGTCTCCCGCGATGAACTCACCACCATGATCGACAAGGCCGGCCAGGAAATGTCGGAACAGGTCGCGACCAACGTGCTGATCATCGAGGACGAGCCGCTGATCGCGATGGAGCTTGAAGACCTCGTGAAGGGCCTTGGCCACGACGTCGCCCGCGTGGCCCGCACCCACAAAGAGGCGATCGCGGCCGTCAAGCAGGCCACGCCCGGTCTCGTCTTGGCCGACATCCAGTTGGCCGACGGCAGTTCCGGCTTGGAAGCCGTGAACGAAATTCTCCAGAGCATCGATGTGCCGGTGATCTTCATCACAGCCTTTCCGGAGCGCCTGTTGACGGGTGAACGCCCGGAACCGGCCTTCCTGATCGCCAAGCCGTTCGAGGCGGACATGGTGAAAGCCGTGATCTCGCAGGCGCTGTTCTTTGAGCGGCGCACGCACGCGGCCGCATAGTCACGTCACACACAAACGCGTGAATGCCGCACACGGGAACCAAGTGGGCCCTGGCGCTTTATGCGTGAACGTTTGATGAGACGTGGTCTTACCGGACCGCGTGAGGGGGCCTTTTCAATCCGCACGCCATCCAGGCCAGATATGAGGCAGGCCACATGATGAGGGCGCGCGGGCCAGCGGAGCCGAAGACATGAGCAAGAAGCACAAGAAGGAAAGGCGCGAAGAGCGCTACGACGATTACGAACTGATCCGCATTGATACGGACCAAAGCGGATCGACGATCAAGACGTTGATTCTCGCCGCTGTTTTGGTGTCGATCGCGGCTGTGAGCTTCAGTTACGCGATGTAGGCATGATCATGCGGGGTGTCGGGCGCCGTCTTACGCGCAGGCGTGGTAGGCTGCGCGCATGGACGATGGGCAGGACAGGAACGCTTCAGACCGGGACACCCCGGTCAGGGAGCCTCCGGGCAGGGATGCGAGCTTTGCGGCGGGCACGAGGGCGCCGCCTCGCAACGACGCGGCCCGCCCGGCACAACAACGCGCTTCACCTAACGTTGACCCGTCGGCGCTGCCGCACGCCGCAGTCCTATGCCGCGATTGCCTGACGTTGACCACGAAGGCCGAGCTGTGGGGCGGCGACGCCACACCAGCCAATACGGCAACGCCCTATCCTGACCTTTGTCCCGACTGCCATAGCGAACGGCTCATCGCCCATGACGAACTGACCGCCCTCACCATCGCGCACATCGATTGCGATGCGTTCTACGCTTCGGTCGAAAAGCGCGATGACCCTTCGCTACAGGACAAACCCCTGATCGTCGGCCACGATGGCGGACGCGGGGTCGTCACCACGGCTTGCTACGTCGCGCGCCGTTACGGCGTGCGCTCGGCCATGCCGATGTTCCAGGCCATGCGCGCTTGCCCGCACGCGGTGGTGATCCGCCCGGCGATGGCGAAATACAAGGCCGTCAGCCAGCACTTACGCGCGCTTTTCCGTGAGGTCACCGACATCATCGAGCCGGTCTCGCTCGATGAAGCTTATCTCGATTGCACCGGCGTGGACGCGGATCCACGGCAGGACGCCATTTTAAAGGACGGCGTCGCTGCGGCCACGCCAACGATCGCCCGCACGGCCGATGGCGAACCGGTGGTGCGCGCGCTCGCCCGCACCGCCCAACGCATCGAGCAAGAGATCGGCATCACGGTCTCGATCGGGCTCTCATCAAACAAGTTCCTCGCCAAGCTCGCGTCGGATTTGCAAAAGCCGCGCGGCTTTTCGGTCATCGGTCCCAACGAGGCCGCGGCCTTTCTCGCCCCGCTGCCAGTGCGCAAAATCAACGGCGTTGGCGAGGCGACCGCGCGGCGCATGGAAGCCGCCGGCATCGCCACCATCGGCGATCTGCAAAGGCTCACGCGCGATGAGCTGATCGCGCGCTTCGGCCGCTTCGGACGACGGCTTGCGGACTACGCGCGCGGCGAAGATCACCGCTCCGTCTCTACGGCGCGTGGCTCCAAGTCGGTCTCCGCCGAGACCACGTTCGCGGTCAACCGGGCGACGGCGGCTGAACTGAAAGAGGCGCTCGCGCCATTATGCGAACGGGTCGCCTCGCGCTTGCAAGTGAGCGGGTATGCGGGCCGAAACATCGTCCTGAAGCTCAAGACGGCCGATTTCAAGATCCTCACGCGTAACCTGCAACTACCAAGCCCGACCCAGCGTGCCGCGCAACTCTTCGCCAGTGGCGCCCACCTGATCGACCGCGAGGCGGACGGCCGCATGTTCCGCCTGATCGGCATCGGCGTCAGCGATCTTGGTCCCGCCACCAGCGCTGATCCGCCGGACCTGTTCGACAACACGCCTCTGACGTAAAGTGCCAGATCATCTCAGTGATCGACCGGGATCACCGCAGGTGAGCCCGCCGCCACATCCTCGATCTCATGACCAACAGCGCGGTCCGCCATGCCACACACCGTCATTCTCCCCCAACCGATCCATCCCGATGGCCTCGCACGCCTCGAAGCACGCCCCGACCTGGTGCGCGTGCAGATGACGGCCAGCCCATCGACCGAAGATGTGCGCCCGCATCTGCAAGGCGCCGACGCCGTGCTGCTGCGCAACGGCCTTATGGATCGCGCCATGATCGAGGCTGCCCCGCGCCTTAAGATCATCTCGCGCCACGGCATCGGCCTCGACAACATCGACCTTCAGGCCGCCGCCGCGCGGGGCGTGACCGCCACCCATGTCGGGCGTGCCAACGTCCCGTCCGTGGTCGAGCACACCTTTGCGCTGATGCTGACGATCGCGAAGGACGTCTACGGCTACGACGAGGCGATCCGGGCGGGCCGCTTCAGTGCGCGCGACAGCTTGCGCGCGTTCGACCTGATGGACAAAACGCTGCTCGTGATCGGGCTTGGCCGGATCGGCGGGGACGTGGTGCAGATAGCGCGCGCCTTCGGCATGCGGGTGCTGGGCGCGGACATCGCGATGGACGATGCGATGATTGCGGCGAAAGGCGCGCTGCCCGCCAACGACTGGCGCGAGCGGCTCAGCGAGGTTGATATCCTCACGGTGCATGTGCCGCTAAAAGACGACACCCGCGCGCTCATCGATGGAAACGTGATGGCCGCGATGAAGCCGACCGCTGTCATCATCAACTGCGCGCGTGGTGGCATCGTTGATGAAGCCGCCCTGATTAGCGCGCTCGACGGTGGCCGCCTGTTCATGGCAGGCCTCGACGTCCAGGCCTGCGAGCCAACGCGCGCCGATGACCCGCTGCTCACCAACACGCGCGTGGTGCTGACGCCGCACATGGCCGCGAGCACCGGTGAAGGCATGCGCCGCATGTCACTGCAGGCGGCACAAAACATCATCGATTACTTCGACGGCGTCCTCGACGAAACGTTCATCGCCAACGGCGTCGAACCGCCCCGCAGCCCGCTCGTCGCGACGTAGTGTCAATCAGAGCAACGGGCGCAAAATCCGAATCACTGACTCAGACACGCGTGCCTCGCCTTTGCGCCCAAAGTTGCTCTGCACTTTTTAGAGTGGATCATCTTTGGGTGATTTCAGGCTCACCTGTGGTGATCCCGATCGATCGCTGAGATGCTCTAAGCCGTGCGGAAGCGGGCGTCGCGCCAGGCGATTGCGGCTTTGACGCCTTGCTCTTTGCGGATGCGGGCGAACTCGTCTTTTTCCCAGGACGGCGAAGCGTTGATGTCGACATCGACGTCGAGCCCCATGGCCAGTGCGGCGCGCAGACCCATGATGTCGTAGCTGCGGTTGATCGCCGCTTTCGATTTGCGCACGGCGCCGGGTGAAGCCTTCGCGATGCTGGCTCCAAGCCGCAGCGCTTGCGCCAACGCCTCGTCAGGCGGCACGATGCGGTTGATGATGCCCATTTGCAGCGCGCGCTCGGCCGGGATTCGGTCATCGCCGGTCAACACCA
>JBCBJZ010000070.1:0-17728 GCA_038522635.1 Pseudomonadota bacterium | reverse complement strand
GGCGATTTGCCCGCCGCGGGCGAAGCAGCGCGCCTCATCGCTTCACGCCCGGACGTGATCTTCCATCTTGCCGCGGTGGTGTCTGGGGAAGCCGAGCAGGACTTCGACAAGGGTTACGCCATCAATATGGACGGCACCCGCAATCTGCTTGAGGCGATCCGCGCAGCAGGCGAGGGGTACAAGCCGCGCTTCCTCTTCGCCAGTTCAATTGCGGTTTTCGGCGCTCCGTTCCCGGCACAGATCCCGGACAACTTTTTCACCACGCCGCTTACGTCCTACGGGACGCAAAAGGCGATTTGCGAACTCCTGATTTCCGATTACGCCCGCCGCGGTATGGTCGATGGCTTGAGCATTCGGCTGCCGACCATTTGCGTGCGTCCCGGTGCACCGAATGCGGCCGCGAGCGGTTTCTTCTCCAACATCATCCGCGAACCGATCGCCGGCGAAGAGGCCGTGCTGCCCGTCGCCGAAGAGGTGGTGCACACTCACGCCAGCCCGCGTAGCGCGACCAACTTCTTCATTCACGCCGCCACTTTGGACCTGGATGAGGTGGGGCCGAGACGGGCCCTTTCGATGCCGGGCGTGGGCGTCAGCGTTGGCGAACAAATCGAGGCGCTACGCCGGGTTGGGGGCGAACGCGTGGTCGCCCGCATCAAACGGGAGCCCGATCCGTTCATCCAGGGGATCGTCGCAGGCTGGCCGACGCGCTTTGATGCCGTGCGTGCGCGCGAACTTGGCTTTGAAGCTGAACCCGATTTTGACGCGATCATCCGCGCGCATATCGAGGATGAGCGCGACGGCGTGATCGCCTAGATTATGGGCATCAGGGGGAATCATCTGATGCGAAAGATGAACGGCAAGGAAGGCCGCCCCTCCCCGGAACACGCCCCCCATAAGTGAGGTCGCTCCTGTGACTGAAGGTTGCCCCCATGAGTGATGCCAGTGTGCAGGCGCGTCCGCTTCGCACCGTCGGCGCCCTGCTCGAAGGCCGCACGGCGATCATCACCGGCGGTGCCGGTGCGGGCGGCATCGGCCACGCGACGGCGCAGCTTTTCGCCAGCCATGGCGCGCATGTCGCCCTGCTCGACCTGGCTGAGACGGACCCGGCGCAGGTTGCCGCCGCGCTTGGCGATCGGCCCACCGAGAACGACGACGCCGCGGGAGCGCCCAGCGCCAACCCGGGTGGCCACCTGGGCCTTGCCTGCGACGTCCGCCAGGCCGCCGCCTGCCAGGAGGCCGTCAACGCCGTCCACGATGCCTTCGGCCGCATCGACATCCTGATCGGCAACGCCGGCGTCGTCTTCCCCACGCTGATCGACGACATCGCGCCGGCCGAATACGACCACGTCCTCGACGTCAACCTGCGCGGCAATTTCCAGATGGCGCAGGCCGTCCTGCCGACCATGCGCGCGCAAGGCGACGGGCGTTTGGTGTTCATTTCGTCCATCGCCGGTCAGGTCGGCGGCGGCCTCTTCGGCCGCTCGCATTACGCCGCCGCTAAGTCCGGCATCTTCGGCCTGGCCAAAGCGCTTGCGCGCGAGTTGGCGCCCGAAGGCATTCGCGCCAACGCCATCGCGCCCGGCGTCATCGACAACGACTTTACAAAGGGGCGCATGACGCGGGCCATCAAGGACCAGGCCGCCACCGGTGTGCCGATGGGCCGTTTGGGGCGTTCAGACGATGTCGCCGGTGGCTGCCTTTATCTCGCAAGCGACCTCTCCGCTTACGTCACCGGCCAGGTGCTCAGCATCAACGGCGGGCTGCTGATCGCTTAGATTTCATCCGCATCGGGGGAGACCCCCTGATGCGGACGAACTCTAAAACTCCAACCGCTGCGCGCGCGTCACCTGAGTCAGATCCGTGACGGCGTCGAGCGTTGCATCGTCGATCAGCTCGTCCACCGATACGAGGCAGATGGCGTCGCCGCCCGGGCGATCGCGCCCAAGATTGAAGGTCGCGATGTTGACGCCGCGTGCCCCCATCAGCGTGCCGAAATCACCGATAAAGCCCGGCTTATCCATGTTGGTGATGTACAGCATGTGCGGCGTCAGCTCCGCTTCCATGTTGATGCCCTTCACCTGGATGATGCGGGGGCGGCCATCGGAGAACACGGTACCAGCGACCGAACGCTCCTGATTGCGGGTGCGCACGGTAAGGCGAATATAGGTCTGGTAGGCGCCCTCGCCGCCGCGCCGAACCTCCTCGAACGCCATGCCGCGGTCTTTCGCCAGGGCCGGCGCGGAGATCATGTTCACCTCCGACAAAATGGGCCGCAGCACGCCGGCCAGGATCGCTGAGCTCAGCGCATGCGTGTTCATGTCCGCAACGTCGCCCGCGTATTCGACACGGATGCCAAGCATCTCCGATAACGTGAGCTGGCCGGCGAACGAACCCAGTTGTTCGGCGAGCTTCACGAACGGCTTCAGCCGGGGCGCTTCCTCCGCGGTGATGTTGGGGAAGTTGATCGCGTTCGAGATTGCGCCCTTTGTGAGATAGTCTGACATCTGCTCGGCAACCTGCAGCGCCACGTTCTCCTGGGCTTCGGTGGTGGCAGCGCCCAGGTGCGGCGTGCAGATGACGTTGGGGTGACCGAACAGGATGTTGTCGGTTGCCGGCTCGGTTTCAAAGACGTCGAGGGCGGCGCCGGCCACC
Source organism: Pseudomonadota bacterium (assembly GCA_038522635.1). GTDB lineage: Bacteria > Pseudomonadota > Alphaproteobacteria > Rhizobiales > Hyphomicrobiaceae > JBCBJZ01. The sequence goes on along the minus strand of JBCBJZ010000070.1, from coordinate 15,076 downwards.
TGGCCCCGATCGAGCGCTTCCTTCAGAGCCGCCTCATCGATCAGCCCCCCGCGTGCGCAGTTGACAATGCGGACGCCTGGCTTGGTTTTCGCCAACGCGTCAGCATCGATCAGCCGGCGCGTCTTATCGTTGAGTGGCGTGTGCAGCGTGATCACGTCGGCGCGCTGCAACAGCGTCTCAAGGTCGACTTTCTCCACGCCCAGTTCGAGCGCGCGCTCCGGCGACAGGAACGGGTCGAACGCGATCACCCGCATCTTGAGGCCAATGCCGCGTTCGGCAACGTTGGAGCCGATGTTGCCGCAGCCGATGACGCCCAGCGTTTTGCCGAACAACTCAACGCCCATGAATTTGGACTTCTCCCACTTGCCAGCCTGCGTCGATTGGTTGGCTTCAGGGATCTGCCGGGCCAGCGCGAGCATCAGCGAGATCGCGTGTTCGGCCGTCGTGATCGAATTGCCAAACGGCGTGTTCATCACGATGACGCCTTTAGCTGTCGCCGCTTTCACATCGACGTTGTCGACGCCGATGCCGGCACGCCCGATCACCTTCAGCGTCCCGGCCGCGCCGAGCAGTTTTTCGGTGACCTTGGTGGCTGAGCGGATCGCCAGACCATCGAAGTCGGCGATCATCTCATGCAGCTTGGCTTTGTCCTTGCCAAGCTCGGGCTCGAAGGTGACGTCGAGGCCGCGGTCGCGAAAGATCTGCACGGCCGTTTCAGACAGCTTGTCAGAAATCAAAACGCGGGGGATGCGCTCGCTCATGGGAACAGTCCTCAATGGGTTTCATGCGCGCCGCGCGCTTTCATGGCGCGGGCGCTGAGGTGATGGGTTCAGACGGGTCAAACGGATGGGGGACATCGGCCGCTGGCGATCACGCTTCAAATCGAAGCGAACCGATGCGCGCCTCAGGCGGCCTGACGCTGCTCAGCGCGGCACGTCTCAAACGCCCAGGTCAGCCACGGCAACAACGCTTCAACGTCACGCGTTTCCACGGTGGCTCCGGTCCAAATCCGCAAGCCCGGCGGCGCATCGCGGTACGCGTTGATGTCGTAGGCGACGCCAGCTTCCGCGAGCAGCGCCGTCATGCGCTTGGCGAATGCGGCCTGATCGGCGGGTGCCATGGCGGCCACGTCAGGATCGATGATGGTGAGGCATACCGACGTGTTGGAGCGCGTCGCTGGATCAACGGCGAGGTTATCGATCCACGCGGTCTGCGCGACCCAATCGAGAAGCGCCTTCGCGTTCGCATCGGCACGCGCCTGCAAGCCTGCAAGCCCTCCGACGCTCCGGCCCCAAGCCAACGTGTCGAGATAATCTTCAACGCACAGCATGGACGGTGTGTTGATCGTCTCGCCGACGAAGACCCCATCGATCAGCGCGCCACCCTTGGTGAGGCGGAACACCTTCGGCACCGGCCAAGCTGGCGTGTAGGTGGTCAGCCGTTCGACGGCGCGAGGGCTCAGCACGATCATGCCGTGCGCCGCTTCGCCCCCCATCACCTTTTGCCAAGAGAACGTCGTCACATCGCACTTCGACCAATCGATCGCCTGGGCGAAGGCGGCCGACGTCGCATCGACAAACGTCAATCCTTGGCGATCAGCCGCGATCCAGTCACCGTTCGGCACGCGCACGCCTGATGTGGTGCCGTTCCAGGTGAAGACCACGTCGGAGGCGAAATCGACCTCGCTCAGATCGGGAAGATGCCCGTAGTCGGCTTCAAGCGTGCGCAAGTCGTTCAGCTTGAGCTGCTTGGTGGCGTCGGTCAGCCAGCCCTTGCCGAAGCTTTCCCACGCCAGCACGTCGACGCTGCGCGCGCCCAGCATGGTCCACATGGCGGCTTCGAAGGCGCCGGTGTCAGAGGCCGGCATGATGCCGCAAATGTAGTCGCCGGGAAGCTCAAGCAGCGCTCGCGTTTCGTCGATGGCGCGACGCAAACGGGCTTTGCCTTCGCTCGCGCGGTGCGAGCGGCCGAGAAACGCGTTTTCAAGGTGCGCGGGGGTCCAGCCGGGGCGTTTGGCGCAGGGGCCGGACGAAAAATGCGGGTTCGCCGGACGCACGTCCGGCGTTGTCAGATCGCTCATGATCTATCCTTCCAGATAGTTGCCTCTCGGTGGGGAGAGGTAGCCCACGGCTGACTTAGGCCGCGGCGGGGAGCGGGTCAATGGCGCTTTCGTGACAAGGTGCAAGCCGCGCAGCGTGGCTACGAAGGTGGCGGCACATGCGCTAAACAGCAGGCAGCTGTGGCCCGTCGCCCGCGCGATGCGCCCTTTAGGCGGCAACGTCGGGACTAACCGCTGACCGCCGGACGCCGCCTGCGCTAACATCGCAGTCATGATTCGCGCTGCCACATTCAACGCCCAAACCGTCGCCGTCTTCGGGCTCGGCCTTTCGGGTCGCGCCTCCGTCGCCTCGCTGGCGGCGGGCGGTGCGCAAGTGGCGGCGTGGGATGACGGCGATGCGGGGCGCGAAGCGGCAAAGGCAGCGGGCATCGCCCTCACCGATCTGCACGACGCGGATTGGTCCCGTTTCAGCGCGCTGGTGCTCGCACCCGGCGTGCCGCTCACCCATCCGGTGCCGCACTGGACCGTGCGTGCGGCGCAAAGCGCGGGCGTACCGATCATCGGCGATACGGAAATCTTCTGCCGGGAACGTCAGCGCTTCATGCGCGATAACCTCTCCGCTTCACCGCTGATCGCGATCACGGGGACCAATGGCAAATCCACCACCACCGCGCTGATCGCTCATGTGCTGCGCGATGCCGGCCTCGATGTACAGATGGGCGGCAACATCGGCGTGCCGATCCTGGCGCTTTCCGAACTCGCGCCTGAACGCGCTTATGTGGTCGAGTTTTCGTCCTATCAGATCGATCTCACCCCCTCGCTGCATCCGACAGCCGGCGTGCTGCTCAACATCTCGCCCGACCACCTCGACCGGCATGGCACGCTCGCTCGCTACGCGGCCATCAAGGCGCGACTGATCGAGGGGGCGGACCACGCCATCGTCGGTTGTGATGATGCGCTGTCGCGGACGGCCGGGCAGACGTTGCCGGACGGTAAGCGCGTGACGATGATTTCCGGCACACCCGCGGATCAGGGCGCCGATGGCAGCGACGCAGATGGCGCCAACGATAGCGCTTATGGCATCCTCACAACCCGCGCCAACGCCGATGCGGTCATCGCGCAAGCCGACGGCCCCGTCCGCCACCACGCTGGCCATGGCGCCCCCGTGACGCTCGCATCGATCGCGTCGATCCCGACGTTGCGCGGCGCCCACAACGCGCAGAACGCAGCGGCTGCCGGCGCGGTCGCACGCGCGATGGGCCTTTCGCCCGCGCGCATCCAGGCGGGGTTCACCGGTTTCGCCGGCCTGCCGCACCGTATGGAAGACCTCGGCGAGGTCGATGGCGTCCTTTGCATCAACGACAGCAAAGCGACGAACGCGGACAGCGCCGCGCGGGCGCTCTCAGCGCTCAAGAACGTCTATTGGATCGCCGGTGGGCTCGCGAAGGACGGCGGCATCGCGGATTTGCTCGCCTACCGCTCGCGCATCCGCCATGCGTTCTTGATCGGCGATGCGGCCACGTCGTTTGCCGCCACGCTTGACGGGCAGGTGCCCTACACGCTTAGCGGCACGCTTGATCAAGCGGTGCCGGCAGCGCTCGCGCAGATTGCCAGCGATCGGGAAAACGATCGAGCTTGTGGCGCAGACGCGTCGACGCCAGCACCACCCGTGTTGCTGCTGGCGCCGGCGTGCGCCTCGTTCGACCAATACCGTTCGTTTGAGGTGCGCGGCGATGCGTTTCGCGCCCTCTTGGCCGGCTTGCCCGGTTTCGTGGCGCGCGCCCAACGCGCCGCCACCACGCCTCCCGCGCAAGACCCCGAGCGCTAGCGGTTATGGGGTTTGCCAGGACAGACACATCGCTCATCGCGCGCTGGTGGACCACGCTCGACCGCGGGCTGCTCGCAGCCCTCCTGGCGTTGATTACCACCGGCCTCTTCCTCTCGATCGCAGCGACCCCGGCGATCGCCGAGAAGCGCGGTCTTGCCGCCGGCTATTACGTCGAGAGGCACGCCCTGTTCGCCGCCCTCGCCTGCGTGGTGCTGCTCGGCACATCGCTGCTGACGCGCACCCAGACACTGATCCTCGCGGCCGCCGTCTTCATCACAAGCCTCGCAGCGATGGCGGCCCTGCCCTGGATCGGTGTCGATGTGAAAGGTGCGCAACGCTGGCTGCGGCTGGGCAGTTTCACCCTGCAGCCTTCCGAGTTCATCAAGCCAGCCTTCATCGTTTTGACGGCGTGGGCGCTGGCCCTTGGCTGGAGCGCGCGCGCGCAAACCCAAGATGCCCGCCAGCCGGTCTCGCGCGCCGCAGGGGTGAGCCTTGCTGCCCTCGTGATCATCACCGCGATGCTGGCTGCGCAGCCCGACATCGGCCAGGCCATCCTGCTCGCGCTTGGATGGGGGGTGCTCATGGTGATCAGCGCACAACCACGCCGCTTCCTTGTGATCTGCGCGGGCTTGGCCGGCGGCGCGCTGGCCGCGGCGTATCTCACCTTCGCGCATGTGCGCAGCCGTATCGATGCGTTCATCGCGCCATCGGGGCATGAGGGCTATCAACTCAAACGCGCCGCGCAGGCGTTTGGCGAAGGCGGTTGGTTTGGCCGCGGCCTTGGCGAAGGCACGGTCAAGACGGTGTTGCCCGACGCGCACACGGATTTCGTATTCGCCGTGTTGGCCGAGGAATATGGCGTGATCGCCTGCCTTGCCCTTGTCGCGCTTTACGGCTTCGTGGTCTTTCGGGTGCTTGACCGCCCGCGTTGGGGTGCGCGCGATGAGCCCGCGGCACTTGCGGCCCGGTTGGCGGTGCTGGGCCTCGGCACCCTGTTTGCCGCCCAGGCGATCATCAACATCGCGGTCAACATCGCGCTGCTGCCGGCGAAGGGCATGACGTTGCCGTTCATTTCGGCCGGAGGATCCTCAATGACGGCACTGGCGTGGACGATGGGGATGGTACTCAGCCTGAAGCGGCCGGTACGCGCGCCCGCCCGCCGCACGTCGAAGGCCGCCGCGACGGCTTCTTGGCGCACGGATGTCGCCGGCGGTGCCCGTGGTGCTAGCGGTGGCGGCGTGGGCGGTGGCGGCAGCAGCCCAACAGCGCTTGAGCCAAGGGGCAGGTGAATGGCCAAACGCACGATCATGTTGTCAGCGGGCGGCACCGGTGGCCATCTCTTCCCCGCTTACGCGCTTGCCGAAGAGCTGACCCGGCGTGACTGCGCGGTCGACCTCATCACCGACATGCGCGGCGATCGCTACGCGAAGTCATTCCCCGGCCGCACCATCCATAAGGTTGCCGCCGCCACGCTTGGCTCACGCTCTGTAAAGGCATTTGCGCAAACCGGCTTCACGCTGTCGAAGGGCATCGCCATGGCCCATCGTATCCTTGGCCAGGTCAAACCCCAGGCGGTGATCGGCTTTGGCGGCTACCCGACGTTTCCGCCGCTGGTTGCCGCCCGCCTGCGTGGCATTCCCACCGCCTTACATGAGCAAAACGCGATCCTGGGTAAGGCCAATCGCATGCTCGCCAAGCGGGTGGACGCGATCGCCACCTCGTTTGAGCAAACCCGCCTGGGCGATGCGGACACGGAGGCCACGCGCGCTAAGATCCATTTCACCGGCAATCCCGTGCGTGACGTGGTGCGCGCCTGGTCTGCGAAACAGGCCTATGAGCCGCCTGCGCCCATCGGGCAGCTCAACCTTCTGGTGTTTGGCGGCAGCCAGGGTGCGCGCTACTTCTCCGACGTGATGCCGGTTGCGCTCGCAGCGCTTTCTGAAACCGTCCGCCAGCGGTTTTTCGTGGTCCAGCAATGTCGCGAAGAAGACCTGGAACGGGTCCGCGCGGCCTACGCTGCCGCCGGCATCGAAGCGCATCTTGCCGCCTTCTTCGATGACTTGCCCGAGGCGATGGCGAAAGCGCATTTGATCATCGCGCGGGCCGGTGCGTCGACGCTCGCCGAGTTAACCGTGATGGGCCGCCCGGCGATCCTCGTGCCGCTGCCCCACGCGCTCGACAACGACCAATTGCTGAACGCGACCGAGCTTGCCGAAGCCGGCGCCGGATGGTGTATCCAGCAAGACACACTCAGCGATGAACAACTTGGCCGGGAAATTGAAAGGCTCCTGTCTGCCCCGTCCATCCTGGCAACAGCCGCCGCCAAAGCCCGTGAAATGGGGCCACATGATGCTGTGGCCCGTTTGGCCGATCTGGTGGAGCGCCTGGCCAACGGTGGTACAGATTGAACTTAATAAAGTCTCAGTAGTCCGCGTACAGTGAGCGCGGGGATCGGTTCGAAAGAGAGCGCGCTAAGGTTAAAGCCAGCGCCGGCTCCGGACCGTCGGGACGAAGACATGAGGGGACGAACGCATGCAAATGCCCCGCGATCTCGGGACGTTTCATATCCTAGGCATTGGCGGCATCGGGATGAGCGCCATCGCCGAGATCCTGCACGCTAAAGGGTTCAGCGTTCAGGGCAGCGATCAGAAGGACAGTGCCAACGTCAAGCGCCTGCGCGCCAAGGGGCTACGCATCTTCGTGGGCCACGACCCGGTCAATCTGGTGGGGGCCCGCTATGTGGTGATGTCGACGGCGGTGAAGCCGGACAATCCTGAACTGCAGGCCGCGCGCGCCAAGGGCCTGCCGATCATCCGCCGTGCGGAAATGCTCGCCGAATTGATGCGCCTTTACGCGACCGTGTCGGTCACAGGCACGCACGGCAAGACGACCACCACGTCGCTGATCGCGCATCTGTTTGCGAGCGCCGATCTTGATCCGACGGTGATCACGGGTGGCATCATCAATGATTGGGGCTCGAACGCGCGGCTTGGCCAAGGCCGTTGGATGGTCGTCGAAGCGGACGAGTCCGACGGCACGTTCGTCAAACTACCGACCGAAATCGGCGTCGTGACCAACATCGATCCCGAACATCTCGATTATTTCGGCTCGGTCGAAGCGATGCATGCCGAGTATGAGGCGTTCTACCGCAACATCCCCTTCTATGGCCTGACGGTGACATGCATTGACCACCCCACGGTGGCGGCGATGGTTGCGAAATTGCGCCTGCGCGAAGATGGCCGGCGGCTGCTCACCTACGGCACCAAGCCTGACGCTGATCTGACGTTCGGCCCGCTCGCGTTCGACCGCGGCACCACCGTGTTCGACGCCAAGCTCGGCCCCCGTGTTGCAGGTGGTGCCCGTGTGCTGAGCGGCGTCCGTATGCCGGTGCCCGGCCACCACAACGCGCTGAACGCGCTTGCGGCCATCGCAGTGGCCACCGAAGCCGGGATTCCCGACGATCATATCCGCGCGCAGATCGCGCAGTTCTCAGGCGTCAAGCGCCGCTTCCAGTTGACCGGTAGTTGGAACGGGGTCGACGTGTTCGACGACTACGCCCACCATCCGATCGAAATCAGCGCTGTGCTCGCCGCCGCCCGTGCGGGCGCCACGGGCAGCGTCATCGCGATCGTGGAGCCACACCGCTATTCGCGGGTGCGCGATCTGTTCGATGACTTCTCCTCCTGCTTCAAGGACGCCGATGCGGTGATCGTGACGCCGCTTTATTCGGCAGGCGAGGCGCCCATGCCGGGGATTGACCACCATAGCCTCGCTGAAGGCATCCGCGCGAAGGGCCACGCCAACGTGCTCGCCGTGGACAGCGAATACGACATCGCACCGGTGCTGCGGCAAGTGACGCGGCCGGGTGACATGGCGCTTTGCCTGGGCGCTGGTCACTCCACGGAATGGGCGCATGCGATGCCGCATTGGCTGCATGAAGCGCACACGCGGCTCGCCGGTGGCGCAGCATGACGACGTCGCACGAGCCTTCCGGACCGCCATCATTATCGGCATGCGATGGCAACGCGGACCTAGCGCGCGATCTTGCAGCGCTGATGCCAGAACTGCGCGGGCGGTTACGCGGTGGTTCGCGGCTGGCCGACGTCACCTGGTTTCGCGTCGGCGGCCCGGTGGATGCGCTTTTCACGCCCGCAGACGAAGCGGATCTGGCGTATTTCCTCAGTCACCTGCCAGAAGATGTGCCGGTGAAAGTGGTGGGACTGGGCTCGAACCTGTTGGTCCGGGACGGTGGTGTGCGCGGGGTCGTCATTCGGCTGGGCCGCGGCTTTGCCGATGTACACGTGCATGATGCGACCACGCTCAGCGTCGGTACAGCGCTGCCGGACGTCAAAGTGGCGCGCGCTGCGGCCGATGCCGGCATCGCCGGCCTGGCGTTCTACCGGGGCATCCCCGGCTCGATCGGCGGTGCGCTGCGGATGAACGCTGGCGCCCACGGGACTGAGACCAAGGATGTGCTGACGGCGGCGCGCGCGGTTGATCGAAGCGGGACGATCCATGAGCTCAGCCTCGCTGACATGGGTTTCACCTACCGCCACTGCGGCATCTCCAGCGATTGGATCTTTACGCAGGCGACCTTCCGCGGCACGCCCGGCGATCCGGCCGACATCCTGGAGGCCATGGACGAGGTCGCGCGCTACCGCGAGGAGCACCAACCGATCAAGGACCGCACCGGGGGCTCAACGTTCAAGAACCCGCCGGGCCATAGTGCTTGGAAACTTGTCGACGCGAGCGGTTGCCGCGGTTTGAAGGTCGGCGGCGCGATGGTGTCTGAAAAGCACTGCAACTTTCTCATCAACACCGGCGATGCGACAGCCTCGGACATCGAGCGGCTCGGAGAAACGGTGCGCGCGCGGGTGAAAGCGGATAGCGGGATCACGCTGCAGTGGGAGATCATTCGGCTTGGTGAACCCGGCGCCGATGCCGTGGTGGCGCTCGAAGACGCGTAGGGCTGGTCTGCCGAGCGGCGGCTGCACCGCGTTGTGACCGTCGCGCGCTCAACCCGGGCCGCTTGAAGGCCAGCGTTGCACCGCGTTCACGCCTTTCAAGAGCGACGGGCGCGGATATTGCGTAAACCGCCTCGGCGCGCAGATGGAACGCGCGCCATAACCGACCCCTTCACCGGATGAAAGGACGCGCCCTTGACCGGCGAAACCTCAGCGGACCGAGCCGCCCCTGCAAGCCAGGACAGTGCCGCAGATGCCGCGCGCAAGCATGTGGCCGTGCTCATGGGCGGGCTCTCCGCCGAACGCGATGTGTCTCTAAGCACTGGACGCGATTGCGCACGCGGCCTTGAAGAGGCGGGCTACCGCGTCACCACCATCGACGTCGATCGAGACATCGCCACGCGCCTACGCGAGGTGGCCCCGGATGTCTGCTTCAACGCGCTGCACGGCCGCTACGGTGAAGATGGCTGCATCCAAGGTCTGCTGGAGACGATGGGCATCCCCTACACGCATTCAGGCGTGCACGCGTCCAGCCTCGCGATCAACAAAGAGCTCACCAAGCTGATCCTGCGTGACAGCGCGATACCTTTTGCGCCGAGCCGCCTGCTTACCCGCGATGAGGCGTTGCGCACACACGCGATGGAACCGCCCTACGTGATCAAACCGGTCGCCGAAGGGTCAAGCGTCGGCGTGGTGATCGTGGAAGCGGGCGCAAACCGTCCGCCGGACGCAATCGCTGATGTGCTCACCTACAACGGCCTGGTGATGGCTGAGAAGTTCGTTGCTGGCCGCGAATTGACGTGCGCCTGCATCGGCGACACGGCGACCGGCATCATCGACATCCGCCCCGCCGACGGCCTCGCCTTCTACGACTACGAAGCCAAATATGCACCTGGCGGTTCGGTGCATATCCTGCCCGCCGAGATCCCCGATGCCGTCACCGCCGCCATCCAAGCCGCAACGCTGGAAGCGCACCGCGCCTTGCGTTGCCGCGGCGTCACCCGGTCCGATTTCCGCTACGATGATGCGACCGGCACGCTCGCCTTCCTCGAGATCAACACGCAGCCCGGCATGACACCGACGTCGCTTGTCCCCGAGCAGGCGGCCCACGCGGGCATGACGTTTTCCGCGTTGGTCGCGTGGATGGTAGAAGACGCAAGCCTCGATCGTTGACGGCGAGGCCGGACGGTTAACGCCGCGGTTGGCCGTTTTGCGAACGCCTTCACTGATTATTTACCGTTCCAAAGCGAGATTGCGGGTAACGGCCTGTAAGCCATCCCGCGTCGGCGCACGCCCCATCGGGTGTCGGATATCGAATGCGGACGGCTTGCAGACCGGTGAGTTTCAACCGGAGCCCCGTGTCCGTTGTCGCAAGACCGTCCAACCGCTGCAGCACAGGCTGAACCTTCGCCGGCCACCGCTGATGCCGCCCAGCCGTTCGCGCTGCCGCGGTTTTTGCGGCGCGCGCAGGCTTCGGGGCCGCGTTTGGACCCATTTGCAGGCCTTCGCGCACCGGCGTCCGGACCAACGTTGGAGCGCGGCACCACGCCTCTTGAGACGCTCGATCCGTCGGCAGCCGCGCGCCCTGAGCACGTCGAAGCGCTGACGAAGCCTCGCTCCGGCGCACATACGTTCACGAGCATCGCCGCCGCCATCGTGCTGGTCGGCACCACTTCTGCCACCTTGGCGATCTACGCGCGCGCACCCTTCGCGCCGTCACCTGAGACGGTGGTGCGCAGCCTAGGCCTCGGCGTCACGCAAGTGGGTCTGCGCGGCCATCAGCACACGCGCGCCAAGGACGTCTTCGCAGCACTGGACATCCAGCCCACCGACACGCTCTTCACGCTCTCGTTTCGCGACCTCGCCAACCGGTTAAGCACGCTGCCATGGGTCGAGACCGCCAGCCTGTCGCGGGTGTGGCCCAACGCGCTCGACATCGCGATCACGGAACGCAGGCCCGTGGCCTTATGGCAGACGCCGCGCGGTGCTGTGCTGTTGGATGTGCATGGCGCGCGGTTGCCGCTGATCGCACGCCCCCCTGATGGTGCGTTGATGTTGAGCGGTCGGGCGGCTGACCATCGTTTGTCGCAAGCGCTTGCGCTGCGCGCGCAGGCCCAGCGTTCCGGCCTGCCGGTTCGTCGCTTGATCCGCCGTGATGCGCGCCGCTGGGATCTGGTGTTGACGTCGGGCTTGCGCGTAAAACTGCCCGCCGCTGACCCGCAGGCCGCCTTGCAACGGTTGGCCGCGCTGCACGCCACCCACAAGCTCAACGCACGCTCGTTGGCCGCTGTTGATCTGCGGTTTGGTGCGCGCCTTTATGCAACGCCACGCGTCGCACCGGCTGAGCCGCGCAGCACCGCGGTGCCCGCCAGCCCGCAACGGCGCAGGAGTTGAGCCCGCGATGACCCGCTTAACTTCGCTTTTGTCCAGCCAAGCCTCAGCCACGCAGAAACCGGTGGGCCTGCTCGACGTTGGCACCTCCAAGATCATCTGCATGATCATCGCCCGCGATGAAGCGATGCGTCCGCAAGTGCTGGGCCTCGGCCACCAACGCGCCCGCGGCATCAAGGCCGGCGTGATCGTCGACATCGATGAAGCCGAGTTGGCGACCCGTGCGGCGATCTCGCAGGCTGAACGGGTGGCCGGCGTACAACTTGAGACGATCAACATCGCGGTTGCCTGTGGGCGGCTGAAATCGTCTGCCTTCCTCGCCCATGCCGATGTCGAAGGGCGCGTGGTCCGCGACGAGGATGTGGAGCGCGTGATGGTTGGCGGGCGTCACTTCGCCGAACGCGATGGCCGCATTCTGGTGCACATGAACGCATGCGCGCAGAGCCTTGATGGCACCGATGGCATCCCTGACGCGCGCGGTCTTGCGGGCCGTATCCTTGGGCTTGAACTGCACACCGTAACGGCCGACGAGGGGCCGTTGCGCAACCTGATCGCGCTGGTGGAACGCTGCGACCTGACCGTGTCGGGCTTGATCGTCTCCGCCTTTGCAAGCGGCCTTGCGACGTTGACGCGCGATGAAAGGTTGCGCGGCGCGGCCTGCGTCGACATCGGCGGTGGCAGCACGGGGATCGCGCTTTTCGCCGATGATCACTTCCTGCACGTCGATGGCGTGTCGGTGGGCGGCAACCACTTGACCTTCGATATCGCCCGCGCGCTTGGCACGCCGGTCGGCGATGCGGAACGGATCAAAACGCTCTACGCCAACCTCGCGGCTGCGGCCTCCGATGAGCGCGAGACCATCTCCTATCCGCTGGCAGCACGCGCGCACGATACGCACGACGGGGCGCAGGAGCTCGACGATGGGCACTTCATCACCCGCGCTCAGTTGCGCGACATCATCCGACCGCGCGTGGCCGACCTGATGGGCATGATCGGCGAACGCATCGCTCGCGCCGACATCGGCCTCGCCCCCAACGCACCGGTGGTGCTCACCGGCGGGGCCGCACAGATGGTGGGGCTTGGCCCTTGTGCCGCCGAAGCGCTGCAGCGCCCGGTACGCGTTGCACGTCCGAACATGGCCGTCGGCATGCCCGATAGCGTGTGCTCAGCAACGTTATCCACGGTGGCTGGCATGGCGCACGCCCTTGCCGATCCCGCCATCGCCATCATGACCCACACGCAGCGCGATACGCTCGGCACCGGCACCGGCTCATTCGGCCGCGTCGGGCAGTGGCTGCGCGGTGGCTTTTGACGTTTCCGTTCGGCCGCTGCCGCAGGTGGCGCGCGGACGGAACCTGAAGTTTTGCGTTTCGATACCGTTTGGGGAGGAGGCCCTCACGCCCGGTTGAGCGTGGGTCTCGCTGATCAATGTAAGACCCGCCTCGCGCGGATCGAAAGCTTGCGGAGCCGTTATGAGCCTGAAGTTGGAACTGCCGAAGCTGACGGACCTGAAACCCCGGATCACGGTTATGGGCGTCGGGGGCGCGGGCGGCAACGCCATCAACAACATGATCACGCTGGGCCTCGATGGCGTCGAGTTCGTCGCCGCGAACACCGATGCGCAGGCGTTGAACGCTTCGAGTGCTGAACAGCGCCTCCAATTGGGCATCAACCTCACCGAAGGGTTGGGCGCAGGCTCCAAGCCCGAAATCGGCGAGGCGGCGGCTGAAGAAGCGATCGATGATATTCGCGCGCAGCTTTCAGGCTCGCACATGCTGTTCGTCGCTTGCGGCATGGGCGGTGGCACCGGCACGGGCGCCGCGAGTGTGATCGCGCGGACATCCCGCGACATGGGCATCCTCACCGTGGGCGTGGTGACGCTGCCGTTCCAATTCGAGGGGACGCCACGGCGGCGCGTCGCTGACGCTGGCATCGTCGAGCTGCGCAAGTACGTCGATACGTTGCTCGTCATCCCGAACCAAAACTTGTTCCGGATCGCCAACGACCGCACGACCTTTGCCGAAGCGTTCCAGCTCGCCGATCAGGTGCTCTACGCGGGCGTTTCCTGCATCACCGATCTGATCGTCAAGGAGGGCTTGATCAACCTCGACTTTGCGGACGTGCGCACGGTGATGGCGAACATGGGCGCGGCCATGATGGGCACGGGCGAAGCAAGCGGCGAGCGCCGCGCGGTGGTCGCAGCGGAAGAAGCGATCGCCAACCCGCTGCTTGATGACGCCTCCCTGAAGAACGCACGCGGGCTGCTGTTGTCGATCATCGGCGGCCCCGACATGACGCTCTTCGAAGTCGACGAAGCCGCAACCCGCGTGCGCGAAGAGGTCGAGAGCGACGCCAACATCATCGTCGGTGCGGCATTCGATCCGAGCCTGGGCGATACGGTCCGCGTGGCGATCGTGGCGGCGGGCGTGGATCCGGACGCGCGCCAAGCGCTCGTGCCATCGGCGACCCCGGCTTGGCCTGAACATCGTTTGACAGCACCGGCGGCGGCGGCGGCGGTCGCACCGCCGGCTGAAGCGCCGTTTTCGGCTGCGCAAGACGCAACCCCGCCGGTTGCAGCGGAGAACGCGCCGTCAGAAGCGTTTGAGCCTGCACGCGGCCCCCAAGCGCCACTTGCACCACCGCACGAAGCAGCGCCTTTGGCTGCCGCCGCCGCTGTTGCCGCTCCCAACGCGCCCGCTCACGAGGCTTGGACTGCCCATGGTTCAACGCCCGCTCAGCCGGTTGCGACCAGCCCCGCCCAACCGCAGCCGGCCCCCGTTGCGCCCGCAGCGCCGCCCGTTGCGGCCAGCCCGCACGATGCCCATGAGGCCGCAGCCGCACCGGCGTGGCGCGCACCCAACGATGTGATGATCGAAGAACGCCGGCCCAGCACTGCCGGCTCAACCGCAACGCCCGCATCCAGCGCACCTGCGAATCTTGTGCATTCACCTGCGCCCCATGCCACAGCTCCCGCAACGCCTGCCATGAGCGCTCCGGCGTTCGAGCCTGCACCGCCTGAAGAGGTGCGCCGCGCGGCCGCCATGCCGCCGATCGATGCTTTCCCCACGGTCGGACAACGGGCCTATCGCGCGAACGCGGCAGCCACCGCGACGGCCACCGAAAGTCAACGTGGCGAAAAAAGCACAGATCAAACGCAATCGGCAGCCCCCGTTGCCGAGGCACCCGCAAAGCGGTCTTCGTTCTTCGGACGCTTCACGGGCAAGCGCGCGCAAGCCTCTGCAGGGCCTCAACAGGAAGCGATGACCGGTCAATCATCCCCATCTTCTCCACAGACTGCCAACAGTCTTCCTTCAGACGAGAACAACCGCTCATCTAGCGGCATGGAGGTGTCGGAGGAGCCCCTCCAGGCCGCATCCGAACGCAGCGCTCAAGACGCTGAACTGCCGGTGTTTTTCAACAGCGGACGCAGGTGATTCGCAGTGCAATGTCCAGGAAAATGCGGGGCGCTTTGCGCATTGTGAATAGATCACGGGTGAAAGGTAACAGATCGAAAAAATGTGTGATTTGTCCCCAGCCCGACAATGCTTGTATCGTCCTATCAACGCTCAGGAATGAGTCGGCGTCGTGGTGAGAGTTGGCAAAGAATAAGTCGACCCGCACGGCCGCAATTGGCCCATTTCAACGGTCCACGTGACCAACGAGCACTAAGGGGGGCTTGCAAGCCACAGTCGGTCTGATCCTCGGGGGTGAGGGTCAATCACCGTTTGCAAGCCGTAATGGGGATCGAGGGACGGCGCTACAATGTCTAATCGGCTGCTCGGGGCACGGCAGACTACGGTCCGTCGCGAAATCACTCTGCATGGCAAGGGCGTA
>JBCBJZ010000069.1:0-17747 GCA_038522635.1 Pseudomonadota bacterium | reverse complement strand
GGGTTTTGGGGGCGTCGCGTGCCGTTACAGCGACCGCCTGCGCCGCAACGTGCGACGGCCCTTCCTTTTGGGCTTGCATGGCCAACGCCATCAAGAAGATCTCCGTGCAGCGCGGCTACGACGTGACGGGCTACACGTTGAACAGCTTCGGCGGGGCGGGAGGTCAGCACGCTTGCCTCGTCGCTGATGCGCTGGGCATGAAACGGATCATGCTGCATCCGCTGGCCGGTGTTTTGTCGGCCTACGGGATGGGTCTTGCCGACATCCGCGCGCTGCGTGAACAGCAGATCGAGTTGCCGCTGCAGGACGCCACGCTAACGATCACGCGCACGCTCGGTGATCTTGAAGCGCAGGCCCGTGCGGAGGTTGCAGCCCAAGGTGTCGATGCGGCCGCGATCACGATCATCGCCCGCGCGCATTTGCGGTACGAAGGCTCGCAACTTGCGCTCATCGTTCCCGCCGGTAGCGCTGAAGCGATGCGCGAGGCCTTCGCCGCCGAGCACCGGGCACGCTACGGGTTTGAGGCGAGCGGGCGTGCGCTCGTGGTGGAGGCCGTGTCGCTGGAAGCGGTCGGCGAAGTGGCCCGCGCGAACGAAGATGCCCAAGGGTCCAGCGCGCCTTCAGGCGCAAACAACGAGGCGAGCCCCCTTGAGCATGTGCGCGTCTACACCGCGGGAGCCTGGCACGATGCGCCGCTCTTCAACCGCCAGGCGCTGCATGCGACGCAACGCGTCCGCGGCCCAGCCATCATCACCGAGGCGACCGGCACCAACGTCATCGAACCGGGCTGGGAAGCTCACCTTAATCACTTCGGCCATCTGATCGTCGAACGGGTCGCGGCAATCGGCAGCGAACGCGTGAGCACCGCAGCTGACCCGATCATGCTTGAAGTCTTCAACAACCTCTTCATGTCGATTGCCGACCAGATGGGGATCACGCTCGCCAACACCGCCTACTCGGTCAACATCAAGGAGCGTCTCGACTTCTCCTGCGCGCTGTTTGACCCTGACGGCAACCTGGTCGCCAACGCACCGCACGTGCCTGTGCATCTGGGGTCGATGGGGGAATCGGTCAAAACGATCCGCCGCCTGAACGCCCAATCCATGCGGCCGGGTGACGCCTACATGCTGAACAACCCCTACAACGGCGGCACCCACTTGCCGGATGTCACCGTCATCACCCCGGTGTTCGACAGCGATGGCAGCGAGGTGCTGTTCTACGTAGGCTCGCGTGGCCATCACGCGGATATCGGCGGGCGGACGCCCGGTTCAGCGCCCCCCGACAGCACGCACATCGAAGACGAAGGCGTGGTCATCGACAATTTCAAGATCGTCGATGCGGGACGCCTGCGCGAAGCCGAAACCCGCGCCTTGCTCGCCTCAGGCCGCTACCCGTGCCGCAACATCGACGACAACATGGCCGACCTTGCAGCCCAGATCGCGGCCAACGAAACCGGCGCGCGCGAGGTGCGCAAGATGGTCACGCACTTCGGGCTCGACGTCGTTCAGGCCTACATGCGCCACGTCCAGGACAACGCCGAAGCTTCGGTGCGCCGCGTGCTCGACCGCCTCGCCGATGGACATTTCATCTATCCGATGGACGAGGGCCAACGCATCGAAGTGCGCGTCAGCGTCGACCGGGACGCCCGCGAAGCGACGATCGACTTCACGGGAACTTCTGCGCAGGGCGCGGGCAACTACAATGCGCCGCGCGCGGTCTGCAATGCCGCCGTCATCTACGTCTTTCGCACGCTCGTGAACGCGGACATCCCGCTCAACGAAGGTTGCATGAAGCCGCTCAAGCTGATCGCGCCGGAAGGCTCCATGATCAACCCGCGTTATCCAGCCGCTGTGATCGCCGGCAACACGGAGGTCAGCCAGGCGATCACCAACGCTCTGTTCGGAGCGCTTGGCGTCATCGCGGGCAGCCAGGCGACCATGAACAACTTCGTGTGGGGGAACGAGCGGTTCCAAAACTACGAGACGATCTGCGGGGGCACCGGCGCCGGTCCTGATTTCGATGGCACCAGCGCGATCCACTCTCACATGACGAACACCCGGCTGACCGACCCCGAAGTGCTGGAATGGCGCTTTCCGGTGCGCACCGAGACTTTCGCCATCCGCCGCGGTTCAGGTGGTGCAGGCCGCCATCGAGGCGGCGATGGCTCCTATCGGGAGTTGCGCTTTTTGGAGCCGGCCACGGTGACGCTGTTGACGTCGCATCGGATCGTGCCGCCGTTCGGCGTGGCCGGCGGCACGCCTGGCAAAGTCGGGCGCAACGCGGCGCGTCGCACCGATGGCCGAATCGACGAGTTGGCCGGCAACGATGAGACCGAGATGGCCGCCGGCGACGTGCTGATCATGGAAACGCCTGGCGGGGGCGGCTACGGACAGGCTTGAGGCGGCTGGCGGCGGCGAACACGCGCGCAACCGCACAAAAAAACCGGCGCAGCGCGCGCCGGGTTCAGTGCGATGAAAGCGTTAATGCAGGTCCCGATGGTTGCCCGACCAACCAAGCCAGGCGAGCGAGACCTGCCCAGCCGGCTAGCGTTCTTCGGTCTGCAGCGCCTTATAGACCGTGTAGCACATCGCCAGCACCACCAGCGTGAACGGTATCCCCGTCGACACGGCTGCGCCCTGCAACGCCGCTAACCCGCCGCCGAGCAGCAACGCGATCGCAACGAGGCCTTCAAGCGTGCACCAGAAGACGCGCTGGATGACCGGTGCGTCCATCTTGCCGCCCGCTGTGATCGTATCGATCACCAGCGAACCGCTGTCCGATGAGGTGACGAAGAAGATCACGATGAGCACCAGCGCGATGGGCGCGACGATGCTGTAATAGGGCAGTTCCTTCAGGAACCCGAACAGCGCACCCTCAGGCTTATAGGCATCGATTACGGTCGCCTTGACGCCCGCGGCGCCGCCTTCGTTGAGCATGTCGATCGCGGCACCACCGAACGTTGACATCCACAGCGCACACACCAGCGTCGGTGCGATCAGCGCGCACAAGATGAACTCGCGAACCGTACGCCCCTTCGAGATGCGCGCGATGAACATGCCGACGAACGGGCTCCAGGCGATCCACCAGGCCCAGTAGAACGTCGTCCAGCCGTGGAAGTAGGACGTATCTTCACGCCCGAACGGGTTCGAGAGCGCGGGCAACAACGTCACGTACTGAACCATCGTCGTGAAGTAACGGGTTGCCGCATCGACAACGCCCGTCATGGCGACCACAAAGATGAACAGGCCTACCGCCATCATCATGTTGATCTCGGACAGCCGTTTGACGCCCTTATCCATGCCGAGCATCACCGACCCCAACGCGATCGCGGTGATGACCACGATCAAGATGACCGTCACCGTTTGGGTGGGCGCTATGCCAAAGACCTCGTTCAGACCGGCCGCCACCTGTTGCGCGCCAAGACCCAACGAAGTGGTCAAACCGAACAGGGTTGCGAATACCGCCAGCGTGTCGATGACGTGGCCCGGCCAACCCCACACACGTTCTCCGAGAAGGGGATAGAACGCCGATCGCAACGTGAGCGGTAAACCCTTGTTGTAACAAAAGATCGCCAGCGTCAGGCCGACGACGGCGTAAACCGCCCACCCTTCCAGGCCCCAATGGTGGATGGTCCCAACGATGCCTATGTATTCGTTGCCAGGTTGGGTGATGTCGATCCCAAGCGGTCGCGCAGCGCCTTTTTCAGCAAAGTTGTAATAAACCGGTTCGAGCACGCCGAAGAACAAAAGGCCGATGCCGATACCGGCTGCGAACATCATCGCGATCCAGCCGGGATAGGTGTAATCGGGCTTGGCGTCCTTACCGCCGATGCGGACCGAGCCGACGGGCAACACGATCAACGCCAGACAGAACAGCGTCATGATGTTGACCGAGCTGACCAGGAACCAGTCGAACTGTTTGGTCAAAAACGGGCGCAGCCAGCCGAAGAATTCTGCGGACTCCTTTTGGAAGGAAAGCGCGGCGATCACGAACGCGATGATGACGCCGGCCGAGACCAAAAACACCGGATTATGGATGTCCAGGCCAAGCGGGCGGATGTTATCTGTTCCAGGCTTGTAATCGGTCATCGGTTCCGACGAGGAGCCGGCCCCTTCATCTGCAAGCGACATGATTTCCTCCCATGATGGCAACGCCTTTGGTCTGAAGGCGACAACAAGAAGCTGACCGCACGCAGCATTGATCGAGGAGACCGATCCTGGAAGCACGGTCCGTTAGGCTGCAACTTCAAGTTTCTAAATGCAAGCACAGCCTGTCTGATAAGGGAAACGCGTTCAGTCCGCCGCCGCTGAAGTCCCGTACGTTCAGGCGTTGAGCGTTTACGCCGACGTCACGTTCCCCTGCACGCTCACGTGGGGCAGCATCGGGCGCTCGGGCGACCCGCCATGGCGCTGTTGGTTCGCCAGATCGGGGCCGTAAGGACGGTAGCCGTCCATGGCGCGGATGGCGCCATGCTTCGTGCCGGCAATCATGTTCTGGGCGATCAGGCAGGCACCCGCACCTGCTGTGCCCGTGACGCCGATGCCCACGCCCGCATCGCGCACCATGTTGCCCGTGACGACCACATTGCGCATGTGCCGGCCAAAGCCGATCATGATGGCGGCGGCCGGCGCGCCCTCGATCGTGTTGCCCGTCACGCTCGCATCGGCTTCGATCGACAGGCCTTCGCCGCGCTTGTCCATCGGCTCGTTTGGGCGTTGGCGCAGATTGCGAATGAGGTTGCCGCTGACCACCGCGAGACGGCCGCCATCGTTGAAGTTGGTCACCGCGATGCCGCTTGCCGCACCATCGATCACGTTGTTGGCGATCATGGCGCCTTCGAAACCGAACTCGGCGTAGAGCGCGACTTCGCCGATGTTGGCAACGTGGTTACCGGTCATCTGGACGTTCGAAGCGGCGTTGCCGCGGATCGCCGAATAGGCGCAGCCGGTGATGCGGTTGTGCGCAACCATAACGTCGCCCGCGCGGTAGACGTTGATGCCATTGCCGTTCTGGCCGGAACCGCCGGCGCGGCTTTCCACATCCGCGATCACGTTATGCATCACACGCGATGCATCCGCTGCAGGCGTGCTACGCCAGACCTGAATGCCGTTGTTGGCGCACGCTGTGATGTGGTTGTGTACGATCGCGAGGCCTGCAGGTGTCGCGTCCAAGCTAAAGAGCGCGGCCTGGCCGATGTTTGTGATGTGGCAGCGGGCGATTTCGCCATCGCAGGCGCGCAAGGCAAGGCCGTGCAGCAAGCTGTTTTCGACGGTGCAATCGTCCAGGCGCACGCGAGTGCAGCGGTAAAGCGTGATGAGGCCGTCAGCCCGGTCGGGATCAAGCGGCTTGCGCATGCCATCAATGCTCAGGCCGTGGAGCTGCAGGACGTCGGCGTTGAGAGCGGTCAGGAACGTCGCACCGCCGGTGAAGCGCAGCCGCGTGGCGCCGCTGACGCCGACGAGCCGTGTGCCCGCACGCAAACGGATGTTGGCGATCGGATAGATGCCGGGTTCGAGCAGCAACGGCAGGTGGCGGGCCGCCGCTTGATCAACCGCGCGTTGGAAAGCGGCTGAGCGGTTGGCTTTTGCATCGCCACGGGCCACCGGCGTGAGACCGAGTGCGCGGGCAGGTATGCCGCGGGCGTCAGAGGGGCTTGCAGTGCGCGAGGGTGCGGCCTGCGCTGCGGAAAGGCCAAGGCCGCTGGCAGCCCAGGCGCCAAGCGTGCCGACACCTGCACCCGCACCGACGCCGAGCAGTGTGCGCCGTGCCACTGGAGCAAGGGGAGGAGCAAGGGGCTCAGCGGGAGCGACGGCCGCAGCAGGACGTGTATCGTGATCCGATGAGCGCATGGTCTTCATTCCCGTTGAAGGCTAAGCCCGCAAAACAAGTGGCCGGCGCGCCGTTCAGGCCGGCTGCGCGCCGCACCATGCTGTGCAACTTGCGCACCAACGCCATTTGCGGTCCGGGGTCGGCCGAAAGGGTTAACGTCGCCACCGGACGCATCGCGCCAGACCCTGTCAGGACCGCGACATCATCGCAGCTGTCACGCAGCCTTTGCGCATCCATCCTACGCTTCGGCAACGATCGACAATTAAAGTGAGGTCAGCGCCATGCCGGACCACAAGACACCCGCCGCCACGGGCTTAACGCCTGCCCCCCGTGCCGCGGCCGCCGAAGCGAGCGAAGACCAGCCAACCAACACGAGCGCCAACCCCACCATGGGCGAGGTCGTCGCGAACCGATTCTCACGCCGTGACATCGGACGCGGTGCCCTCGCCGTGACCGCCATCGGCGCGCTCGCCTCCCTTCCCGGCAGCACGCCGCCAGCGGGCGCCCAAGACGGCACAACAGGGCCCGCAGCCTCTGCCACACAAGCCTCCAGCCGCTTTGTCTTCGAGGAGGTCAAGGCCGGGTCCGATGCCGACCACCACGTCGCTGACGGCTACGATGCCGACGTGCTGATCCGCTGGGGCGATCCGGTGCTGCCAAACGCACCCGCGTTCGAACCCTCGAAGCCCGACGCGCAGGCGCAGGCCCGTCAGTTCGGCTACAACAACGACTTCGTCGGCTTCATCGCCTTACAGAACGACGGCGCACGCGGCCTCCTGGTGGTCAACCACGAGTTCACCAACGAAGAGCTCATGTTCCCGGGGCTCGGCGTCACCCGCGCCAAGGACCGCTTTGCGGGCATGACGGCCGATCTGATCGCCGTTGAGATGATGGCGCACGGCGGCTCGGTCATCGAGATCGCCAAGCGCGAGGGTGGCTGGCATGTGGTTGAGGGCTCGCGTTACGCCCGCCGTATCACAGCCGAAACGGCGATGGCGATCACCGGTCCCGCCGCTGGCCACAAGCGCATGATGACGGGCGCCGATCCGACAGGGCGCAACGTCAAAGGCATGATCAACAACTGCGCTGGCGGCGTCACACCGTGGGGCACGTGGTTGACCTGCGAAGAGAACTTCAATGGCTACTTCTGGGGCAAAAGCGAGCGTGCCTCACACCCCGAAGCGGCAGCGCTCAAGCGCTACGGCGCGCCGGCTGAGTGGTACGGCTGGGGGCTGCACCACGCTCGCTTCGACATCACGCGCGAGCCCCAGGAGATCAACCGCTTCGGCTGGGTGGTCGAGATCGACCCGTTCGACCCGACATCGATCCCGAAAAAGCGTACCGCGCTCGGCCGCTTCAAGCATGAGGGCGCAGCCAACATCGTCAATCGTGACGGCCGCTTCGTGGTCTACCAGGGCGATGATCAACGCTTCGACTACGTCTACAAGTTCATCACAGCCGGCAAGGTCAACACAGATGACCGCGCCGCCAACATGGACCTGCTCGATGAAGGCACGCTTTACGTGGCGCGCTTTGACCCCGATGGCACGGGGCGATGGTTGCCCCTGGTGCACGGCGAAGGTCCGCTGACGGCGGCCAACGGCTTTGCCGATCAGGGCGATGTGGTCATAAGCGCGCGCCTTGCCGCTGATGCGCTCGGCGCGACCAAGATGGACCGGCCCGAAGACGTCGAGGCGAACCCGCAAACCAACAAGGTCTACGTCCTGTTGACCAACAACACGCGCCGCTCGCCGCTCGGGACGGACGCGGCGAACCCGCGGGGTCCGAACTTCTTCGGTCACATCATCGAGATGATGCCCGAGGGCGGCGACCATGCCGCCGAGACGTTCACCTGGACGATCCTGGTCAAATGCGGCGACCCGAGCCTTGGCCTCGTCGGGGCGACCTTCAACCCGGCGACCACGGAGAACGGCTGGTTCGGCATGCCCGATAACTGCGCGATCGATGCGGAGGGCCGGCTGTGGATCGCCACCGATGGCAACTCGCCCGCAAGGACCGGTCGGGCTGACGGCGTCTGGTCTCTTGAGACGGAAGGCCCGTTGCGCGGCACATCCAAGCTGTTCTACCGCGTGCCCAACGGCGCTGAGATGTGTGGCCCGGCGTTCACGCCCGACATGGAGACGCTGTTCGTGGCCGTTCAGCACCCGGGCGTCGGTCTCAAGCGTTCCGACCCGCCGGCCACGTTCGAGAAGCCGACGACCCGTTGGCCGGACTTCGATGACGCGATGCCGCCGCGGCCGGCCGTGGTTGCGATCACGAAGAAAGGCGGCGGCAAAATCGGCATGGCTTAAGCAGCGGGCGCCCGCGCACGGGCTTGATTAAGCGATGCGGCCACCGCGGTGCGGGCTTCGCAAAGCCGAGGCGCGCGAACGAGGCGCCGGCAGCCGCGCGGCCAGACGCGACAACGCGAGGGCGCCGCTCACCGCTTCGCTCCACTTAAGTCCGGCGCTCGCGCCTGCGCGTTCGCCCTGACGTCCGCCGCCACGAGCGGGGCGTGCGGAGGTTCGCGCCGTGCTGCCAGCTGTACCGCCGTTGATCCCGAAAATCTGCTCGGGGATGTGGATGAAGCCCGCGTGCAGCGGCAGCGCGTGGCGCGCGGCAAGCCCCAACGTCTGGTACATCACCGCGTTGCAGAGATAGAGCCCGGCATCGCGCGAAGCGACGGCAGGTATCGACAGCAACCGCAACCGCTCCACCATGGCCAGCACGGGGATCGTCGCCCGGCAGCGCGGTGGCCCGCCGTACTGCAACAACGTCAACGCCGGCAAATCGCCGGCTGCATCCTCCACCGCGCACGTGGCGTTGCGCGCGATCAACTCGATCTCGAACCCTTGTGCGCGCGACGAAACGCCAAAATGCAGCACCGCGCGCGGGCGATGCGTAAGCACCAGGTCGGCCGCCATCGCGAGGCCCTCGTCCCAGCAGGTCGGCAGCACGGCAGCGATCAAGGGAACTTGCGAGAGCGCTTCGCCCTGCTGATGGGCTGCGCGATGCGCGGCAAGTGCGCTGACAAGACGGGCGGACGCGTTATCCGCCACGCCAGGGAAGGGGCCGAACCCCGTCACCATAAGCGGCGCACCGTGACCAGCAAAGACACGGACCCCGCCGCTCATGTGGAGCGGCGCGCGCGCATGCGACAGCGCCTTCGAAGACGTCGAAGCGATCGAGACCGCTCCCGATCCGCCGGGCGCGCTGAAGGGCAAGGCCGTCCGCTTGGCCATCAGCCGGTCCCTTCCTCGTTCGTAGTTTTCAACGTCGGCGCACCCACATGCGTCGCCGTGTCAGCCGCGTCGAAACCCAGCGCTTCGGCGATCCGATCGACCGCGTGTCCGGGCGTCAACGTCCCTTCCCCGACCTGCCGCCTGAGCGCCGGCATCAGCGCCTGAACGCGCGGGTCCGCCTCCACGTGGGCCAGCACCCGCTCGCGCAGCATATCATCCATCCACCGCAGCGCCTGCCGCCGCCGCCGAGCATCGAAATATCCACCCGCACGCGCTTGCTCGCGGTGCGCTTCGACACTGCGCCATAGGTCGTCAAGGCCTGTGTTG
This sequence comes from Pseudomonadota bacterium, assembly GCA_038522635.1. Classification (GTDB taxonomy): domain Bacteria; phylum Pseudomonadota; class Alphaproteobacteria; order Rhizobiales; family Hyphomicrobiaceae; genus JBCBJZ01. The sequence goes on along the minus strand of JBCBJZ010000069.1, from coordinate 8,349 downwards.
TTGAGGCCTGACAACGTCATCACCGGGGGCGTCCACCACGCATCAGGCGGCGTCAAAATGTGCAGCGCCGCGCGATACTCGCTCGCAGCGCGTGCGGCGCGTTCGACGTTGCCACCATCGGCCTTGTTGATCGCGATCAGGTCGGCCAGCTCGATGATGCCCTTCTTGATGCCCTGAAGTTCATCGCCACCGCCTGCGAGTAGCAGCACGAGGAACATGTCGACCATGTCCGCAACCGCCGTCTCGGATTGCCCGACGCCGACCGTCTCAACGATGATCACGTCGAAGCCGGCGGCTTCGCATAGCGCCATCGTCTCTCGGGTCTTGCGCGCAACGCCACCCAGCGTGCCGGACGTCGGCGAGGGGCGAATGAAGGCCGCCTCCTCATTCGCGAGCTTCGCCATGCGGGTCTTATCGCCAAGGATCGAACCGCCCGACCGGCTGGACGTCGGGTCAACGGCCAGCACCGCAACGCGATGGCCAGCCTCGATGAGGTTGAGCCCCAGTTGGTCGATCGTGGTCGATTTGCCAACGCCTGGCACACCGGTGATACCGATGCGATGCGCCTGACCGGTCATGGGCAAAAGTTCTTGCAGCACGGCAGCAGCGGCGGTGCGATGAGTTGGCTGTACGCTTTCAATCAGCGTGATCGCGCGCCCGAGCATGGCCCGGTCGCCGGCGCGCACGCCATCGCACAACGCCTGATGGTTGGGTCTCACCGGTGGCCCTTTTTGTTGTCGTTACCGGTCGGCCGCTTTCAGCGCCCGAGCTCATCCGCCGAAGGTGGAACACCGGAGGCGAAAGATGAGCGTCAACGAGAGAGCTCTGCGTCTTACACGCCTGCGCCGCCTGCCCATCGCTTGGTTGAACGCGAAGCTGCCCGCTGGTCAAGCCTCGTCCTGCATGGCCATGAGCAACGGGCGCAAAGCTGCGCGTGCACGACGTCACCGCCGGCGCAGGGGCCGCGCGCGTGCCCCGATCACAATGCCTGCGATAACGAGCGCTGCCCCGGCCAGCTTTTCGGGGCCAACAGGTTCGCCCAGCGCCATCGCCGATACCGCCAGCGCCGTCACCGGGATGGCCGCCGTCGCAAGCCCCGCCAGCGCCGTGCTGACATGCGGCAAGCCGCGGTACCACAACAACAGGCAAAACACGCTCGATGAGAGCGCGTACCACGTCGCCAAGGCCCAGACGCCCGGGCTGATCGCCGTCAAATCCGTGGCGCCGACATCGCTCAGCGCCAGCGGTGCCGCCATCACGAGCCCGGCGAGGTTGGCACCCAGCGCCAGGCGGATCGGCTGATAGGTCGGCGTGAGGCGCTTGCCCAGAATGACGAACAGGGCTTCGCAAAGCACGGCCGCAGCCACCAGGACGTTGCCGACAAGCGTGCTCACCCCAGCGCTGACGCCGGCCACCTGGATGACCGCGATCCCCGCCACGGCCAGCACCACGGCGACCATCTGGTTGGCGCGCAAGCGTTCACGCAGGATGAGCAGTCCGAGGATGGCGACCACGGCCGGCATCGTCGCGGTGATGATGCCCGCGTCGCCCGCCGCCGTTCGCTTCACGCCCTCGAGCATGAAAACCGTGTAGCCGATCATCCCGAACAGGGCCATGCCGATCAGATCCACGACGCGGCGCGGGGGCATGGCGCGCAGGGTGGGCCCGCGTTCAACGCGCACCAGCAGCATGAGGGCAGCGCATGAGACAAGGAAGCGAAAGAACGTGAAGATGTAGACGGGCATCTCGCCTGCGACGACCTTGCCGATGGGCAAGTTGGCGCCGGTCATCATCATCGCGAGCAACAAATAGGCGAAGGCGGCAGCCGGCGGGATCGGCGCTGGTGCAGCCGCCGTGCCCCCGGCGGGATCGCGCGCGTGGCCAGATGAGCAAGCGGACAGGGCGTGAGGTGCGGGCGCGCGCGACATAGCTCAAGGCCGTGCCACGTTCGTCATGCCTTGGCCACAAGACTTTGCCACGTCAGCGTAATAGTTTTGCGGAAATTGAAAGGCGAAGGCGCGAACCGGAATGGAGCCGCGCGCCGCCTCATCTTTGGGGCCCCTTGGCCCGCAACGATTGCAGCAGCGGGGAAACACCATGTCAGGTGAACGGGCAGCGATGCGCGGCGTGCGCGCGACCGGACGGCGGGCCGTGAGGCCGCATGCGGGCGTAGGCAGCCGGGTTCTCAACACCCTTTTGGGCAGCGCTCTGGTCTGCGTGTTCAGCAGCGCGACGCTTGCCTTGCTGCCGACGGGCTTCATCGCACCAGTGGCAGCGCAGGATCGGACATCGCCCACGCGTGATCTGAGCCGCATTCTGCCGCGCGCCACGTTCAAACCCTGGGCCACCGCGCGGCTTGCCCCTGGCTCGCGCAGCATCGTCATCGCGCTGCCTCAGCGTGACCGTCCGGTACAAGAGTTGCGGATTAAGGCCGAAGACGGTGGCTTCATCCTGACCCGGATCGTTGTGCAGGGCACGCAAGGTCGCCAGCGGGTTGATCGCTACGGTCGCTTTCGCCGCCAACAGTTTACCACCATCAAGTTGCGCCGGTCGATCGGTAAGCCGCGCTCGCTGAGGCTAACCTACCGCCTGACGCAACGCGTGCGTGGGCCGTTGCGCATCACAATCCTCGGCAAACTCACGCCGCGGCAGCGCCGACGCATCACCACAAGCCGGAGGCCGCAAGAGCAGCCGGGCGTGAGAAACCTGCCGGTTATTCGCCCCCCCTCGTCGCCCCCGCGGGCCCAACCCAGCCGGCCTCGCGCGGTGCGCGGCCTCAGCCCGAGGAGGCGCCCTCCTGCGTCTGCTGCGCCGAGAAGCGCGCAACCGGCGACGCGCGGCATCAGGCCTGCAGCGCGACCCAGCATCAGACCTGCGGCGCCACCCAAACGCCGCACCCGCAGTGTGCGCAGCGCCATCGCGGCTCCACCGGCGACGGCCTCAGGCACCGGTGAAGGCGGCGGGGCGCCCGCCGCAAAACCTGACTGGCACGTCATGCCGGTTCTGTTCGGCACCGACCGCAAACAACTCACCTTCAAAAAGCGCATCCGCTACGGCGCAACCCGGGCCCGCCGCCTGGAGCTCGGCCGCGCGCTTGTCACCGTGCCGAAGTTGCATAAAGTCCCGCAGGTCGAACGGCCGTGGGCAATCACATTACCGTTCTTTGGAAGCGTCAATCTGGAGCGTGAAGACCCCAAGAGGCACTTCACCCTGCAGGAGGTCCGCACGCTTTCGCGCGAAGACTTCATCGCCTTCGCCAAGCAGCGTTTCACAGCCTCCAAGCGTTTCAAGCGGCAGGCGATCGTCTTCATCCACGGTTACAACACCGCCTTCGACAACGCGCTCTACCGCACCGCACAAATCGCCTACGACCTCAAATTCGACGGCCAAGCCTTCATGTACAGTTGGCCCAGCGGCGGTGGTTACACGAGCTACACCTACGACCGCGAAAGCGCGCGACAATCAGAGCCCTTCCTGCGCGACTTCCTGCAAACCGTGGTCAAGGCCACCGGAGCGGATGCGGTCAACATCATCGCGCACTCAATGGGTAACTTGCCCTTGCTGCAAGTGCTGCGGGACTTGCGACGCGACAACCCCGATGGCGTCAACATCAACCAGGTGATCCTGGCCGCCCCCGACGTGGACCGTGATGTCTTCGAGAACCTTGCCCGTGAAATCCAAGGCATTTCGCGCGGCATCACGCTTTATGTCTCCGCGAACGATCGGGCGATGGACGTCTCGCGCCAGGTGAACGGTGGCATCTACCGCGCGGGCGATGTTGGCCCCAACGGCCCGGTCATCGTTTCGGGCATCGACACGATCGACGTCAGCGCGACCACCACCACATGGTTATCGATCAACCACTCGACGTTTGCGGAGAAAACGGCGTTGCTGAAGGACATCGATGCGTTGTTGCGCACCGGCGAACGACCACCGGAACGGCGAAGTCCGGTCTTGCAGCGTGTGATCACGCCGCGGGGCGCGTTCTGGCGCTACCAGGGAGCACCTTAACCGGCCGACGATGGCGATGGCCGCCGGGCAGCCCACTGTGCGTCTCGCTCAAAATGCTCTGCCAAAGCGCGTGCTGCCACACCCTGGCGGATCGCCCTGCACCGCTCACGTTTGAGCGCATAGGCGTGAAGACGCGTCGCAGGCCTGGACGGATCGCGACGAACCGGTTCTGATCGTGCCGGTGGTGGCCAACGGCCGCCGCTCAGCGACTGAACGCTCATCCGCCGAAGGCGAAAGATGAGCGTCAACGAGAGAGAGCTCATCCGCCGGAGGTGGAACACCGAAGGTGAAAGATGAGCGTCAACAACAGAGAGCTCATCGCTCAACCTACGCCACCACCGCACCGCAACCACCAACCTCGCGCCCATGACGTCAAAGCCGCCAAGCCAGGATCTCCCCGCCGATAAGGCTCGCGCCTATCTCGATCGCATCGACCTGTTCGCCAAGCTGACGGTGGCGGAACGAACCGACCTGGCCCGCACGCTCGTCCTCAAGGCCATCGCGCGTGGCGAGCACCTGGTGCGTCAAGGCGAGGAGGCCCACGCGCTTTACGTGGTGGTCTCGGGCCGCTTCGAAGTCCGGCTTGACGGGCGCAGCGACGCGGTGACGGAACTGGGCCCCGGCGCGCCGATCGGCGAGGTTGCGTTTTTGACCGGAGGCGGCCGCACCGCAACCGTGACGGCCTTGCGTGACAGCCTTGTGCTGCGCCTTGACCGTGCTCCTTTCGAAGATCTTGCGGCCCGCCACCCCCCCATCTGGCGCAGCCTCGCGCTGACGTTGGCATCACGGCTGGCAGACGGGCAGGTGACGGCGCAACTGCGCGAACGCGGTCAGCCGCGGACCATCGCCATCATGCACGCGGGCCTCAACCCGATGCATGAAGAAGCGCGCGACAAACTGATCGCCACGTTCCGTGCCCATGCGCGTTGCGCGGTGCTGACCAGTGAGAGCCATGGCGATATGCTTGGCCGCGAAGGCCCGCTCAACGACCTCGACGATCTCGACATCACGCACGCGTTGAACGCGCTTGAGCAGGACTGCGACTACGTCCTTTACCTCGCCGACCCCACGCTGACGCCATGGTCGCAGCGCGCCCTGCGCCAAGCCGACCTGGTGATCATGATCGCGCGCCATCGCGTGCCCGGTCTGTTCACGATCGAGCGCAACCCGCTTGAAGACTTTGCGCTCGCGCTGCATCCCCCTGAACATCTACGGCTGCTGTTGGTGCATCGCCGTCAGCGCCCCGTCCAGGGCACCGCGCGCTGGCTGCTGCACCGGGCGATCGGCCTGCATCACCACGTGGCGCTGGATCGCGACGACGACTTTGATCGTGTGCTGCGCTTTATCGATGGTACCGCAATCGGTCTTGTCGCAAGCGGCGGGGGCGCGTTTTGTGCGATGCACGTCGGCGTCTACCAGGCGCTTCTTGAGCGCGGCATAAAGGTCGACATGTTCGGCGGCACATCGGGCGGCGCTGCGATGACGGCCGCCTTCGCCATGGGCGGTACGCCTGACGAGATCGACGCCCAGGTGCATGAGATGTTCGTCGAAAATCATGCCATGCGCTACATCACCTGGCCGCGCTATTCGCTGCTCGACCACACCTTCCTCGACGCGCAACTGCAAGTGCAGTTCGGCCAACAGCGCATCGAGGATATGTGGCTTCCGTTCTTCGCGGTCTCCACGAACCTGTCGCGCTTTGCCCTAGAGGTGCACCGCAATGGCGTGCTGTGGCAGGCGATCCGTGCCAGTTCGGCGATACCTGCGCTGCTGCCGCCCTTCTACACCGATGATGGCGAGATGCTGGCCGACGGGGCGCTCATCGACAACACACCGCTCAGCACCATGCATCGCCTCAAGAGCGGGCCCAACATCATCAGCGGCTTCCAGGTCGCCGAAGATGAGCGCTTCAACGTGGCCTATGACGCGCTACCCTCGCGCGCGACACTCCTTGGCCAGCTCATCAACCCCATGCGCCGCGCGCCGCAAGCGCCGGTGGCGCCGGGCATCGGCGATGTACTGGCGCGCGCGTTGATGGCCAACCGCAAGCCGATCGCGAGCGTGCTCAAGGAGACCGATCTTTTCTTATCGCCCGCGCAACCGCAAGATGTGAGCATCCTGGATTGGAGCCAGCACACGCGGTTGAAGGCGATCGGCTATGAATGGACGCGCGCCCGCCTTGATGACCTCAACGCGGAGCAGCAAGCGTTGTTGGGGCTGTCGGAGAAGGGCGCGCCGGTCGACATGGCAGCGGTCGATCCCGTTTGAGCCCACGGGGAAGGCGCTTTCCTTCTGCCTGAAGAGCGCCTAAACCTTGCGGATGAGAGCAACGGGCGCAACGTGCGAACGTCCGCCTACGTCGGGTGCAATCTTTACGCGCACCGAGACACAACATCGCCCGAAACATCCAATGCAGGAGCGTGTCATGCAGGACCTCATCCAAAATATCGTGGGCCGGCTCGGTCTTGATCCAGCCATCGCCGAAAAAGCGGTCGGTTACGTGCTTTCGCTGCTGCAACAGCACGGGCCCGCTGACAAAGTTCAATCGATGCTTGGCGCCATGCCGGGGGCGTCGGACCTGATCAGCAAAATCAGCGAGCCGGGTGAGGGCGATGCAGCCGCGGGCGGCGATGCGAGCGCTAGCAGTGGCGGTCTCGGCGCCTTGGGTGCGAGCCTCGGCGGCGGTCTCGCTGGTGGTTTGGGCGGCATGGTCGCCGGCGCACTCGGCGGTGGCGGCGGCGGCATCATGGATACGCTTGGCAAGCTGCAGGGCCTCGGCCTCAACATCGACCAAGCGAAGGGCGTCGGCATTGAGACGCTCAACTACGCGCGCGAGAAGGCCGGTGACGACACAATCGGCGCCGTGGTGGACCAAGTGCCGGGCCTCAAAGACCTGCTGTAAGGCGGGCTCCGGCGCACCCTTATCTTGAGTTGCGGACGGGTGCAGCGGCCGCGTGTTTGCGCCCACGCGTTATCCCTGGATGCGGCTGGCCATCGATCAGGTGTGCCACCGATCAAGCCGCCACCGATCAGAATGAGGCAAAGCCTGTGAGCGTTGAACGCACCGCCCTTGACCTGCTGCACGAAATCCGAGCCTGGGTTGAGATCGAGACCCACACCCCCGACGCTGCGGCCATCAACGGTCTGATGACGCATGTTGCGCAAGGGTTTGAAGCGCTCGGCGCGACGGTGGAGCGGTTTCCCGGCAGCGACGGTCACGGCGACCACATCCTTGCGTCGTCCCCTTGGGGCGGCGAGGGCCCCGGCGTGCTCGTGATGTGCCACCTCGATACCGTGCACCCGCACGGCACGCTTGCACGCGATCTCCCGTTCCGGATCGATGGTGATCGCGCTTACGGGCCGGGCATCTACGACATGAAAGGCGGCGCGTTCCTCGCCTTCGCAGCCTTCCGCGCGATCTGCGAAGCGGGCGGCACCAACGGCTTGCCGGTGCGCATCCTTTTTACGTCCGATGAAGAGGTTGGCAGCCCAACCTCGCGCGCGCTGATCGAACGCTTGGCAGCGCAAAACAAATACGTGCTCGTCACCGAGCCGGCGCGCGATGGCGGTCGCCTGGTCACCGCGCGCAAAGGCGTCGGACGCTTTCACATGACCGCAAACGGCAAGCCTGCGCATTCAGGTTCGCGCCACCACGAGGGCGTCAACGCCATCCTCGAAATCGCCCGCCAGATCGTCGACATCGAAGGCATGACAGACTACGAGCGCGGCGTCACCTTCAACATCGGCCAGGTCCACGGCGGCACAGCCGACAACGTGGTGCCAGCCGCATGCACGGCGGCGATCGACATGCGCGTCACCTCAATGGCCGACGGGCAAGCACTTGCGGACAAGATCCTCAGCCTCAAGCCCTACGATGAGCGAGTGCGCCTCGACGTCGTGGGCGGCATGAACCGGCCGCCCTATGAAGCCAACGCCGGCGGTCGGGCGTTGTTTCAGCAGGCGGTGACCCTGGCCGAAGAGATCGGCTTCAAAGCGGAAAGCGTGTCGACCGGTGGCGCAAGCGACGGCAACTTCACGGCTGCCACGGTGCCCACGCTCGACGGGCTCGGTGTCGATGGCGAAGGTGCCCATACGCTCAACGAGCACCTGCTGATCTCATCGATCGTGCCGCGGATGATGCTGCAGCGCCGGCTGATGGAGTCGCTCCGCTAGAGCCGGTTCGCTTCAACTTGAAGCAGAACCGACATCTAAGCTTTTGTTTTATCGTTCATCTTTCGCCTCAAGTGTTGCCACCTGATGCGGCGGAGCTCATCCGCCGGAGGGGGCACCCGCAGGCGAAAGATGAGCGGTAAGAGAGAGAGCGCCAACGCTCGCACC
>JBCBJZ010000068.1:0-17770 GCA_038522635.1 Pseudomonadota bacterium | reverse complement strand
GTAAACGAAGGTCCGCCTTGCTGTAATTGCGTCAACGCATCATCGACCGACTGGGTTTGATAAAGTGCCGTGATTTCATCCTGGTTCGCGAACAGGATATCAACGCCGTTGGCAACAAGCTGCTGAAAGGCTTCGCGATGGCGGTCGACGCAGAAGCTATCGGATAGGGATAACGCGACTTTGCCACCGGCCTTTCGCGCCATAGCCGCTGCATTATGAAACGCCGCCTTCGCTTTATCGCGATCGAATAGATAACCTTCGAGATAAACGACCCTGGTGGATTCGAGCAGCGCGCCGTCCAGTTCGGCATCGCCCAGATCCGGGCTGACGCCAAGGTGCGTATGCATAGTGCGTTCGCCGTCGGGGGTGACGAGGACAAGCGACAGGGCCGTCGGTTCGGTCCCGGTTGAGGCGGGTGTGGTGAAAGCGACGCCAGCGGCGCGGATGTCGTGGGCGAAGACGGCGCCGAAGCTGTCGTCGGCGATCTTGCCGATGAAACCGGCAGCGCCGCCAAAGGACGCAAGGCCGACCATGGTGTTGGCGGCCGACCCGCCCGAGACTTCGAGCGCGGGCCCCATGTTGTCGTAGAGCGCGGCCGCCTCGCTGACTTCGACGAGCCGCATGCTTCCTTTGGCTGAGCCGTGGCGCTCGAGGAACGCGTCGTCACACTGGCCGATGATGTCGACGATGGCGTTGCCGATGGCGACGGCATCAAAAGCGGGGGCGCTCATGGGGAGACTCCGAGGAAGGGGTTGGTTTTTAGGTTCAGGTCGCGGGCGAAGCGCGAGCCGAACATCAAAGGGGAACCGCTGAGGAAGAGCAGATGCGAGCTCTGCTCTTATGATCTTTCTTAACGCTGCGGCGATGCGACCTGCCGCGCAAGAACGGTAATGGGGATGGATTAAGCATAGAGCGCGTCGAGGCGCTGCACCTTATCAAGGCCTAGTCTTAGCGCGATGGACAAGCGCGATAAACCCACCAGCGTGAGAACGTCCCGGTGTTCAGGCGAGACGCCTCGACGCGGCCGGAGCTGCACGGGGGCGTGAGGCGAGCGCGCTCAAGGCCAGCAGCATGCGCTCGCACACCATCGCTTCGTTGGCGCTGCTCAGTCGAGCATCGCGTTGGGCGTCATCGATCAGCGTCAGCGCCCGGTTCAGACGCAGCAGGCTCCACCGCGGCATCAAGCTGGCGACCGTATCCTGCTGCTTGAAGTGGAGCGGCGGGCGCAAGCTGCGCATCGCATCCTTCAGGGCCTGCCCTTGCTCGATTGCGGCTTGCAGGCGGTGCAAGCGCTGAAACTGGCGTAGCGTCAGCAAGATGACGGTCTGCGCGCTTTCGCCACTGGCTTCGATCCGGTCGAATTCGCGCAAGGCTTGCAGCGCGTTGCCGGCGGCGGCTGCGAGGATGGCACGATCCATGGCCACTTCGGCCGCATCACCGATGACGGCTTCGATGTCCTGCGCGGTCACCTCGCTGCGTCCATGCGCGTACAGGGCGAGCTTGGTGACTTCGCCGCGCGACAGCGCACGGTCCGCGCCCAGGCGGCTTTGAAGGAGCGCTTTGTCATCGCGTGAAATCCGGTGGCCGGTTTGCGCGAAGACCTCGTCGATCACGGTGCTCAGGTCGCGGGCGCCGTCCGCGTAACAGGCGATGGCGGCGGCGAGCGGTAGCTTTTCAAACAGTTTGCGTATGCCGTCGGAAGGCTTGAGATTGCCTGCCTCGATGATCAGGTTTGCACCCGGCGGACCTTGCGCGAAGGCTGGCTCAAGCAGGGCTGCCGTCAGTTTCCGGCTGGCGGAGGTGCGCAAGGTGGTGCGTCCACCGAACATGGCGAAGGTTTGTAACTCGACCAACAGGCGGTCGGGGTTTTCGTCGAGATCGCCATCGCTGATGCGCAGGATGTCGCCGGGGGGATCCTCGCGGGCGGCAAGCTGGGAGGCGGCGCGGCCGGCGCGCTCACTGATCAGCCCGGCATCGGTGCCGTAAAAGACGAGGGCGACGACATCAGCGGGCATGCGCTTGAGGAAGGCGTCGGCCTGGTGGGCTTTGACGGCGACCATGGGCGCGTGAGCCTCGTTGTTGAGGGGCGATATTCAGGGTTGGTGTTCAGGTGGCCGATCGGTTGAAGGCCAGGCAAGCCCACCCAGGCGGCGTGCGTTCAGCCAGCTCAAACCGCGGCAGGTGATGCTGTCTCGCGTCAGGCCGAACTCAGGTCTGCGTCGCCAGATACGCCGCCAGCCGCGTGTTGATCTCACGCGCGACCGTGTCCGCGGCACGGTTCTCCGCATCGCGTTTGGCGCGCACGTTGGAGAAGATGCTGTCGAACCGCTGGAAACTGGCGCGACCGTAGCTGCGGCCTTCAAGCGCGATCGATTTGTCGTTCAGGCGGATCAGCTTGAAGCTCACGTCGAGATTATAGGTCTGGCTGCGCGAATCCCCCTGGCGCTCCACCAGGGAGGTGCGAACCGATTCACGAATGGCGACCTGAAGCCGATAACGCGGGTCGATCTGCCCGCCACCGCCGGTCGATTGAAAAACCAGTTCGTTGCGCAACCGTTGCCCAACGCGCCCGGGGACCTTAGAGAAATCCACCTGCGCAAGCCGCATGGTAAGGCGTTCGCCCGATTGCGTGGCGCCGTACATCGGTCGCAGGCCGTTGGTGCCGCAGCCGGCGAGGGCCACGCACAAGGCGACCGTCAGCGTGCACCGGCATAGAATGCCCGCGCCCCCCGGCCTGCCTGTACGCCTAGACCACGACATTCACGATCCTTTGCGGCACGACGATCACCTTACGGACCGTCTTCCCCTCAAGCGCCCGCTGCACCCCGTCAAGCGCCAGCGCGGCCGCCTTAACATCGGCCTCGGCAGCGTCTTTGGCGATCTGCAACTCGTCCCTTCGCTTACCGTTCACCTGTACGGCAATGGTGATCGTATCGTCAACGAGCAGGGCTTGATCGACCTGCGGCCACGGCTGATCGGCGAGGAGGGTGTTGTATCCGAGCCGCTGCCAGCATTCTTCGCCCAAATGCGGCATCATCAGGCCGGTCATTTGAACGAGCATCGTGCTGCTCTCGCGCAGGGCCCAGGCCATGCCGTCATCACGACGGCCGACGGCTTCTGCCAGCGCGTTCGTGACCTCGTAGAGTTGTGCCACCGCAACGTTGAAGCGGAGGTCTTCGATGTTGCGTGAAACGCTGTTCAGCGCCTTGTGGGTGGCCTTGCGCAACGCGAGCGCGTGCTCACCGAACGTGTCCGGCATGGCAGCATCGGCGTCAGCCATGACGGTGGCCGCTTCGTTGATCAGTCGCCACAGCCGCTGATTGTAGCGCCCGGCGCCCTGCACGCCGGCTTCGGTCCATTGGACGTCGCGCTCAGGCGGGCTGTCGGACAGCATGTACCAGCGTGCGACATCGGCCCCATAGCTGCCGATGATGTCATCGGGATCGACGGTGTTGCGTTTGGACTTGCTCATCTTCTCGACGGCACCGATGGCAATCGGTGTGCCTGAGGCGATGTGCGTGGCTTGGCGGGCTGCGCCTTCGCCTTCCAGGCGGATTTCGTCCGGGGCGATCCACTGGCCCGCGATGTCACCTTCCAGACCCTTGTAGGTCTCGTGGTTGACCATGCCTTGCGTGAAGAGCGCGGCGAAGGGTTCGCTCAGGTCTTCTAGGTGGCCGGTGTCCGACATCGCCCGTGTGAAGAAGCGCGCATAGAGCAGGTGCAAAATCGCATGCTCGATGCCGCCGATGTACTGATCGACGGGCAGCCAGTAGTTGGCGGCGTCGGCTTGTGTGGGGGTCTCAGCGTGCGGGGCTGTGAAGCGTGCGAAATACCATGACGAGTCGACGAACGTATCCATCGTGTCGGTTTCGCGCCGGGCGGCCTTACCGCAGGCGGGGCAGGGGACCTGTTTCCACGCCGGGTGGCGGTCGAGCGGGTTGCCGGGTTTATCGAAGGTCGCATCATCAGGCAGGCGCACGGGCAGATCCGCGTCGGGCACACGGACGGGCCCGCAATCATCGCAATGGATGATCGGGATCGGGCAGCCCCAGTAGCGCTGGCGCGAGATACCCCAGTCGCGCAGACGGTATTGGGTCTGCGATCGTGCGATTGGAACACCGGAGGGCGTCGTTTGCTCGGCAAGAACCTCGATCGCTTTGCGGATGGCTTCGTTCTTCTTCAAGCCGCTCATCGGGCCGGAATTCACCAGCACGCCGTCATCGACGTAGGCGACATCCTCGATCGGCACCGCCGTGTCCGGGCTATCGAAGGGTGCGACGACCGAGGTGACTTCCAGACCGTATTTGCGCGCAAAATCAAGGTCGCGCTGGTCATGGGCCGGACAGCCGAAAATCGCGCCCGTGCCGTAGCCCATCAAAACGAAGTTGGCGGCGTAAACCGGCAACGTTTTGCCCTCGATGAACGGGTGGGCGACCGTCAAACCAAGATCAAAGCCCTTCTTTTCGGCCGTCTCGATGTCGGCCGCCGAGGTGCCAAGCCGTGCGCACTCCTCGATGAAAGCCGCAAGCTCGGGTTGGCCTTCCGCAAGTTCCCGTGTCAGCGGATGGTCGGCGGCGAGCGCCATAAAGCTTGCGCCGTAAAGCGTGTCCGGACGGGTCGAGTAACACTCCAAATGATCGACGCTGAGGGTGCCGCGCTCAACGAAGGCGAAACGCAGCAGCGCACCTTCCGACCGCCCGATCCAATTGGCCTGCATCAGCCGGACCTTTTCAGGCCAGTTCTCAAGCGTCTCGAGCGCTGCCAGCAGGTCCTCGGCATAATGCGTGATCTTGAAAAACCACTGCGTGAGCTCGCGTTGTTCAACCAGCGCGCCCGAGCGCCAGCCCCGCCCGTCGATCACCTGCTCGTTGGCGAGCACCGTCATGTCGACCGGGTCCCAGTTGACCTTGGACGACTTGCGGTAGGCGAGGCCCTTCTCAAAGAGATCGCAGAACAGCTTTTGTTGGTGGCGATAGTAGTCGACGTCGCTGGTGGCGAACTCGCGATCCCAATTGAGCGCCAGGCCAAGCGTTTTCAACTGCCGGCGCATCACATCGATGTGGCCGTAGGTGGAGGTCGCTGGCGGGATGCCTTGCGTGATCGCGGCGTTCTCCGCCGGCATGCCGAAGCTGTCCCACCCCATCGGATGCAAAACGTTGAACCCCTTGGCGCGCTTATAACGAGCGTAAACATCACCCATCGAGTAGTTGCGCACGTGGCCCATGTGGATGCGGCCCGACGGGTAGGGGAACATCTCAAGCACGTAGCACTTGGGGCGTGTGAAATCGTCTGACGCTTTGAAGACGTCGCGTTCGGCCCAGACGGCTTGCCAGTGCGGTTCGCGCTCCGGCGCGTTGTAGCGTTCGGTAGACATGGAAGGTCGACCCGGGTTCGGTCCGCTGCGGACGGGATGTGCTAGTGGCTGCGCTGCCCGCGGCAAAGGACAGGCAGGCGGCGGTCGGCGCTCGTTCAACGCGAAAAGGCCAGGAGGGTCAAGGCGCGCGCGTGCATGCGGATGCGGCGCGTCGAGGCGAGGGTGGTCGGCCACGCCCACCTATCGCATGAGGGGACCCGTGTTCACCCACGCTGCTGTCACACGGCGTGGTTAGATCATCTCAGCGATTGATCGGCATCACCATAGGTGAGCCCGAAATCGACCAAAGATGATCCAACCCTAAAGTGCTAAGGCAACTTTGAGTGCAAAGGCAGGGCGTGCGTGTGTGCGCCGGTTGCTCTAGGGCTATCAAGGCGTGCACGCCCCATCCGGGCTGCGGCTCAACGATTCGAGGATGACGGCGATGAGAGTGATCGGAAGGCTGTTTGGAAGCGTGATCGTGCTGGTGGTGACGTTGGTCATCGAGATCCTGCTGGCGATGCTGCTCTACATCTACCTGGCCGTGGCCCATGTCGACTTTTTCGGCACGCTGGTGCGCTGGTCGCGGTATGCGCTGAACGGCATCATCGACCAGATGGAAGCGTTGCTGCCGTCGCTGTCCAACCAGGCGTACGCCACGTTGGTCGGCGAATTGGGCCCCAAGTCGTTCCTGCTGCTGTTCATCGGGCTGTTTGCAAGCGGCTTGATCCGGGTGGTGGCGTGGCTTGTGAAGGGCACGATGCGGTCGATGCGCGGGGGCGATGAGCCCGCTGGCGAGCGGCCGCTGGCGTCTTGAAGGCTGACGAAGGCTGGCCGGCTTGAGGGATATGGCCCGGCTTGACGACGCTGCCCCGAGCGTTCATCCGCTTCAGGTGGAATCACCTGAGGCGAAAGATGAACGGCAAAACAAAAGCTTAGATGTCGGTTCCGCTTCAAGCTGAAGCGAACTGACTCTAGCGTTCGTTATAGCTCGCGCTTGCGCCACGCTTCAAAGAGCGCTTCTGCGGTTTGGGCTTCCTGCCCCTTTTCCCCAAGCGTTGCCGCAAGGTCCTCGTAAACCCGCGCGGCCGCTTCGTGGAACGCGCCGGTCTGCTCCAGGTCTTCAAGGGCTGCCGCGCAATCGCGCATTTCGATCGCCCACCGGGCAGCCTTGGCGCCCACGCCCGGTGCTTGGCCGAGCGTGCTTGCGGCGAGCGACGGCGAGTGCGTCGCTTCGTTGAGGAACTCCTCCATCAGGTCAGCCCGCTGGACGGCCGCCATGATCGTGCTCATCAGCGCGACCGCGCCCTTGTTGTAGGACGCGTAGAGGATTTTGAGCTCGGTCGCCTGGGTCAGGCTCTCACCCAGCAGCGTCACGGTGAGCTGCGGCGTCTGCAAGGCGGCGTAAGCTTCGCGACCGGGCCCGGAAAGGTAGAGGCGTGGCGTCGCCGATGCGGAAGGTGGCGGGCCGATGATGCCGCCGTCGATGAAGGTGGCGCCAGCCGCCTGCACGGTCGCTGCGACGCGAGCGGTGCGCGTGGGCACCATCGAGTTGGCATCGATATAGGTGAACGGGCTGGGCGCCGTGCGGTTGCGCAAGGCTTGCGCGATGCGCTCACCCAACGGCTCGGCCTGATCAGCGGGAACGAGCGAAATGAACGTGGTGCAGGTCTCGACCAGCCGGGCGAGCGTGCCGTGGTCTTGGGCGCCTGCATCCGCGGCCCGCGCTTGCGTGCGTTCGGATCGACCGTCCAGCGCGGTCACCACTTGATGGCCAGCGTCACTCAAAGTGCGCGCAACGCCGGCGCCCATCGCGCCCATGCCGAGGATGCCGATTGGGCCGAGGACGCCTATTGGGCTAGGCGTTGCGGCAGGTTCAGGCGTGGTCATGGTTCGCGTCCATCCTGTCGAGCGTGGCATGGTTGAGAGTGCGCTGCAGTCCTCGCAGGTCGCATGGGTCGTGTATAGAGGAGGTGTGCGCGGGCGTGCGCTGGGGACCCTCGTGGTATCGCGGCGGCGCCGCAGAACCCGCCAAAGGGAATGGCGAGAGTTCATCCGCATCAGGTGGAATCACCTGAGGCGAAAGATGAACGGCAAAACAGAAAACTAGATGTCGGTTCTGCTCCGACCTGAAGCGAACCGACACTAGAGCCGCGGGCTTCGGGCTCACCTATGGTGATCCCGATCCATCGCCCGATGATCGAGGAGGACATCGAAGGTGGCTGAACTTGAGCAGTCGACGGGCGAACAAGACGAAGGCGCATCGTCATCGACGGCGGCCTATGCGCAGGTCATCGCGCGAGTCGGTGAAGCCGCCAAAGCCGCGCACCGCGATCCCACCAGCGTCGACCTGATCGTCGTCTCCAAGACCTTCGCTTCGGATCGGATCGCGCCAATCCTCGCCGCTGGCCATCGCAGCTTCGGCGAAAATCGCGTGCAGGAAGCGCAGGGCAAATGGCCAGACCTCAAGGCGGCCTACCCCGACACACAGCTGCATCTGATCGGGCCGTTACAATCCAACAAGGCAGCCGATGCGGTGACGCTGTTTGACGTCATCCATACGGTCGATCGCCCCAAAATCGCGGCCGCACTTGCCCGTGAAATGGCCCGTCAACAGCGTTCGCCAGCTCTGTTCGTGCAGGTCAATACAGGCGAAGAGCCGCAGAAGGCTGGCGTGATGCCGGCTGATACGGTCGCGTTCGTGGAGACGTGCCGGCGCGAGCACGCGCTGGCGCCGGTCGGCTTGATGTGCATCCCGCCGGTGGATGAGGAAGCGTCGATCCACTTCGCCTTCCTCGCCGAGTTGGCGGAGCGCTGCGGGCTCTCAGCGCTCTCCATGGGCATGAGCGCCGACTTCGAGACCGCGATCTCGTTCGGCGCAACGCACGTGCGTGTGGGGTCGGCGGTTTTCGGCGCGCGCTAGCTTACGCGCCGACCAACCTTAAGCCGCGAGCGTGCCGCGCGGTGGGTACTGGCGCTCCTTGACCACATTCACCACGTCCAGCAGGTCCTTCGCCGCCGGGCGCGCGAACGGGAAGCTGTTGATGATGCTGCCGTAGAGCGTGCCATCGCCCTGCACGATGAACACGCCCGGCTCAGCAAAGCGGTCCGTCTCACCTTCGCGGATTGACGACGAGATCAGGAGACCTAAGCCGCGGGCCTGTTCGATGCTCATACCGTGAGCGATCCGAAGACCCTCGACGGCCCAGGTGGATGCCGCCTCACGCGCACGCTCTTCTGGATCGGTTGACGCCATCACCAGCGTCACGTTCTGCGTCTTGAAGTCATCGCGTAGAGCCGAAAGATCCTCCAGATGCGCTTTGCATTTGGGGCAATGAAGCCCGCGGTAGACGTCGATCACGGTCATGAAGGCATTGGGATCGTGCAGCGTTGCGGGGGCGCCATCGAGGGTGGGCAGCGACACGTTCGGGAAGGGGGTGCCGGGGCGAAGCTGGCTCATGGGGGTCTCCGTTAGGGGTTTTGAACGGGGCTTTGAAAGAGCGTGGGGCTGCGGCGGCGGCCTCAGGTGCAGCGCCGACGCGGGCCGCCATGACCTTAGCGAAATGGTAAGATCAGCCAAAGTGATTCGCACCAGATCCGCGGAAGGGGCGCGCCGATGGCGAAGAAAACCGGCAAGGGCAAAGGCAAAGCTGCAGCCAAGCCGAACACCAAGCTTGGGTATAAGGAATTCACGGTCAACGTCTGGGTCACCGACCTGAACGCGTTCGAATTCGGCTTCTACAAACACAGCCGTAACCGCGCGAAGTCGCGCCAGTTCTCCAAGGACATGGATATCATCGCCGAGGTCTCGGAGAACGGCGAACAGACGGGCGTGCTGAGCTACCGCGAAGACGCGTGGAAGAACAACGAGGGCATGGATAAGCGCCTCGTGCTGAAGCTGTTCACGGCTTCCCTCAACTGGCGCGCGACGATGGATCTGATGGTGGGCCGCTCTCTCCAGCTCACGCACGGGGCACGCGGGCTTCCGGTCAGCGTCTTTTCCGTCAACATGGCCGACTACGACAACATGGTCTACCTGGAGCGCTCGGCCAACAAGTGGTGGCTGATGCCGGAGGACTTCTCGTTCTTTATCTTCGGCGAGGGCAACCGTCCGCACTTCTACCGCCTGCGGCGCGACCTGATCGCGGTCGGCAGTGATTACACGCTTTACGATGAGCACGATCGGCCCGTGGGTGACCTTGACGGCAAGATCATCACGCTCGGGGGTAAATGGTACGGGCGGGTGCGCGAAGACCACGCGGATAAGCGCGTGATGAACATGATGAAGTTGTTTGCCGGCATGCTGATTTTCAACAACGCCTGCCGCCGCCACATCAAGCAACTCGCTTACGATGTGAAGGTCGGGCGCGTAACGCCCAAGGTCGAGAGCCAAGAGGCCGACCTGTACATGAATCCGCGGCGGGTGCGATAGCGCTTCACCCTCGACAACACAGGGATGAGGCAGCGGGCGGCGAACTTTACGTGCTGCCCGTTGCCGCTTTAGGTTTGGTCTTGCGGCTCTGAGACGTGGCGCTTGTGTCGATGTCTGCGCATAAGAGCCGAAGCTATACCAAGCCGGAGCGTTGAACGATGACCAAGAAGCCGCATCAGGCACCACCGGACCTGCCGTTGGGGCGGCCCGAAGCTTGCGGTCTGTCATCAAAGCGTCTGGAGCGCCTCGGCATTGTGCTGCGCGACGATGTGGCGGCCGGACACCTGCCCGGTGCGGTGGTCGGCATCATGCGTGCTGGCAAGCTGGTCTACCTGAAGACCTTTGGCCGCTGTGATCCGAGCGGCAACGAGGACATGGCAAGTGACACGCTGTTCTCGATCGCATCGATGACGAAGCCGCTCGTTTCGGTGGCAGCACTCTCGCTGATCGAAGAGGGGCGCCTGCTGTTGTCGGAGCCGGTGGCGAAGTACCTGCCCGCATTGAACGACCTGCAGGTCCTGCGCACCGGGGCCAACGCGGTGAGCGATGCGGTGCCCGTAAGTCGTCCGCCGCTCGTCTACGATCTGCTGCGCCACACCGCAGGGTTCTCGTATCGTGATCGCGGTGCAACGCCGTCGCACGCGGTGATGCCGGGTTCCTCGCTGAACATTCCAAGCGAGTTTGAGGCGGATGAGTTTCTCGACGCGCTACGCCGCGTGCCGCTGGTCTACCAGCCGGGGACCACGTGGGAGTACGGCTTCTCAACCGACGTTCTGGGACTGCTGCTGGAGGCGGCGGCCGGTCAGCGGTTGAGCACCATCATCGCGGAGCGCATTTGCCGACCGCTTGGCATGGCGAGCACGCGCTTTACGCTGGAGGGCGATGATCCGGAGCGTTACGCGCGGGCGTTCCCGACCTGCCCGGTATCGGGCGCGCCGACGAAGGTCATGCACGCCGCGACCAGCGATTTTAAGTGGGATTGCGGGGGTGCGGGGGCACTCTCGACGGTGACGGACTATTTGCGGTTCACGCAAATGCTGTTGAACGGTGGTGAGCTGGGGGACGTGCGCGTCCTGGGGCCAAAGACGGTTGACCTGATGACCAGCGATCATCTGAGCCCCGGCATCGACAACCGCCTGGAGACCATGGACCCGGCCGCGAGTGGTTACGGCTTCGGGCTCGGCGTCGCAGTGCGGACCGCGGATGGTCTTTCCGCCCTCGCCGGCTCGGAAGGCGATTTCTACTGGTCGGGCGTCTACGGCACATACTTCTGGTGCGATCCAGCAGAGGAACTCGCCTGCGTGTTCATGGCCATGACGCCCGGCGACATCAGTTTGCGGCTGCGCTATCGCCATTTGACGCGCATGCTGGTGAACCAGGCGATCATCGACTAACGTCTCGTCTCAACGAGATCACGCGGTGGCACCTTCTCGCGCTTTAGGACGACTTAGGTCGCTTCAGGACGCTTAAGAGCGCCACGCGATCACCT
Organism: Pseudomonadota bacterium; assembly: GCA_038522635.1. Taxonomy (GTDB): domain Bacteria; phylum Pseudomonadota; class Alphaproteobacteria; order Rhizobiales; family Hyphomicrobiaceae; genus JBCBJZ01. The sequence continues at coordinate 6,496 of JBCBJZ010000068.1, read as the reverse complement.
TCCGCTCAACCAAAACACTCGTCTTATCGACTCTCATCGAAAAGGGCTTCGCGCGCATGCTCGATCACGGCATCGCCCATCTGGCGCAGGGCGGCATCATGTCGCCATTCACCAAATTAAACGCGTTGCTGGCCGACATCGAGCCGGGCCATACGAACCCCATCTTGATGTCGGTCGGTGAGCCCCGTGAGACGATGCCGTCGTTCGTGGTCGATAAAATCGCTGAGGCACAAGAGACGTTCGCGAAATACCCGCATGTGAGCGGGTCGCCAGCGCTGCGTGAAGCGATCAGCGCGTGGTTGACGCGGCGCTACGATCTGTCGAGCCCACTTGATCCAGCCACGCAGGTCCATCCGATCAACGGATCGCGCGAGGGCTTGTTTTACGCCGTGCTGCCCGCGGTCGGGCGGCGAACGTTTGAGGCGCAGCCTGCGGTGCTGATCCCTAACCCGTTCTACCAGACCTATGCTGGCGCCGCGTTCGCTGCGGGCTGCGAACCGGTCTATCTGACGAGCGATGAAACGACCGGCTTCCTGCCGGACCTCGATGCGCTCGAGAACAATCCGGCGCTGTTGGCGCGTGCGGCGGCGTTCTACCTGTGCTCGCCCGGCAATCCGCAAGGCGCGATCGCCAGCGCGGCCTACCTGAAGCGCGCGATCGCACTCGCCCGGGCGCACAACTTCATGTTGTTCGCCGATGAATGCTATTCGGAAATCTACGCTGGTGACGCGCCTACGGGGGCGCTGCAAGCCGCCGATGTGATGGGCGAGGGCTTGGCGAACGTTGTCGCGTTCAACTCGCTCTCCAAGCGTTCGAACCTGCCCGGCTTGCGCTCGGGCTTCTGCGCGGGCGATGCCGCCTTCATCGCGATGTTGATGGAAGTGCGCAATGTGGTTGGCCCGCAGATGCCGTTGCCGATCCAGCATGCCTCAGCCGCGATCTGGGCGGAGGAGCAGCACGTCGCTGTCAATCGCGCGGCCTATCGTGAGAAGTTCGCGCTTTGCGACCGCCTGTTGCACGGCAAGTTCGGCTACCGACGGCCCGATGGTGGCTTCTTCCTGTGGCTCAATATGAGCCACTTGGGCGGTGGTGAAGCGGCAACGGTAACGTTCTGGCAACGATGCGGTGTCAAAGTTGTGCCCGGTGCCTATTTGGCGCAGGCCGACGCTGAAGGCCGCAACCCGGGCGACGACTACGTCCGTGTCGCGCTGGTGCATGAGGTCGCGACCATCGAAGAGGCGCTGCAACGCATCGTTGACGTCGCTGCGTAACGCCTCAAAGCAACGCGGCACGCCTTACCGTTTTCAGGCCGCATGCCCCGTTCATCTTCCACCGCGTCACCATCGATCCTGCCGCGCGCCCTGCAAGGGCGGTTGCGCACATGGGTGCGTCAAGGGGTGGGCTGCGCGATGGTGGTGGTTGCGATCGCTGGATGCGTCAGCCTGCTGACATGGTCGGTGAACGACCCCAGCCTCTCGCAGGCGCGTGGCGGGCAGATCGCCAACCTGCTGGGGCCGCTGGGCGCGATCGCGTCCGATCTTCTGCTGCAGATCTTCGGTTTGATCAGCGTCTTCGCGCTGCTGACGCCAGCGCTGTGGGGCGGGCAACTGCTTTGCGATGACGCGCTGCCGCGGTGGCGGTTGAAGCTGCTCTTTTATCCACTGTCGATTTTGGCCCTGGCCGGTGCGGTTGCCGCACTGCCGACGCCCGCCAGTTGGCCGCTTCATCACGGCTTCGGGGGGATCCTCGGCGACCTTGTGTTGCGGTTGATCTCGAGCGTGTTTTCGGTCGTGAACCCGGACCGGGCGGCGATCGCCGGTGGGGTCGCGCTGTCGGTCGGGGGGACGGGGGCTGCGATGGTAAGCCTTGGTGTGACCAAGGCCGATGTCGCGCTTGTTTTGTGGGGCGATGCGGCCGCATCCGGTGATGCAGGCGATATGCTCGGTGCGAACGCTGGTGATGGTGCAGCGCCCGTTGCCGCGGCGGTTGCCGCAACGGGCGGCGGGGCTGGCGCCAGCGCTGCGGCGGTGCCCTATCCCGATGAGATCGACCCGCAAGGCCACCATGACGACGCGATTGTTGCGCCTGGCGGAAGCGCGAAAGCGCGTCCATCGCTCGGCATTGGCCTGCGGCGGGATACTCTGGGTGAGACCGTTCCGGCCGACGACAACGACGCCGCATGGGGTGCGCCGGCGCGTGATGCGAAGCCCAACGCAAAGGCGCCGCCGTCACAGCGCAACTTGGCTTTAGCGCGCGATCTGGCTGAGGTGGATGTCCCGGACGCGCGGTTCGTCGATGACGATGACAGCGCCCTGGATGATCCGATGTTCGCTGCCGATCACCCTGATGATGAGGGGCTTTCGATCGCCCAGCGTTTCGCCCCGCGTCGTGATGACGACGACGGCTACGGCGAGGCGTGGCCCCAGGCGCAGGTGCGTCAGCCAGCGCACGATGACGAGGCGGATGATCGCCCTGCGACACGTCAGAAGCTGCGGCGGGGCCTGTTTCGGCGCCGGGACGCGAAGGCCGCGCAACCGCAGGCACCCATGCCGGCCGGCGATGAAGCGGCGGACGCCGAAACCGCTCATACCGATGCGGCCCATGCCGCCGCAGCGTCGCGCAGCCAGACCACGGGCGTGCGCGGGCTCCTCGATAACCTCAGCGGGCGCGATGCCGGGCCCCGCCCGCGCCGCTACCGCAAGCCGCCGCTGACGCTGTTGAAGCGCGGCAACGCAGCGCGGCCTGGCCCGGAATTCACGCAGACCGTGCTGCGTGGCAGCGCACGTTTGCTTGAGGACGTGCTGCGCGATTTCGGCGTTAACGGCGACGTCAAGGACGTCAAGCCCGGTCCCGTGGTCACACTGTTCGAGCTGGAGCCGGCGCGCGGCACAAAATCTTCACGCGTGATCAATTTGGCCGACGACATCGCCCGCTCGATGAGCGCCACCAGTGTGCGTGTCGCCGTTGTACCCGGACGCAACGTGATCGGGATCGAATTGCCGAACGTGCGCCGCGAGACGGTGTTCCTGCGCGATCTTTTTGAAGCGCCCGCCTTTCGTAATGCCGATGCGACGCTACCGGTGGCGCTCGGCAAAACCATCGGCGGCGAACCCGTGGTCGCGGATCTTGCGCGCATGCCGCATTTGTTGGTTGCGGGCACCACCGGTTCGGGCAAGTCGGTCGGTGTCAACGCGATGATCCTGTCGCTGCTGTTCAAGAAGACGCCGGATGAGTGCCGCTTCCACACGATCGACCCCAACATGCTGGAGCTGTCGGTCTATAATGGAATCCCGCATCTGCTGACGCCGGTGGTGACCGATCCGCATAAGGCGGTGCACGCGCTCAACTGGGCTGTGCGCGAAATGGAAGAGCGCTACAAGCGGATGGCTACGCTGTCGGTGCGCAACATCGATGTCTTCAACAATCGCGTGCGGCATGCGCGCCAGCGGGGCGAGACGCTGGGACGGACCGTGCAGACGGGGTTCGATGAAGCGACGGGCAAAGCGCGCTTCGAACGCGACGAGGTCGATCTGGAACCGATGCCGCACATCGTCGTGGTGGTGGACGAGTTCGCCGACCTGATGGTGGTTGCGGGTAAAGAGATCGAAGGGGCTGTGCAGCGGCTTGCCCAGATGGCGCGGGCCGCCGGCATCCACCTCATCATGGCGACGCAACGCCCGAGCGTCGACATCATCACGGGCACGATCAAGGCGAACTTCCCAACCCGCATCAGCTTCAAGGTTGCCTCGAAGATCGATAGCCGCACGATCCTCAATGAGCAGGGTGCGGAGCAACTGCTCGGCCAAGGCGACATGCTCTACACGGCGGGCGGTGGGCAGGTGACCCGCGTTCACGGCGCCTTTGTGGCCGATGAAGAGGTCGAAGAGATCGCAGCGGCCCTGCGGAACACCGGCGAACCGGCCTATATCGAAGGTGTTACCGATGAGCCGGAGGCGGCCGCACAAGCACCGCGCGAGAATCGCGCGGAAGGTGAGGACCTCTATGACCGGGCCGTCGCGGTTGTTCTGCGCGATCAAAAGGTCTCGACCAGCTATGTGCAGCGGCGGCTCTCGATCGGATACAACCGCGCTGCTGACCTGATCGAGCGCATGGAAGCCGATGGCGTGATTTCCGCACCGAACGCAGCCGGCAAGCGCCGCATCCTGCTTGGGGAAAGCGGTGATGCGACTTAGGGCGGGCGCCACCGAAGAATGCCTGTCAATATGCTGACGTAATGTTGCGGGATGCCGCTTGCTCTCGCCGTCTGCGAGGCCAAGACCGGTTAGCGCACGCGCGGCCTGTAGGATTGCCACGGCCGCGACGAGCGTGCATCAGGCGAGCGTTGGGTGAGAGATCGTTCCGCTTCCACGCGGAACGCGGATCGCCCCTCGGGCACAGCAGATTTCAGGTATACACGTGGGGGCATGGGACCAACGATGGTGAAGGTGGTGAAAGCGATGCTGCACGGCGCATGGCAACAAAGCGCGATCCGAAGCGGTGCAACGCAATGCACGCCCCCGTATGTTGGCGCACGGTGCCGCGCCCTCCAGGCGTGCGCGGCGATGGTCGCAACGGGTCTGGTGTTCGCGCCCGTCATGGCAGAAACCGCCAGCGCTGCGGGGGAACAGCGCTCCACGACACAGCCCGCAGCCAACACCTGGTCAACACAGGTGGACCCCAAGCGCGGCGTCAACGGGACCGCCTACACGCCCGAGCAGATCGAACTCATCAACGCCATCAACGCCTACTTCAACAAGCTCGATAACGCGCAAGGCCGCTTTGTACAGACCGGCGCCGACCGCAAGCGCATGAAGGGCAAATTCTACCTCAAACGGCCCGGCAAATTCCGGTTCCAATACGCGCGTCCGAGCCGGATGGTGATCGTATCGGATGGCAAGTACATGGCGATCCAGGATCACGACCTGAACACCGATGATCGGATCGCGCTTGACAACACGCCTTTCCGGCTGCTGTTGCGCCGGAATGTCAACATCCTGCGGGATGCGCAGATCCTTGAGCTACAGACCACGCCGGATCTTGCGATCATCGCGATCCGTGACAAGCGGCCCGATATGCCCGGCTCGATCAAATTGTTCATGGCGCGCCAGCCGGCTCTTGAGCTGAAAGAGTGGGTGACCACCGACCAGCAGGGTCTTGCGACCCGCGTCCAACTCCGCAGCATCGATACGTCGAAGCCGTTGAGCTCAAAGCTGTTCAAACCGAAAGCGATTATGCTGCCGCGGTTCTGACAGCGCTGAGCCTTCTGGTGGCCGGAAAATGGTCCATATTCTGGGGATAACCGGCTCATTCTGTGGACAAAGTGGCGCATCAGTTCACGTTTCCGTGATGTTGCGTCTTAGACACTGTTGAAGCGCTGTGGAAGGCTCTTAGGTAGGGCTTACGCGAACGGTGTCGCTACAAATCGGTTGTGTCCCCCCCGTCTAGCCGAAGACATCGAACGCCAGTGCCGGCCTCCCTCCCGGCACCAGCGCTTATCCCAAGCGCAAGAGCGCCCAGCCCTCCCCCGGGGTTGGGCGTTTTCTTTTTGAACTGTGCATCGAAGGCGTTTCGTGAGGTTCTCCGCGCGGTTTCCCCCGCTGGCACCGCGCACGGTTAGGGTGACGCTCGTATTTTGAGGGGGCAGAGGCAGGGGGGCGGCGCAAGTGCGGATCGTTTCGTGGAACATCAATTCGGTGCGGCGTCGCGTGGCGCTGCTGCGGCGGCTTGTGCGGCGCGAACGTCCAGATGTGGTCTGCTTGCAGGAGACGAAGTGCGCGAATGAGGCGTTTCCGGTGCGCGACGTGCAGGCGATGGGGCTGCGCCATCTGCATCTGAACGGTCAGCCGGGCTATCACGGTGTGGCGATCCTCTCGCGCCATCCTCTTGAGCCGCTGCCAGCCTTGAACTTCGGCTTGCCAGCGCATGCGCGTTACGCCGGCGCGCGGGTGGCGGTCCCGCTTGATGCTCAACGGGAGGAAGGCGTGGCGGCCCCACCGCTGGCCGTGGCGGTGCATAATTTTTACGTGCCCGCCGGTGGCGATACGCCCGATCCGCAGCTCAACGAGAAATTTGGCCAGAAGCTATCGTTCCTGGACGCCATGGCAGCGTGGAGCAACGAGCAGCTGAGCGACGCCGCATCATCTGGCACGCCAACACTGCTGGTGGGTGATCTCAACATCGCGCCGCTTGCGAACGACGTCTGGTCACACAAGCGATTGCAGAATGTGGTCTCCCATACGCGCGTTGAGGTTGAGGCGCTGGAAGCTGTGCAGGCGGCGGGGGGGTGGCGCGATGTGGTGCGTGAAGCCGTGCCGGCGCCGCAGCCGTTGTTCACCTGGTGGAGTTATCGCGCGAAGGACTGGCGCGCGGCCAACCGTGGGCGGCGCCTCGATCATATCTGGGGGAATGATGCGGCCGGAGCGCGTGTGAGAAGCGTGCGCGTGCTTGAGGACGTGCGCGGTTGGGATCAACCGTCTGACCATGCACCAGTGGTTTG
>JBCBJZ010000067.1:0-18313 GCA_038522635.1 Pseudomonadota bacterium | reverse complement strand
ATAAGGGTCGTTCAACTGGCGCTCAAGCCAGCGCTGTTGCGAGACGGTGCGCTTCTTGGCGGTTTTGACGCGCGTCTTGAGGGCCCGTGGCCCGACGGCCGCTTTGCTTGCCGCACCGGTACCGCTGCCCTTGCTGCGGCCCGATCCGCCCTTTCCTGGCCCGCCCTTTCCTGCTCCGCCTTTTCCCGGCCCAGCGTTGGAGCCGCCGCTTCGGCCGCGTCCTGACTTTGCGCCGGAGCCTGCTTTCGCCATGGCTGGTCGTCCTTGCTGGGTTGCTTGTCAGCCGAGAGACGGGCTGCTGTTGACGTGGCCGGCTAACCGACGATCGAAGTGCGGGCGCATTTGAGCACCGCCCCCATCACACGCTAGCCCATCTGCCGAGACGCTGGCCCAGCACCACCACGACGGCGGTTATTGCGGTAGACGCCGTCCTCGCTCATCAACTGCGCCAAGATACCCTCGCGCAAGCCCCGGTCCGCCACCCGCAAACGCGCGCACGGCCACAGCCGCAACAGCCCTTCGAGGATCGCACACCCAGCCAGCACCAGATCGGCGCGGTCACGCCCGATGCACGGCTGCGCCACCCGCTCTTCGAACGTTTTCGCCAGCAAACCATTCGTGACCCGACGCACATCGTCAGTCCGCAGCCAACAGCCATCGACGCGGCGGCGTTCGTAGCGCGGCAGCCGCAAATGAATACCGGCAAGAGTCGTGACCGTGCCGGATGTCCCTAAGAAGTGCACGCTCTTGTTGGCGATCATTTGCGCCATGCGGTGCTCGGCCTCGAAGGGGGCGAGCATCTCAAGCACGCGTTCCACCATCGCTTCGAACAGCGCTTCATCAACAAATTGCCCGCCGAACTGCTCCGCCAACGTCACAACGCCGACCGGCAATGATGTGAGCGCGCGGATGCGCTCTTGCACCTGCATGCGATCGTCCAGCGATGGGCGACCAGGGTGGTCAAGCTCACGGTCGCGCAGGTCAAGCCAGATGAGTTCCGATGAACCTCCGCCGATATCGAAAATCAACGCCATGTCGGAACGGTTATCGAGCAGCGAAGCGCAGCCGGAAACGGCAAGGCGCGCTTCGTTCTCACGGCTCAAGAGCTCGAGCTCAAGATGGGTCTTCGCGCGCACCTCATCGAGAAATGCCCGCCCGTTGCTCGCGATGCGGCAGGCCTCGGTGGCGACGAGACGCCGGCGCGTAACGCCGTTGCGTTCCATCTTGGCAGCGCAGACCTGCAGCGCATCGATGGTACGCGCCATCGCCTGGGTGGAGAGCGCGCCGGTATGCGTAACGCCCTCGCCAAGCCGGATGATGCGGGAAAAAGCGTCGACCACGAAGAAGCCGCGCCGCGAGGGACGCGCGACCAGCAAGCGACAGTTGTTGGTGCCCAGATCAAGCGCTGCGTAAACGTCTGAAGATGCAGAGTTCTGTCGCGGGCCGGAGCGCGCGTTCAAGACACGTGCGCCACGATGGCCAAGCGCGTCGGCAAGTCTGTCCGGCAACGGTGGCTGAGCCTCGCCGTTTTCCTGCATATGGTCTTGTGCGCGTTCGTCTTGTGCGCTTTCGGAGGGGCGGGCGCGCGGTCGCGCAAGATTGTGCAGTTTTCCGCCCGTCGGTAGCGCATCCGGAGGTAAGGAGGGTTGCGGTTCGAAGCCTGGCAACGGCTCAACCCGCAAATGGCCCAGCGGTCCGTCCGGCTCGCGCGGCTCAGTCTTGCGGCCCCCAGGCGCGGGCCACTCGTCATCCGCCCCCGTCATGGCGTTCCCCTGATCGCCTGGACTTGCGGGCGCGATGCGACCTCCACAGGCGTGGTTAAGACTTTATCTTGAGGCGCAGTCTAACAAATTCAGGCCCGTCGTAAAGCTGTCGCAATCGCGAGGTGCCGCACCATGGGCGATCCGCTTTGCGGGGCCCGACCGCCCCTCAACCGTTGCGCGTAGGCCGCGCGGTCGCTATACGTCGCCCACTCACGACATCGCCTGAGCCCACCGCTGACACCCTTGGAGGCAGGGTGGGTTCGATCGTCATCTCGTCACGGGCCCGTGCAGGCCCGTTTTTGCTTTGGAGATCAGCAACATGGCTGACACGAACGAACTCGTCGCGAAACCGCGCGACCGGGCCGGCAAGGGGGCCGCTCGGGCAGCACGGCGCGCAGGGCTGGTGCCCGGCGTGATCTACGGCGAAGGCAAGCCGCCCGCGCTCGTCACGATCGATTACCGCACGCTGAACCGTCACTATCAAACGGGGCAGTTCACCTCGAGCGTGTACGTCCTCAACATCGACGGCAAAAACGAACGCGTCCTGCCGAAGGATGTGCAAATCGACCCCGTGCGCGACTTCCCTATTCACGTTGATTTCCTGCGCATTCGTGCTGATTCCGAGATCACGGTTGAGGTGCCTGTCACCTTCATCAACGAGGAAGATTGTCCCGGCTTGAAGGCGGGCGGCACGCTCAACATCGTGCGCCACGATGTCGAAGTGACCTGCCCTGCGAATGCGATCCCGAACGAGTTCGTGATCGACTTGATCGAGGCGCAAATGGGCGATTCGATCCACATCTCGGCCGTCAAAATGCCCGCCAAGGTGGCGCCGACCATCACCGATCGCGACTTCACCATCGCGACGATCGCTTCGCCTGGCGGTGCCCAGGAAGCGGCTGCGGATGACGAAGCCGGCGGCGACGGCGACACTGAGGCCAAGCCAGCGGCGGATAAAGCTGAGAAGGCGGGCGACTGACGCCAGGCTTGATGCGGGCGGCGGCGCAATGAGGGGCTAGGGCCTCGCGTCTGCGCCGTTCCCGCTGCACCGCCCGCAAGGCCTGGCCCTAACAGCTGGCCCGAACACCTGGCCCTAGCACCTGGGAGGGCCGGGGCGGACCGGGGAGAACCGCACGCGATGAAGCTCTTCGTCGGCCTTGGCAATCCTGGCAGCAAATACACGCGCACGCGTCACAACGTCGGCTTCATGGCGGTGGACGCGGTCGCGCAAGCGCACGGCTTTAGCGCCTGGCGCAAGCGCTTCCAGGGCGAGGCGGCGGAGGGACGGTTGGGCGATGAAAAGGTCCTGCTGCTGAAACCGCAGACGTTCATGAATGAGAGCGGACGGGCGGTGGGCGAAGCGGTGCGCTTCCTCAAGATCGACCTCGCTGACGTGGTCGTCTTCTATGACGAGATCGACCTGGCGCCGGGCAAACTTAAAGTCAAAAGCGGTGGCGGCAACGCCGGCCACAATGGATTGCGCTCGATCAGCGCGCATACGGGCAACGACTACGCGCGTGTGCGTATCGGGGTGGGTCATCCCGGCCGCAAGGACCTGGTGGCGGGCTACGTGCTGCACGACTTCGCGAAGGCCGATGCGACGTGGCTTGAGCCGCTGTTGGACGCGATCGCGCAGGCCGCCGCTCGGCTTGCCGATGATGACCACGCACGCTTTTTGACGGACGTGGCGCAGGCGCGCGGCGATGCGGACGCGCCCTTGGCCAAGGATGCGGGCGGCGGCGCGAAAGCCGGCGGGCGCACCCCGTTGCCGCCAGGCGCGACGGGCCGCCGACGCGATCATGTGAAGGCGGGCGCCGCGGCTGCCCGCGCTGACACAAGCGCCAAAAGCCGCACCGCGCCCTCACAACGCGACCTTGCCAGGCGCTCGCAAACAACCGAGGCGGATGACGCATCTTCCCCCGCAGCGCCTGCGCCCGGCAAACCCAAGCCACGCCGCCATGCAACTGGCGAACGTCAAAGCAAGCGCGAAAGCGCGTTGGCTGAAAACCTCAAACGCTGGATGGCCAAACGCGACGGCAATCATTGACGCCTCATGCATGCGCCCCCCGGCGCGCTTGCACGGCGCACGGCATTGAGACCGGCCAAGTTCGATAGGAGTGAACGCCCATGGGCTTCAAGATGGGCATCGTCGGCCTGCCCAACGTCGGCAAATCCACGCTGTTTAACGCGCTGACTCGCACCGCAGCGGCCGAAGCGGCGAACTACCCCTTTTGCACCATCGATCCCAACGTCGGCGAGGTTGGCGTGCCCGACCCACGCCTGGACCGGCTCGCGGCCATCGCGAAATCGGCGCAGATCCTGCCGACGCGGCTCACCTTCGTCGACATTGCGGGGCTCGTACGCGGGGCTTCGACCGGCGAAGGGCTCGGCAACAAGTTTCTCGCCCATGTGCGCGAGGTCGATGCGATCGCCTACGTGCTGCGCTGCTTCGAGGACGACGACATCACCCACGTCGATGGGCGCATCGATCCGTTGGCGGATGCTGAAACGGTCGAGACCGAGTTGATGCTCGCTGATCTTGAGAGCGTGGAACGGCGCCGGCTGGCGGCCGAAAAGAAGGCGCGCGGCGGGGACAAGGAAGCGAAGACGCACATCGCGCTGTTCGACGCGGCGTTATCGCTTCTGCGCGAGGGCAAACCGGCGCGCTACGCCGAGATCGCGACCGACGATCTTGCCGCCTGGCGCGCGTTGCAATTGCTGACCGCAAAGCCCGTGCTTTACGTGTGCAACGTGGATGAGGCTTCGGCCGCGACCGGGAACGCGCTCTCCGCCCAGGTCGCAGCACGCGCTGCTGAAGAGGGTGCGACGAGCGTGGTCATCTCCGCCAAGATTGAAGCGGAAGTTGCAAGCCTCGATGACGAAGAACAGGCGGAGTTCTTGGAAACGCTGGGCCTGGACGAACCTGGCCTCAACCGCCTCATCCGCGCTGGCTACGACCTGCTCGACCTCATCACCTATTTCACGGTCGGGCCGAAGGAAGCGCGCGCCTGGACCGTGCAGCGTGGCACCAAGGCGCCCAAGGCCGCAGGCGTCATCCACACCGATTTTGAGCGCGGTTTCATCCGGGCCGAAACGATCAACCACGACGACTACGTCGCGCTCGGCGGCGAAACGGCCGCAAAAGAGGCTGGCAAGATGCGGCTTGAGGGCAAGGAGTACATCGTCAAAGACGGTGATATCATGCACTTCCGCTTCAACACATGAGGTTCGCCCCGTGACCACGCGCGATACCGGCCCCTCTCCCGCAACGCCAACCTCTGCGGCGCCTCAAACTCAGTCGGGCAACCCTTCAACCGTAGCCGACGACCTCGTCCACCACGAAGACTACGCGGTCGGCGATACCGGCACGTTTGGCGACTACCTGGTCACCCGCGATGAGATCAAAACCTTTGCGCGCCACTTCGATCCCCAGCCGCAACACTTGGACGAGGTCGCAGCCGCCGCCTTCATGACAAAGGGGCTGTGCGCGTCCGGCTTCCACAGTTGCGCGATCATGATGCGGTTGCTGTGCGACGGCATGCTGCTGCGCGCTGCGTCCCTTGGCTCACCGGGCATGGAAGAGGTCCGCTGGAAGGCGCCGGTTTATCCCGACGACCGCTTGCACGTGCGCTACACGGTCACCGGCATGCGCACGCTGCGCAGCCGTCCTCACGTCGGCCTGATGACGATGGCGTTCGACATGGTGCGCGCCGACGGCACCGTCGTGATGTCGTGGCACAACGTGACGCAGATGATGCGGCGTCGTACGCTTGATGCGGGGCTCGATGAGCCAAGCGGTACAGCGGCCGTCCCGCCAAAGCCCGTGAAGGCGCCAGCGCCTGCGCCCGCGCCATCCCTTTCCGCGGCCGATGCCCCGCGCGATCAGGCCCTCTCCAATTGGTTTGAAGACCTCGTGGTCGGCGAGGTGATGGCGCTTGGCAGCCATACTTTCACTGCCGATGAGACGATCGCGTTCGCCCGACAATTCGATCCGCAGCCCTTCCACCTCGACACGTCAGCCGCGGAAGCTTCGCTGTTTGGCAAGCTGAGCGCGTCGGGCTGGCACACGGCGGCGGTGTTCATCTCGAAGATGGTCGCCTTCCGCCAGGACATCGAAGCGCGGATGACCGATGCAGGCCTTAAGATCGCCAGTTGGGGACCTTCGCCGGGCTTCAAGGACCTGCGCTGGATTAAGCCCGTCCTGGTGGGGGATACGATCACGTTTACCGGCATGCGCAGTGCCAAGCGGGACCTGAAATCGCGCCCCACACACGGGCTCGTGCTGACGGAATGCGTGGGTCACAACCAGGACGGCGTACACGTCTTTTCGATCACCACGCAAATGCTGGTGGAGCGGCGAACGCCCAACGAGCCGGCCGCCTGACCGAAGCGGCGTCAAGGACCGTCACCACTCTCCTGCGCGCGTTGGCCGTAGCCCTTAAACAGCGTCAGCACGCGCGCCATCTCTTCGTCATCGATAATGTGCGGTGTGAGACCCGAAGCGAGCAACGCATTGTATTGCGCCGCCAGCGTCTCAACCTCGTGCGCCAGCTCAAGCGCAGCCGTGGCCGTCCCCGCGACCGCGATCTGCCCGTGGTTTGCCATCAGGCAGGCGTTATGCGCGGCCAAGCCTCCCACCACGTGATCGCTGAGCGCTTGCGTGCCGAAGGTTGCATACGGCACCAGCGGGATCGCGTGGCCCCCGGCAGCCGCCACCATGTAGTGGAACGCGGGGATCGACCGGTGGGCGCAGGCGAGCGCGGTGGCGTTCAACGAATGGGTGTGCACCACACCGCCCACATCCGCCCGCGTGCCATAGATCGCGAGATGAAAGCGCCACTCGCTGGAGGGCTTGCGCGACGGCTTACCTGTAGCGCGCGCTGGCGTGCCGCCGTCATGGTCCACATAAGCGATGTCATCAGGCTGCAAGGTGTCATAGGCCATGCCCGATGGCGTGATGAGCATGCCGCCGTCCCAACGGCAAGACACATTGCCCGAACGCCCGGGCGAGAGGCCGGAGCGGCTCATCGCGAGCGCCGTCTCGATCAGATCACGGCGGGCGGCACGCTCACCTTTCGTGGGACGGCGCACGGGCCGCGGTGCGCCGGGCGTGGCCACCGCGGCGGCGCTTAACGTGGAAGCCGACTTGGCATCGTGCGCCGGCTCCCCTTCTGCGATGCCCGCCGATGCCTTTGATGCGCGCGTGGGCCGTGCTGCCCGCTTCGACGCCGCCTTCGCGGGGGGGCGTGCGCTCATGCCGCTGCAGCCCGCTCGGGGTAGAGTTCCGCCAAGCCTGCCGCGCTCGCTTTACAGATGCCGCGCTCGGTGACGAGCCCCGTGACGAGCCGGCCCGGCGTCACATCGAAAGCGGGATTGAGCGCCGGCGATCCCGGCGCGGCGATGTCGAGCGTCGCCACCGTGCCGTCCGCTGTGCGGCCCGTCATGGTCAAGACTTCCGCGCCATCACGCTCTTCAATCGGGATCGTGAACCCATCATTCAGCGTCCAATCGATGGTCGAATAGGGCAACGTCACATAGAACGGAACGCCGTTGTCATGTGCGGCAAGCGCCTTCAGATACGTGCCGATCTTGTTGGCGACATCGCCATTGGCGCTGACCCGGTCGGTTCCCACGATGCAAAGATCGACGGCGCCGCGCTGCATCAGGTGGCCGCCCGCGTTGTCGACGATGATGTGGTGAGGCACGCCGTGGGCGCCCAACTCGTAGGCGGTCAACGCCGCACCCTGGTTGCGGGGGCGCGTTTCATCGACGTAGACGTGGACCGGCACGCCATCATCATGCGCCTGGTAGATCGGCGATGTCGCGGTGCCCCAATCGACGCAGGCGATCCACCCCGCATTGCAGTGGGTGAGGATGTTGACCGGCTCGCCCCCTTTGCGCGCGGCGATCTCGTCGATCAGGCGGCGGCCGTGCACGCCGATCGTGCGGTTGGTTTCAACGTCGTCGTCGCACAGCTTGGCAGCGCGCGCATAGGCGGCTGCAACGCGCTCTTCAGGCGCGAGCGGGGCCAACGTCATCAGCATCTCATCGATGGCCCAACGCAAGTTCACGGCCGTCGGCCGTTGCGCCGCTAACGTTTGTGCCGCCTGCTCCAACGCCTCGTGGGACGCATCCACGCGCATCGCAAGGCAGATGCCGTAGGCTGCCGTCGCGCCGATCAGCGGCGCGCCGCGCACTTGCATGACGCGGATCGCGTGGGCAGCCTCTTCAAGCGTGCGCAACGTGGTGGTCTTGAAGGCGTGCGGCAGCAGCGTTTGATCGATGATCTCAACCGACCAGCCATCGTCGTTGAGCCAGATCGTGCGGTAGGCCTTGCCGTTGATGTTCATCGTGGTCCTTTCGCGCAGGCGCTGCGGGGAGAGAACTTCAGGATCAGTGGCCCGGAAAGGCCATCAGCGCGTGGCTCGCAACACCGTGCCCCTCGAGTAGCTTCACGCCTCCCAGATCCGGTAGATCGATCATGAACGCTGCAGCATCCACCGTGCCGCCCGCTCGGCGCACCAGCTTGACCGCCGCCTCCGCCGTGCCGCCGGTCGCGATCAGATCATCAACGATCAGCACGCGGGTGCCTTCAGCGACAGCGTCATCATGCATTTCGATCGTATCGACGCCGTATTCAAGCGTGTAGTCCTGCCCGATGGTGGTGGACGGCAGCTTCCCCTTCTTGCGGATCGGGATGAAGCCGCAGCCGAGCCGGTCCGCCACCGCGCCGCCCAAGATAAAACCGCGCGCTTCAATGCCGGCCACCGCATCGATCGGCTGGGTACGAAACGGCTCCGCCAGTTGGGCGATGGCCGCCTTGAAACCCTGCGCATCGCCGAACAAGGTGGTTACGTCGCGGAACATGATCCCGGGCTTGGGATAATCGGGGATCGTACGCACCAGCGCGCTGAGGTCCTGCACGGGGGGCTCCTTCTCGTCAATCATGTCGCTTGGACGGGCATGTCGCTTGGACGGGTCACGGCCGCGGGAACATCAAGCGGCGGTATCGAGGTGGGGGTCGTCGCGGGGACATTAGCCGCATACGACCGTGCGGTTAACGATAAAGTGTGCCTGCAGCCCGCTGAACGCACGAAGACACTGCTGGCCGCACCCTGGTCACAGTGATCGCTCAGGTTGTGGTTTGCAGCCGCATTGGCGCTGCGTATAGGGTCGCGAGTATAACGCTATGGATACTGGAGCCGGTACGATGGCCGACAGCCCCTATTCGATTTCCGCTGACGATGATTTGCCCCGCACCTTTCGCCGCGCCCGCGAGGAGCAGGCCCGCGCGCGCAACGAAGATGCGTTCGCGATGTCCGCGGTCGATGAGCCGACTGCACCGCTGACGCCGCCGGAAGCGACCGGTCACGACGTGCCGGCCGGTGTGGTGACCTCGATCAAGGTACCGTTCTTTTCTTTGATGATGTTCTTCATCAAAGCGGTTCTGGCGGCGATCCCGGCGTTGATCCTGTTGGGCGCGTTGCTGTGGGGCGCAGGGCAGCTGCTGACGACCTACTTCCCCTGGCTGCTCAAGGCCAAAATACTGATCCAGTTCGTCTGAACCGCGCTGCACGAACCGACCGTAGAGCGAGCCGGTTCTGCGTCCACGACGACCGCGGAAAAATGACGAGCGCGGAACACCCTTTAGATGCGGTTCGCTTCCGCTTGAAGCTGAACCGACATCTAAGCTTTTGTTTTACCGTTCATCTTTCGCTTTAGTTGATTCCACCTGAAGCGGATGAACTCTAGAACATGCTGATCACTTTTCGTGCGGCCGCGCCCAGCACGTCGCGCGAGAGCTTGCTCAGCTCTTCTTTCGTGATGCGGACGGTCTCGCGCAGTTGCTCATGCGTGTGCTCAGAGGTGATGAAGAACCGCAACCGCGCAGCCTTCAACGGCACCGCCGGATAGATGATCGGCAGCGCGATCACGCCGCGTTCGTGCAACCGTTCGGTCAGTTTCACAGCCTTCAAGCTGTCGCCCACCATCACAGGCACCACCGCGAGGCCCGCGCTGGTGCCGGTGTCGAGGCCGGCCGCCTGCGCTTCTTTCATGAAAAGCTGACCGTTCGCCTGCAGTTTCGTCACGCGCTCGGGCTCATCGATGAGCTTACGCAGCGCGGTGCGCGCGGCAGCGGCCACCGGCGGTGACATACCGACCGAGTAGACGAAGCCCGGCGCCTTGTATTTCAGGATTTCGACCAGTACGGCGCTGCCCGCAATGTAGCCGCCGCAAGCGCCGAGCGTTTTGCTAAGCGTGCCCATCCAGATGTCGACGCGCGAAGGGTCAATGTCGAAGTGCTCAGCGACACCGCGTCCCGTCTTGCCGACCACGCCAAGGCCGTGCGCTTCGTCCACCATGAGCCAGGCGCCGTAGTGCTCTTTCAGCGCGACCAGGCGGGCGAGGTCGGGGAAATCGCCATCCATCGAGTAAAGGCCTTCAACGACGATCAGCGCGCGGGTGTGATGGCCGCGGTGCTCGCGCAGGATGCGCTCCAACGCATCGAGGTTGTTGTGGCGGAACGACTTAACGGTCGCGCCCGAAGCGGCCGAGCCGACAAGCGCGCTGTTGTGCATCAACTCATCGCAGATGATGAGGTCGTTGCTGTTCATCAGCTCGCTGATGGTCGTGACGTTGGTGGCATGACCGCTCACCATCACGATCGCGTCTTCGGCGCCGTAAAAATCGGCCAGATCTTTCTCCAACGCGTTGTGGAACGGCCGCTCGCCCGCGACGATACGGCTCGCTGACACCGACGTGCCGTAAGCGTCGATCGCCTCTTTCGCCGCCTCACCGACGTCCGGCGCCTGGTTCAGGCCCAGATAGTCGTAGGATGCAAAGTTGATGAACGTCTTGCCGTCGATCTGCGCGGTCGCGCCCGAGCGCGTCTCGTGCACGTTGAAGAACGGCGTCTTGATGCCGACAGCTTGGCCGATGCGGCGGTATTTGACGATCGCTTCGTAGGAGCTCAGGTCTTCAAACCGCGGCTTGGGGAACGCTGCCGTGCTCGCAGCCTCCTCGCGGCGCCCTGACGTCCCCGACAAAACCGACGCTGCGGCGCCGTTCATCATGGGTCTCAGCGATGCTTTGCTCTGTTGGGTTGCCACAGCCACGTCCTTTCAACGCAGGACCCGCGCGCGCTCCGGCATCAGCGGCCGGCAACGGCGGATCACGAAACTTTCAATGCAGGCTTGGCGTGGAGGGACCGCCGGCAGAATCGCTGCCGATCATGAGGGGGCCCGCGCCCCACGCCTCGTGTCGTTGCCTCTAATCGTCGTCCCGTAGACGCTGAACCCCCAGCGCGCCGTGGCGACATGTCTGCGGTGTTGCGATGCACCTTTGCGCAAACACCGCTGCAGTAGACCTTGCAATGCTTAAGCCGATATGACGCCGATCTTGGTTCAGCGCAAGATGAAACCGTAAATGAAATTCGCGGGTTAGGTAAACCGACTGAAATCAAATGAGAAGTATTGTGACGGTTCCGTTGCAGTGCAAAAAGTGATCCGCGCCCGGGTCCTTCAATTCTTTCAACGCGGCCAAGTCTTTAGCCAGCCCGCTCCTATCAAAGATTGCTGCGCTGCCTTTTCACGGCTGCGTGATCACGTGATCTGAACGTGGCACATGCGCAAGCGTGCGACATTTAGCTCAAGCGCGTGCGATCGCGCCCGGCCAGTGCATGCCAGCATGTCTTGAAGCGATCATCAGCGGCGATACTGAAGAAACGGTGACAACGTGGCCACGCGGTCGTAGAGCACCCGTGCGGTCTCGTTAAATTCTTGCGTGCTCCAGTAGGTCCGCGTGCAACCGCGCGCATCGGCCTCCCGATAAACCGCTTCAATAAGCGCCCGTCCGGCCCCATGGCCGCGTGCGTCCGGCGCAACGAACAAATCTTCCAAATAGCAATAATGGGTCGGCGACCACGTCGACCGGTGAAAGAGGACGTGGGCCAAACCGACGGGACCACGCTCGCGCTGGTGGGCGATGAGGCCGATGTGATGGCCGTCGGCTGGCGTGTTCAGCCGGGTCCACGTGGTCTCGATCACCGCTCCATCCACGCTCGCACCGTAGAACGCCAGATAGCCGTCGAACAGGGCACGCCACGCGGGCTTATCGTCAGCCGCAAGCGGCCGCACGGTGAGTATGGTGTCCATCCGTATGTCTCCAGCCAAAATCAGCCGTCAGATCACCAGCGCTGCCAGGCCCAAGAACGCAAAGAACCCGACCACATCCGTTACCGTGGTCACGAACACGCCTGACGCGACGGCCGGGTCTTGGCCGAGCCGGTCAAGCGCCATGGGGATCAGGATGCCGGCCAAAGCCGCCGCCACCAAATTGAACACCATGGCGATCGCGATCACCCAGGCAATGGGGCCCGTGCCAAGCCACAACAGCACCACCGACGCCATAATGATTGCGAACAACAAACCGTTGATCAAACCCACATAGGTCTCGCGTAGCACGATACGCAAGCCGTTCACGGGTCCCAGTTCCTTGGTCGCCAAAGCGCGCACCGCGATGGTCATGGTCTGTGTGCCCGCATTGCCCCCCATCGAGGCCACGATCGGCATCAGCACGGCGAGCGCCACCATCTGTTCGATCGTGGCGTCAAAGAGCTTGATCACGGCGGACGCGAGGATGGCCGTCAGCAGGTTGACGAACAACCAGGGGAAGCGGCTACGGGTTGCGTAGAACACGTTATCGGTCACGCTCTCATCGCCGACGCCGGCGAGCAGCTTGATGTCCTCGTCCGCTTCATCGTGGATCACCTCCATGATGTCGTCGGCCGTGACCACGCCCACGAGGCGCTCGTTCTCGTCAGTCACAGCCGCGCTCATCAGGTCGTAGCGCTTGAAGCGCGCGGCGACCTCTTCCTGGTCAAGCACCACCGCGACCGACGTCGGCTCGCTGTCCATGATGGTGTTGATGGCGACCGGGCGTTTGGTGCGCAAAAGGCGGTCGAGTTTGACCGTGCCCAGCAGGTGGTAGGCGGGATCGACCACGTAAATTTCAGAAAACGTCTCGGGCAAGTCGTCTGTATCGCGCATGAAGTCGATCGTGCGGCCGACCGTCCAGAACGGCGCGACCGCGATAAAGTCGGACTGCATGAGCCGGCCGGCCGACTCTTCTGGATAATCGAGCGCGCGCTGCAGGGTGGCACGATCGCCGATTGGCATTTGCGCCAGGATCTCATCCTGGTCGTGCTGCCGCATGTCTTCGAGCACGTAGAGCGCATCGTCGCTGTCGAGCGTGGTGAGCGCTTTGGCGAGTTGCTCGTTGGGCAGCTCTTCGACGATCTGGTCGCGGACCGTTTCATCGAGCTCAGAAAGCACCTCGAAGTCGAAGTCGCGGCCGAGTTTGTCGATCAGCGCAACGCGTTCATCGCCCGACAAAAGCGCCATCGCGTCGGCAAGGTCAGGTGCACGCAGCGGCTCGGTAAGATCGCGCAGCGCCGGCGCGTCATCCTGCTCCAACGCTTCGCGAAGAGCGGCAATCTGTTCGGCGCTTTGGCCTGCATCGTCTTCGTCGGGAAGCGCGCGCTCAGGATCTTCGGTGGTCATGATCGTCAAGTCTCAATGAGGGTTGCCGCGCAACAAGATGCAGCGAAACGTGACGCGCTCGTCCCGCGCGACCAGCGGGAGCCGCCGATGACGCGAAGACATCTGAACAACGTTTGAGCTGCGCGCCCCGCGGCGTGAGGGGGCCTGAGGGTGCTGCAAGGCGGCGCGCTACGCTGAGCGGATATCACAAACGCGTGCACTGCAACAATCGGCTGCCAAGCATGCAGTTCCGCAGCGAATCGCAACAACGCCCAACGCCTGGGCGAGGCCTGGACGACGGGCTACACGACGCCCGGGCGCCCGCTCCAAAGAGCCCAAAATCCCGCCAGCGCCGCACGCGCGCCCTCAAGTCGCGGCACTGGTCCGCCACACCTTACCGTCGAAACACGTCTTGGCATGCCTCTGCCATTGCTGCGCGCTACCGCCTGCGGTGTAAGGGCGGCTGATGTTGGGCGGGTCGAGATCATTCACGCATTTTCAGGCTGGCCATCAACGCTTGATTAAACCGGATCAGACAATCGGTAAGACCTCAGGGAACTGAGCATGCGGCCGGGGGATCACTGAGCCATGGTTGAGACGGTGAGACGCGCGAGGTGGCGCCAGCGGGTCGGCCTTTTGGCCAGCGCCGCGGCCATGGTCGCGTTGTCAGCGGGTGGCGCGCTCGGCTGCGCGTCGGCCAACGCGCTTGGCACATCGCGCACCATCGCGATCGATACCCGCAACGGCCCAGGTTACGGCTCGGTGCAGTACGGCGACAAAGGTCTGCTGCGCCATAAAGAAGTGGTGCTGACCTTTGATGATGGCCCCTCCAACACCAATACGCCTCTTGTGCTGAACGCGCTGCGACGCCACTGCACGCAGGCGACTTTTTTCCTGGTGGGTCGGATGGCGCGGGCCTACCCGAAGATCGCCCGCCAGATCCTGCGTGACGGCCACACCGTGGGCACGCACACCTGGTCGCATGAAAACTTGCAAAAGCGCTCAGCTTCGCTTGGCCGCAATCAGATTGAACGCGGCATTGCTGCCATCAGCAAAGCGTTGCGTCGCCCGCCGGCACCGTTCTTCCGGTTCCCCTATCTGGCGCACACGCGGGCGCTGTTGCGCCATGCGCGCCGCCGCGACCTCGCGGTGTTCTCGATCGATATCGACGCCGTCGATTTTCGCACACGCAACCCCGACCGCATGCATCGTAACGTGATGCGGGCGCTGGAGCGGCGCGGGCGCGGCATCATCCTGTTCCACGACATACAGCGTTCGACGGCGCTCGGTTTGCCGCGGTTGCTGCGCACCTTGAAAGCGCGGGGCTACAAGGTGGTGCATCTGATCCCGAAACGCCGCGGCGCGCCGGCTGCCGACCTGGTCGCCTCGCGACGCCCCGCAAACGAGCGCCCTTTGCTCGCCGCAGCGAAGGCGGAACCGCCCGCAGACCCGCTCAGGACCGCCGCACCTGAACGCAAGGCTGCACCGCCCGCCGATCCCCCGCGTAGCGCATTGGCCTCCATTGCCCCGCCGGTCCGCAAGCCATCGTCGAGACCGCCGCGGCAGACCCAGCCCTCTGCACGGGTTGCACGCGTCAACCGGCGTGCGCGAGCGACGCCACGCCCCGTCGCCCGGCCGGCACCTGCCGCTGCTGCCAAGCCGATACGTCGTCCAGCTTGGCAACGCCGAGCGCTGTTCAATTCCCACCGATAGCCGTCGACATGCGTTCCGAAGTGCGCCGCCAAGCCCGCCATGAACAGCCGTGCATCGCGGCCACAGTGTTCACCAAAACCTGAGAAAGCCGCGCCCATGCTGGGGACACCGGAGCGCGAGCCCTGGAGACGCTCGGTCCCATCAGGCAGGGTTTGCCGCAAGGCTTGAGCTTGCTCAGGATCGGATGACGCATCCATCAAGTGTCCCGCTTGCCGTTGCGACGCGGTCATAAAGCGGCAACGGTTCGATGGAATGTCGGGCGTAGAGTCGGGCGCTGACCAGAAGTTTGAGGACGCATCCACGTGGTTTCGAAGTTGCAACGGCTGATGACGACCACGTGGGTCAGGCGTGCTTCAATCGCAGGTGGTCTCTTCATCGCGACTTTCTGCGTCGTCGCCACCGCAGCCCATGCCGCCTGCCTGCCTCGCGAAGACCAACTCGGCGTCAGTCGCATCGTTGAGATCGACCCCAGCGGAGGCCCGATGTACGGCCGCCTGTCGTCGCGGGTGCGCGAACCAAGCTTCCTGCGGCCGATGGAAGTGGTGCTGACCTTTGACGATGGACCAAGCCCGAAGATCACCGGTCCCATCCTCGACATGCTGGACGCGCACTGCACCAAGGCAACGTTCTTCCCCGTGGGTCGCATGGCAATGCGCCATCCTGCGACGTTGCGCGATGTGGTCCGGCGCGGGCACACGGTTGGGGGCCACACCTGGAGCCATCCAAGCCGCCTGCCGCGCTTGAGCAAGCGCGCGCGCCGCGATCAGGTGGAGCGCGGCTTCGCAGCCGTGCAGCTCGCCGTCGGTCAGCCGGTGGCGCCCTTCTTCCGTTTCCCCGGCCTCAACGACAGCCGGCGGATGCTGGGTTACTTGCAAACCCGTGGCATTGGCAGTTTCACCGTCGACGTGGTCAGCAACGACAGCTTCATTCGCGATCCAGAACGTCTGACCTATCAGACCATGAAGAAGCTCAGGGCGCGTCGCGGCGGGATCGTGCTGTTCCACGATATCAAGAAGCAGACGGTGCGTGCGCTGCCGGCTTTCCTCAACGCGCTCAAGCGCGAGGGCTTCCGCATCGTGCATTTGCGCAGCAACCGCACTTACGCGGCTGACCCGATCCTTCTGGCCAAACTAGCGCAGCGCTACAGGAAGCGCCTGCGGCGGCTCAAACCGCTGAAGTCAGCTCGCGATAACCAAACCGACCGCCTCCCGAGGCTCAAAGCCCAGCCGGCGGTTGTTGCGGCGCCGCCCGTTGCACCGGCAGCCTCGGCATCGGTGTCGCCAGCCCCTCGCGTGCCCCTGGATGTCGATGCTACCGCGCTGATCTCCGGCGGCATTGCCGATGATCGAGGCGATGGCAGCGCTGGTGATGGCATTGTTCGCAATCAGAACAAGAAGCCGGGCGCGGCCGTAAGCGTGCCGCTGAAAGTTCTGCCGCTGGGCTTCTTTGGCTCAAGCCGTCTCGTCAACCGCATCGCGCTCTATAATGCTGGCATTCCCGTGACGCGGCTGAACCCTGCGCCGCGCGACCGTTCGGGTCGACGTCCACGACGCAAGAGCGTGCCGGCGCGCAAACCGCGGCGCACGAAAACGAGCGCAAACCGACCTGGTAAAACCGCCAACGTTGCCGCAACGGCCAAAAGCAAGGGGAAGGCCAAAGCGAGCCCCGGTTCGCCCGCGCAGCCGCGCTTGCCGCAACCGACCAACACGGCCAAGCCTGGTACGGCTGAGCGGCCACAACGCACCGCAGCCACCGTCAAGGTCAAACGCGAAACGCTCAAGCCGTTGTCCGATGTGCCAAAGCCTGTCGCGGCCCGACGCGGCGATGCGACGCGTGCAAAGAAGGGACCGACCCGCCGCGCCTTGGCCGGTCCGCCAGCGCCGCTGGCAAAGCCCGTCTTGCGGACGCGCGCGCAGCCGACGCCGAAGTATCGTCCCGAAAGCGACGAAGACGATTGGCGCCGTCGCATCAGCCGTGGCTTCACGACCCGGTGAAGCGGATGCGTCCCTCGATGCGCGGGCTCACGCGCTTGCGTTTGCGCACGTATCGGATGATTTGCCCCGCGCTGTAACGCGCCGCCAGCTCGTCGATGATGCGCGGCGCGCGCTTGAACATCGCATAACCATCGCCGCCACGCGCCATGAACCGGCTTATCGCGACCTCGTACATCGCCTTGGGATCAAGCGGCGTGCCGTCATCGAGCGTCACTGCAACGACGCGTTTCCCGTCCGCTCGGTTGCGGTCCACGACGACGCGAAAGCCGCCGATTTGCGGAAAACGGCCGTGGCCTTGGCCAACCTGGGGCCCGTGAAAGCCATGCTCAAGCGCGGCTTTCAGATCCGCCCCGCTCAGCTTGACCACCACAGTTCGATTGCCGAAGGGCAGTTCCGCAAAGATCATCTTACGGGTCAGCGTCTCACCGACGCGGTACCGGCGCGCAGCCCGGATGCCGCCCGCATTGATCAGGCAGAGGGCGGCACCGGTGGCCTCGCGCATCGCATCGCACATCATGTTGGCGAACGCATTCTCCCGCCCGCGCAGCGTTGCCCGCACCGTGTCGAACGCGGTCGCCGTGGTCCCGATCGCGACGTCCAGGTTTTTGTCGAGTTCGGCTTCGAGCGCCTTCACTCTGGCGTCGACCAAAGGCTCGGGCTTGACCGTCGCGCTGTCGATCGGACGCACGTTCGGCACAAAGGAGACCGTCTTGCGGCCTTGGCGCACACGGCGCGTCACCATCAAATCGATCGGCGTGATGAAGTCGCCTTGCGATGCGCTTTCAACCAGCAGGACTTTGCGATCCCAGATCGTGATCAGGTTGTGATCATGACCTGACAGGACCACGTCCACCGCACGCGAGCGCACCAGCGCAAGATCATCATCGAAGCCCACATGGGTGACCGCGACGACGATGTCGGCACCTGCCGCGCGCAAGCGTTTGGCCTGCGCGCGCACGCTTGCAACCGCTGGGCGAAGCACCAGTTCATCGCCAGGGCTCGAGAGATGGACCGTCTCCTCGGTCGTCGCACCGACCACGCCGACACGGAACGGGCCGACGCTGAACATCTGCGTTGCACGGACACCCTCAACGGGTTTGCCGTTCTTTTCGGACAGGTTCGCGCTGAGGCACGGGAACGCCGATTCAGCGATGCGCTTGCGGAACACGTCAGGTCCGAAGTCGAATTCGTGGTTGCCGGGCGTGAAGACGTCCGGCTTCACCATGTTGAGCAATTCGACCATATGCGCGCCCTTGTCGAAGCTCGCCAGGATCGATGGCGAATAGGCATCGCCCGCGTGGAT
>JBCBJZ010000066.1:0-18500 GCA_038522635.1 Pseudomonadota bacterium | reverse complement strand
CATACGCCAGGTGGACGTGGTGGCGCGCATGGTGGACGAATTCAGCGCCTTCGCACGCATGCCCAAGCCGGAGATGAGCCTCAACGACATCATCGATGTGGTGCGCGGTCCGGTTGATCTCCAGCAGCTTGGCAACAACGCCAACATCGCCTTCGACATCGATTTCCCCGCAGCGCC
The DNA here is from genome assembly GCA_038522635.1 of Pseudomonadota bacterium. Taxonomy (GTDB): domain Bacteria; phylum Pseudomonadota; class Alphaproteobacteria; order Rhizobiales; family Hyphomicrobiaceae; genus JBCBJZ01. Next base: position 18,323 of record JBCBJZ010000066.1, on the reverse strand, counting down.
CGTGACGATCCAGTGCGATCCGCGGATGATCAACCAGGTCATCACCAACCTCGTCAAAAACGCGAGCGAGGCGGTCGAGGCCAAGGCGCTTAAGGATGATACGCCCGCCGATTACCGTGGCCGGATCGGGGTCAGCATCGTGCCGTCGGAGCGCGACGTTGTGATTGAGGTCGTCGACAACGGTATCGGCCTACCTAAAGCGAACCGCGGCCGGCTGACCGAGCCCTACATCACACATCGCGAGAAGGGCACCGGCCTCGGCCTCGCGATCGTGTTGAAAGTGATCGAACAACACGGCGGCAAGCTCGCGCTTGAAGATGCACCCTTGAACGAGACCCGAACGAGCGGCGCGCTGATCCGCATTACCCTGCCGCGTCCTGACCCGACGACGACGAGCCCTGAACCTTCGAAACGAGAAGCCCCCCAACCAGCCGCAACGACGTTAAGTCCCGCGCGCTGATCCCCCCGCCCTGCACCGTTTGTCGCTTGACCGGTGCACCCAACAAGGAGCCCCGCGAGCCATGCCCGCCGATATCTTGATCGTCGATGATGAAACCGACATTCGCGAGCAGATTGCTGGCATCCTCGAAGATGAGGGTCACCGCACGCGTCTTGCGCGCGACAGCGAAGAGGCGCTCAACGCGATTGAGGAGCGCCGCCCGCAGCTCGTCATTCTGGACATCTGGCTGCAGGGCAGTCGCCTGGACGGCCTGGAGGTGTTGTCGATCATCCGCAAACAGCATCCCGAGCTGGCGGTGGTGATCATCTCAGGTCACGGCAACATCGAGACCGCGGTGACGGCGATCAAGCGCGGTGCTTACGACTACATCGAAAAGCCGTTCAAGGCCGACCGCTTGATCCTGGTCACCATGCGCGCGTTGGAAGCGGCCAACTTGCGGCGTGAGGTGAGGGAGCTGCGTGAGCGCTCGTCGCAATCGGCTGATATGATCGGCAAATCGGTCTGCATGAACCAACTGCGCTCATCGATCGAGCGGGTGGCACCGACCAACAGCCGCGTGTTGATCCGCGGTGCCTCGGGCACGGGCAAGGAACTTGCCGCACGCGTGATGCACGAAAAGTCCCACCGCGCGGGGTCGCCTTTCGTGGTGCTGCCGGCGGCAGCGATGGCGCCGGACCGCGTTGAAGAAGAGCTCTTTGGCATCGAGAACCATGCCGGCGGCGCCCGCAAGGTCGGCGCGTTTGAGGAGGCCCATGGCGGCACGCTCTACATCGATGAAGTCGCTGACATGCCACTTGAGACCCAGGGCAAGATCCTGCGCGTGTTGGTGGCGCAGAAGTTCCAGCGGCTCGGCGGAGGCCCGACGGTCGCGGTGGACGTGCGCATCATCTCTTCCACCAGCCGCGACCTCGAAAGCGACATGAAGGAGGGGAATTTCCGCGAGGATCTCTACCATCGTTTGAACGTGGTCCCGCTGCGCGTGCCTTCGCTGGCGGAGCGTCGTGACGACATCCCCGAACTGGTCAATTACTTCGTTGATCAGGTCGCAGCGTCATCTGGCCTCGCCCCGCGTAAGATCGGTGAAGATGCGATCGCCGTGCTGCAGGCGCACGATTGGCCCGGCAACGTGCGCGAACTTCGCAACAACATCGAGCGGCTGATGATCCTCGCTGGCGGTGATCCCTCTTCGCAGATCACATCGGACATGCTGCCTGACGAGATCGGTGCCAACGTGCCCTTGCCCGTCAACGGTGGCGCGGAGCACCTGATGTCGCTGCCGCTGCGCGAAGCCCGTGAGATCTTCGAGCGTGAATACCTGCTGGCGCAGATCAACCGCTTCGGCGGCAACATCTCGCGCACGGCCGAGTTCGTGGGCATGGAACGCTCAGCCCTCCACCGCAAGCTTCGCGCGCTGGGCGTAGGCTCGGGCGACCGCAACAATGCGGAAGCGCGCGCGGCAAGCTAACGGGAGCGGGAACGAACGGCGATGAAAATTATCGTTTGCGGTGCCGGCCAAGTCGGGGCCGGCATTGGCGAGCGGTTGGCGGCTGAAGGCCACGACATCTCGATCATCGATAGCAGCGCGGAACTGGTGCAGCGGGTCAACGACAGCCTGGAAGTGCGTGCGCTGCACGGCCATGGCTCACATCCGCAGATGATCGATGAAGCGGGTGGGCGCGATGCCGATATGATCATCGCGGTCACGCTGCATGATGAGGTCAACATGATGGCCTGTCAGGTGGCACACTCGCTATTCGACATCCCGGTGAAGATCGCGCGCGTGCGCGCACAGACCTATCTGCAACGCGAGTGGGCCTCGCTCTTTTCGCGCGAAAACATGCCGATCGATTTCATCATCTCGCCCGAGATTGAGGTCGGTGAGACGGTCATGCGGCGGCTCGCTTTGCCGGGCGCCTTTGAGACGATCAGTTTTGCCGACGGCTTGGTGTCAGCGGTCGGGCTGAGCTGCGGGCCAGAGTGTCCGATCGTCGATACACCGCTGCGCCAACTGACCGAGCTGTTTCCCGATCTGCCTTCGGTCATCATCGCGATCGTGCGTGATGGCCGGTTGTTCGTGCCGCATGGTGATGATCAGCTCGTGGTGGGCGATGATGCGTACTTCGTGGCGCCGGTCGATCAGGTGCCGCGCACGCTCAAGATTTTCGGACACGAGGAACAGCAGGCCCGCCGCATCGTGATCGCCGGCGGCGGCAACATCGGGCTTTACGTCGCAAAGACCATTGAAGCGCGCGAACCCAGCTTGCGGTTGAAGATCATCGAGACGAACCGCGGACGTGCCGAAGAGATCTCAGAGGAGCTGTCACGCACGGTGGTATTGAACGGCAGTGCGCTATCAGAAGATTTGCTGCGCGAAGCCGATGTGCAGCACGCCGATGCGATCGTTGCACTAACCAACGATGATCAAGCGAACATTCTCGCCTGTGTGCTGGCCCGGCAGTTGGGGTGCGAGCGCTCGCTCTGCCTGCTCAACAACGCTAGCTATGCAAGCGTTATCCGCTCGCTCGGCATCGACGCGCAAGTCAATCCGCGCGGCATCACCGTCTCGCGCGTGTTGCAGCATGTGCGGCGTGGGCGCATCCGTGGTGTGCACTCGATCCATAACGGCACGGGCGAGATCATCGAGGCGGAAGCGCTGGAGACCACGCCGGTGGTGGGGAAACGGATCCGTGATATCGTGCCATCCGAAGGGGTGCGGTTCGGCGCGATCATCCGCGATGGCGCTGTGATCATCCCGACCGGGACGACGGAGCTGCGCGCGCGCGATCGCGTGGTGCTGTTCGCATCGGCTGAGCATGTGCGTGAAGTTGAACAGATGTTCCGCGTGGGGCTTGAGTATTTTTGATGGCGCGGTCCGGTTTCTCAAGGCGCGCGCGAACGTTTGAGCGAGGATCAAATGACGCGGATCGTCTATTGCAACGGCGCCTATCTTGATTACGCGAAAGCGCGGGTTCACGCCGAAGATCGCGGCTTCCAGTTCGGCGATGCTGTCTATGAAGTTTGCGAAGTGATGTGCGGGCGGCTGGTCGACGAGACGCGGCATCTGGACCGCCTTGAGCGCTCGCTGGGCGAGCTGCAGATGGGCAATCCGATGAGCCGCGGCGCCTGGGGCCATGTGATGCGTGAGATCGTCCGCCGTAACCGTGTGACGGACGGGCTGCTCTATTTGCAGGTCTCACGCGGCTCATCCCCGCGAGACTTTTTTTTCCCGCCCGAAGGCACGCCGCAAACGGTGGTGGTGCTGGCGCGGAGCACCGTCAAAGCCAGGGGGTCCGATGCCGCAACAGCCCCCCAAGGCATCACCATCAAGACCGTGCCCGACATCCGATGGAAGCGTTGCGACATCAAGTCGGTGATGTTGCTGCCAGCGAGCCTTGCCAAAGAGGCGGCCAGAGCCGAGGGCGCGCAGGATGCGTGGTTTGTCGGGGCCGACGGCTTCATCACGGAAGGGGGCTCGTCGAACGCATGGATCGTCGACCAGGACGGTGTCTTGGTGACCACACCGATCAGCAACGCATTGTTGCGCGGGGTGACGCGGACCACGCTGCTCGATGTCCTCAAGCGTGAGGATGTGGCGTTACAGGAACGCACGTTCACGGTTGAAGAGGCGTTGGCCGCGCGCGAAGCCTTCATCACATCGGCGACGAACATCCTGACGCCCGTTACCGCGATCGACGGGCAACCGGTCGGCAACGGTCATCCCGGACTGCTGACGCTCAAGCTGCAAGGGCTTTTCCACGGCAGCGCTGAGATTGCAGCCGCTTGATAAGCGCGCGAACGACGTTTGCTGTTTGCCCCTTGAACCAGGCGACAGAGGCGTAGGCGGAGACCTTGAGGGTTTTGCGCTGCGGCGCGCTCCCCGCGCTTCCACATCGGTCGGCCTCATGGGCAAGTGGCGCCACCCCCGTTTGCCTGCCGTCCGCCTCCCTTGCACCCGCCTGTGGCCTCTTGTCCGAGGGGCTTCAGCTTGCGATCGTACGACTTTCGTCTAAAACGAATAAATCTTGGATGGTGTGGACTGATCCGTTGCATGCCCGCAACAACGATCCTACAACCCTCGCGCTTATGCCGGTCTTGAGCCTAGCAGCGATGCCGCGCTCTTGAGGCTTGTTTGTTGAATCGGAGAGTTTCTCGCTCGAACGGCGCGCTCGCGCTTACGGACGATGCCGCAAAAAGGATGGATAATAAGATGGCCGGTGAACGCGCCCAAAGTCTTCAAGACACGTTTCTCAATCATGTTCGCAAAAACAAAACTCCGCTGACGATTTTCCTCATCAATGGCGTCAAACTCCAAGGCATCGTGACGTGGTTCGACAACTTTTGCGTCCTGTTGCGACGTGACGGGCACTCGCAACTCGTCTACAAGCACGCCATTTCCACGATCATGCCGGGCCAGCCCGTACACCTGCAGGACGAGGCGCCCGAGTAGCGCGCCGCTCAGGTGAGGACGCTGCGGCTTACGCACCACAAACGCGGTGATCGGGCCGCTCGCGCGGTTGGCGCGGTGCGTCTGTGAGGAGCGTACGCCATCGCCACCGAAGACCACGATGTGAAGCGACAAGGGGCGAAGAGCCCCGCCTCAGCCATCGCCGAGCGCCACGCGCAAAGCGCGGTGACCCGCGATGAGATCGCCCTTGCCGAAGCGACCGCAACGTTGGTGCTGGTGCCGCTCATTGGAAGCGGCGCTGGCAGTGGGGCACGTGCGCCCGCGGGTGCGCCAGCACGGCCGCAAAAGGCCCTGCGCTCACCTGAAGACCGGTTGAAGGAAGCGACCGGCCTTGCCGAAGCCATTCGCCTCAATGTGGTCGAAGCGCAGAATGTGAACGTCCCCAAGCCGCGTGCCGGCACGTTGTTCGGACGCGGCAAGGTGGATGAGCTCGCCACCCTCATCGCTGCGAACGAGATCGCGTTGGTGGTCATCGATGCCCAGTTGTCACCGGTCCAGCAGCGAAATCTGGAACGGGCCTGGCAGGCGAAGGTCATCGATCGCACGGGCTTGATCCTGGAAATCTTCAGCGCGCGCGCCCGCACCAGCGAGGGGCGCTTGCAGGTGGAACTGGCGCATCTCACCTACCAGCGCGGCCGATTGGTCCGCTCATGGACGCACCTTGAACGCCAGCGCGGTGGGGCGGGCTTCCTTGGCGGCCCCGGTGAACGCCAGATCGAACTCGATCGCCGTTTGCTGCAGACCCGGATCGACAACATCCGCAAGGAGCTGGAGAGCGTCATCAAGACGAGAGCGTTGCACCGCGCAGGGCGGCGGCGGATGCCGTACCCGATCGTGGCCCTGGTCGGCTACACCAACGCGGGTAAGTCGACGCTGTTCAACCGGTTGACCGGCGCAGAGGTCCACGCGGAAGACCAGGTATTCGCAACGCTCGATCCGACGATGCGCGAGCTGGCTCTGCCAAGCGGACGCCGCGTGATCCTATCCGATACCGTGGGCTTCATCTCCGACCTGCCAACCACGCTGATCGCCGCGTTCCGCGCGACCCTTGAAGAGGTGGTGGAAGCGGACATCGTTCTGCACGTGCGTGATATCGCGCATCCCTACAGCGCTGCGCAGCGCGATGACGTCGTCAACGTGCTTGAGACGATCGGCATCAGCGCCGCGCCGCAAACCGCGCCCCCTCACGACGAAGGGCGCGGCCTGATGCTCGAAGTCTGGAACAAGCTTGATCTGCTCGCTCCTGACGAGTCCGAAGCCCGGCTCGCACGCGCGCAACGTGAGGTGCCAGCAACAGTGGCTCTGTCGGCGATTACCGGCGAGGGCTGCCCGGAGCTGTTAGCCCGGCTCGATGCCGCGCTCGCGCTGCACGATGAGGTTTATCGGGTGGATGTGCCTTCAAGCGAGGGCGCGCTGCTGCATTGGCTGCACCAGAACAGCGAAGTGCTGGCGCGCGATCCCCATGATGATGGCGCGTCGCTCGCCGTCACCGTGCGCATCGATGGAGCCAAAGTGGGCCGCCTGGTAGCGCGATGCCGTGCCGTGGGCGTCGCGCCGTCTCCGGTGGGTGCGCACGCGCAAAACACGCTCTGATCCGCGCGATTTTGATCCGGGGCCAGAGCCCCGCCATTCCGCCTGATGGAACTTCAGCCCGCTGCGTCGCGTTCCTCGATCGCACGCGCACCTGGCGTGCGTAACGCAGCAGGGAGGGGATCATGGCCCATCATGAAAACAGCGAAGCCCCTGAGCGGGTGACCAAGACGGAAGCGCGGCAGGGTACCGGCCCGAACATCATGCTGCTCGTGTTGCTCGCCAGCCTGACGCTTGCCCTGATCATCGGTATCGCGCTTGCCGGTATTTTCTAGATTTGCTGCAACCCCGGCGTCATCGTTGTCATCGTCGCGGCTCTTTAAGCGCTGCCGTTGTCGCGCGCGCGCGCTTCATTCCAATAGCCATCCATCTCTTCAAGGCTCGCATCGTCCGGCGTACGCCCTGCGGCGGCGAGTCGATCTTCGATGTGGGCGAAGCGGCGCGTGAATTTCGCATTGGCGTCGCGCAGCGCGACCTCGGGATCGACCTTCAGGTGACGCGCGACGTTGGCGATAACGAATAGCAGATCGCCCAGTTCTTCCCGCGCGCCGGCCCGGTCCTCTTGGGCGATCGCCTGATCCAGCTCGCCAAGTTCCTCGCGCATTTTGTCGAAGACCGGCTCGAGCGAGGGCCAGTCGAAGCCAACGCGCGCTGCACGCTCCTGCAACTTGGCCGCTCGGGTTAACGCGGGAAGGGCGACCGGTACACTGTCGAGCAGGCGCTGAGGCGGTTGAGGTCCTGCCCCCGCAGATGGCGTGTTTGTTGCGACATCGCCGCGCTCCGACGCTTTCGCAGCGCGTTCCTGAGCCTTGATCGCTTCCCAGAAGCCGGGCGCGATTCCGGCCGCGCGTTCGGCGGCTGAGCCAAACACATGGGGATGGCGACGGATCATCTTCTTCGTGATCCCATCGACCACGTCGTCGAAAGCGAACGCGTTCGCCTCGGCCGCGATTTGCGCGTGATAGACAACCTGAAGCAGCAAATCGCCCAGTTCGTCGCGCACATCCTCCAACGTTCCCCGGTCGATCGCATCGGCAACTTCGTAGGCTTCCTCAATCGTGTAGGGGGCAATCGTTGCGAACGTTTGCTCACGGTCCCACGGGCAGCCGTGCTCAGGGTCGCGAAGCGCGCGCATCACGACCAACAGGTCGCTAAGCGTCTGCCGTTCGGCTTGAGGGTCTAACGCGCCGATCCAGGCGGGCTGGTCGTTAGAAGGCTGCGCCGCTTCGGGCGTGGGTTCACGCTCCTGGGGCACGCCCGCGCCCGCCTTCGCATCCGTTGACATCCGATCGTGCCCCTTAGAGTTCATCCGCTTCAGGTGGACTCACCTGAGGCGAAAGATGAACGGCAAATCATAAGCTTAGAGGTCGGTTCCGCTTCAAGCTGAAGCCGGCCGACTCTAAGGTCTCAGCGCGAGCGCGCGGCGAGAAACTGTTGCCCCGCGTCGCCGCTGTGGTGCGCCTGCCCCCGCGTGCTACATCAGATGCGTCATGCACCTCAACGGGAGGGGGCACGCGCCCGGTTCCATGCGTTTCGTCTATAACGTCATCACCAACCTTGTCATCGTCACGTGCGAATTGCTGCTGGTGGCGCTGATTGCGGCCATCGCGCGCTACGCGCCCATCGCGTTCGCGATCGGCACAGGCGTGCTCACAGCGATGCTTGGCCTATGGCTGGAGCGGCGACGGTTGGCGCACGAGCTCCCGTTCTATTTCGAAGAGAAGTGGTCCGGCCGCACCTTCGGCGTTGAGCTGCTCGCGCTCGGCACAGCGCTTTTCAAAGGGCTCATCGCAGCCTTCATCACTGTCCTGACGTTTTCGGGCACGGATGCGGCACGGCTCGACATCATCGCGCTTGTGTTCGCAGCCGGCGTCTTTGCGGGATCAAGCTTGTTACGGCGCTTATCGATCAGTTTTGGCGCGAGCCCCTCGCGCTGGGGCTTCTTTCGCCTCGCAACGCCGCTCGGCCTGATCTACGCGCAGATTATCGCGCTGCTCGTGGTGCTCGGCGTGCTTGACCAGGCCGATGTCCTAACGACGCTGCGGCAGGCCATCTTCGATTTGCCCGAACGCCCCAGCATCGAACAGGCCAGTGAGTTCCTGTTTCGGATCGAGCAACTTTACGACGCTTTCATCCAGCAGATCGTCGCCTTGGTCATCCCGGAAGGCTACGCGATGTTCGTCAGCGCGCTGTTGAGTGTGAAGGTCCTGAGCGGGTTCGTGATCGCGATCTACGCGGTGATCGTTGCCGAAGCGGTGCGGTTCTTGGAAGACAACAGCTAAACCCAGCGCCAAGCGCGCACCCGCAACGCGTACGCGCTCAACCCAGGACAGCCGCGAGGCGGGCAAACCCTGCCGGGTCGACCTGTTCTGCGCGCGCTTCGCCATCAAGGCCCGCTTGGTCCAGTGCCAGTTCGGGGAAGGGCGTGAGCGTCTTGAGGCTACTGCGCAGCATCTTGCGGCGCTGGCCGAAGGCTGCGGCAGTGACCCGGCCAAGCGCCTTCACATCGCAGGCGGGCAACCGTTGCGCGTACGGTGTGAAGGCCACAACCGCGGAAGAGACCTTCGGCGGAGGCGTGAACGCTTCCGGCTTAAGACGCAGCACGATCTCCACCTGGGCGGACCACTGTGCGATGACGGCGAGCCGACCGTAGGCCTTGGTGCCCGGCCGCGCGACGATGCGTTCGGCGACCTCACGTTGGAACATCAACACCATCGAGCGGTAGAACGGCGGCCAGTCGGTCTCGAGCCAGTTGACCAACAGTTGCGTTGCGATGCCGTATGGCAGGTTGGCGCAGATCTGGTAGGGCGCTGGGGCGTCGCGCTGCAAGGCCACCCAGTCGGTGCTCAACGCGTCGCCTTCTTGCACGGTCAAGCGTCCGGGGTAAGCCGCTTGCACCGTCGCGAGGGCGGGAAGCACGCGTGCGTCGCGCTCGATGGCGACGATGTTGGCAGCATCTTCCATCAAGAGGCCGCGGGTCAGGCCACCGGGCCCCGGGCCAACTTCGAAGACCGTGCCTTGATCCAGGTGCGGACACGCGCGTGCGATCCGACGGGTCAGGTTGAGATCGAGGATGAAGTTCTGGCCGAGCGAGCGCTTGGCCCTGAGGTCGTGCGCTTTGATGACCTCACGCAGGGGAGGCAAGCCATCGCCGGTCGTATGCGTTGGTGCAAGTGCTGCGGTGGCGTCAGCCCCGTGCGTCGATCGGGCATCCGCGGGTGTACCGTTGCCTTCTGCGCGCGCCCGCGTCCCGCGCCGTGCGGCATCGTCGGCGCCATCATCGCTGCCGTCGCTAGCGCCCGCCGCGCCCGCGCCAGCGCGCGGACCGCTCAACGTAGGTACTGGATGTAGGCCGCCTGGCGCAGGTTCTGGAGGTGGCGCCGCGCGTGCAACGCAAAGCGCTTCTGGCGCACCTTGCGCCGCGCCGCCTCGCGCATCTTCGGCGTGCCCTTCAGCTTCGAGCGCCCGCACACCGCATAGAGTTCAACGCCGCGGCCCGACAGCACGGGCGGCGTCATCTGCTGATCGGCCGTGCTCAGCACGATCGAACGCGAGGGCTCGCTCAGCGTGTTCGCACCGCGCGTGCCGAGGTTCTCGTAGCTCGCGTTGGCAATGCGCTTCGCCAGCGCCGGCATGGTTTTGCAATCGCGAAAGCGCTGGCGCAGACGCTCGCCCTCCGCCATGCGCGCTGTCAGCCGCTGCGGCGAAACCTGGCCCGGGATCTTGAGCGTGATGCGTTGCAGCTTGATTTGCGCAGCGCCCGTGCTCGCACCGCTGTTCTCGGTCGCGATCAGGTCGTCGATGTCGCGCTGGGAGACGTCGACAAGCCGCGAAAAGCGACCGCGGATGAGTTTGCTCCACGCGAGGCTCGCCTTCATGCGCGAACGCATCGTTGAAATGTGGGTGCCAAGCTTGCGTAAGTGTTTGGCAAACTGCGGCAGGGTCATCTTGTTGCGTTTCGCGACCGTGGTGAGCACACGATCAAGCTCGGTCTTGCCGATAACGATGTTGCGACGGCGGGCGGCCTGGATCTGCAGGCGCTCGTTGATCAACTCGTCGAGCGCCCTTTTGCGCATGGTCGGCAACACCTGGCGCTCGATGCGCCGACGGATGCCGGCGACGAATTGTTTCTTGAGCCGCTCGACATCGGCCTGGCTGCGCGGTTTGCGCGCGATGGCGTAGGCGCGAAAGCGCTTCCCGATCGACTTGGAGCGCAGGGCGCTGCGCATGCGCGTTACCACCTCGCGGTTGCCCAGCATCATGAGCTTCATGCGCGCGTTGACCTGTAGCTGCGTGATCGGCTGGTCGTTGACGCGGACGATGGCGCGGTGGACGTAGCCGGCGGCGTGGACAGGTGCGTTGAGGCCGACGCTGAGCGTCGTGAAGCTGATCGTGAGCGCTGCAACGAGGCAGGCCCCCGCCGTAGCTGAGGATGCGACGAGCCGGGCGCGCGGCCGCGCCAAAGGAACGGGGGGAACGGCGCAGGTACTGGTGCGGGTCATGAGGCGGGTCCTTCGATCACATGCGCGATCAGGCGGCGAGAGGCGGCGTTTGTGGTGCGCTGTGCGGTCCATGCTGCAACGACGGGTACAGGCGCCATGGCGCAAAACCGTGGCAAGGCCATGGCGCCAACGGCCGCGCGTTCGGCCATCGCCCAGCGCGTCGCCAGCGGCGAATCAGAGCGCGGTAGGTTGATCCTAACGCGCATGACGCGCTCTACAACCTGGCTCGGCACAGGCCAGCCGCATCATCACGACATCGGGAAGGCGCAAGCGCCGCCGACCACGGCAAAAGATGCCGCGGAAGATGCGCTGTCTACTGCTGGGGCGGTTGGTTTTCGGCAAACAGCGTGTCGAGCTGATCGGTCTTGTAGCGGAAGCTACCCAAGTGTTTGAGCTCGAACCGCAGCATCACCGAACGGTCGGCCTCAAGGTTGAGGTCCGGGTCCTCAATGCGCGTATCCTCATAGCTCGCTGTCAGCACGAAGCAGTCGTCGTGATAGCGCACTTCAAATTTCGTCTTGAGCAGATCGCCCTGGTCGATGTCGTAGATGGCGCTGGTCAACAGGCTCCAACGGTCGGTGAGTTTGAGGCCGATGGCTGCCGACACGTCTTGCTGATCGGATTGCAAGCCGATCGTGGGGTCAGCCGCGACATAGGTGTAAGCGGCCTGCGCAACGAGCGGTCCAGCCTTGATGTAGGCGAACAAATCCTGCCGGCGCAAAGAGAAGTCGTCTTCGTCGAAGCGCGCCTGTGCGAGCAGTCGGAAGCTGTCGGAAGGCGCCACGTAGAGTCCGGCCACGTAGTCTGACCGGTCCGATTCAAGGCCGCTGGTCTGCGAGAACACCGTCTGGCCGGTCGCGTCGAAGCCTGGCCGCTCGTAAGGGTTCTCGCCGCCAAGGTGGAAGCTTTGGCCGATGATCGCACGGGCGTAGCCGCCGCGGTACGCCTGGAAGGTGTACTGCAGGCCGACATTGGCGCGCGTGCCTGACTCCAGGCGGTCATAGCCTGAGAATTTGTCGGTATCGAACAGCAGCGTATCGTCAAAGACGAGGCTCTTGGCGTCTTCATCGGGGATCGTGCGCTGCCGCACCCGCACCGGCCGCACGATGATCTGCCCAATCGGTTCGATGATGTGCGAAGCCCAGTTGGTGCTGGCGACGAACGGGTAGGCGTAATTGATGCCGCCGGTGATCATCCCGCGGGTACCAGCGTCTTCACCAGCGACCAGGGCTGGGTTGGCCGGGTTCACGTTGTTGGTGAAAGAGAACGCATCGCCCCGCAGGTGCACGAACGGGGTCCACACCTGCCCAACCGGATCGATAATCTTGCGGCGCCATTTCGCTTCGATCGAGGCCCGGTTGCTGTCCGCGCCGTCGGATCGCGACAAGCTGGTAAAGTTGGAGTTGATGCGCAACTCGCCGCCGATCACCGGGTTGCCGACCACGTAGTTCCAATCGATGACCGGGTGGACGCGCGACTCAGATTGCGCGGTGTCGTTAAACAGCAAGCCGCCGAAGTGGTAGCCAGTGATCGAGAAGAAGTTCCGATCACTGAGGCCGGTCAGATAAACCGTGTTGACCCGGTCAGACTGAAGGATGTTGTCGAGCTTGTAGAAGCGACGGAAGCTATCGTCGGACTCAGCCGTGATGTCCCAGCCAAAGCGCCACCAGCTCGAGAGCGAGAAGCGCCCGCGCGTCTGCACACTGCCGCGCCACTCGTTATCGAGGGGGCCGCGCAGAACCTCGTCTTCGTCATTCTGGTGAATGGCCGCCACACGCAGATTGTACTCGCCGCGCCGCAGCCGATGGCGCCATTCGCCCTGCCACAGCATGCCCTGCTTAGACATATAGCGGGGGTGGAACAGGAAATCGTAGTTGGGCGCGAGCGCGAAATAGTACGGCACCTCGGTGGTGAAGCCGAGGGTGTCGGAGTTCTGGATGCTTGGCAGCAGGAAGCCCGAACGACGCTTCACCGACGGATCAGCGTGTTGGAAGTAGGGCAGGTAAAGGACAGGCACGCCGAGGATCTCGAACTGCGCGTCCTGATAGGTGATGGTCGCGGCCTGCTGGTTGTGGATGATCCGCGACGCGCTCAGGCACCAGAGCGGCGGTTTGCTCGGATCATTCTGGCAGGGCGTGAACTTGCCGTCGGTGAACTCGGTAACGTTGCCGTCCCGGCGCACGGCACGGCGTGCAGCGATCCGCGTGTTGTCACGGGTTGTCACGCTGAGGGACTGTGCGAAGGCGTCTGTGAAGTCGTCGGTCAGCATCAGCGTGCTGCCGCGCGTCACATTGTTGTTGGGATCGCGCAGCACCGCGTTGCCGCGGGCGGTGAGCGTGCGGGCGCGGCGGTCGTAGATCACCTCATCGGCGGTGAGGATGTAGTCGTTGTAGTAGATTTCGACGTTGCCGCGCGCGGTCACACGGTTGTTGCGGCTGTCGTAGATCAGCTCATCGCCCTGAAGATAGAGCGGTTGCGCTTTGTCGGGGCGGCGGATGTTACCGCCGAGGATGTCGCTGGGGTTGGTCGGAAATGCGCGGGTGTTGCCACCAGCAAGAGGCTCCGTCGGGGTGGCCACCTGTGCGAAGGCAACTCCCGCCGTGGCCAGCGAAACCGCGATCGCGAGCGTCAAAGTAGGCCAGAGGTTGCGCAGCCGAACGGGCGCGCCCGACCCACCAGCACAGCTCAACCCGCCATGCCGAAAGCCGATGCGACTGATCCCGCTCCCCGAGCGCGGCAACAGCCTTACACGCACCACCTAGCCATCCTCCTGGTGCAAAAGCACCGTCAAAGAGAGCAACAACGCCGCTATAATGGGAGACCAGACAGCCAAGCGAGGAGGGACCAAACCGGCGGTGCCGATTTGGCGCGAAACCTCGATAAGTAGGAAAAAGCCAAGTCCCCCGACCATTCCGAAAATGACCATAGTCTGGATGCCACCCCCTCGGAAGGACCGCAATGACACAGTGGCGGCCAAAAGGACCATCACCACCAGCAGAAACGGGCGTGCAAGAAGCAGCTCATATTGGATTTGGTAACGGATCGGCTTGAGCCCCGCGCGCTTCGTCACTGCGATCAAGTCCGGGAGGTCCCAAAACGAGAGCGACAGCACGCTGCCGAGCGCATCGGCGACCTTTTCAGGCGTCAAGAATGTGGAGACCTGATAGGTCGCTTGGCGCACGGGTGGCGCGCCGAGCCGGCTGACCCACGCATCGCGCACCAGCCAATGGCCCTGCTGCAAGGTGGCACTGGCGCCATCGATGCGTGCGATGAAGCGGTGCTTGCGGTCGTACTGGAAGATCGTAACGCCATTCAGCGCACGTCCTTTGTCCTTGGCCGCAAGGGCGTGGATCACCGAGGGGCCATCACGCCCATCCTGCCGCAGCCAGCCGTTGGCCCCCTTTTGCCGCAGAAGGTTGGATTCCCGGCCGTAGATTTGCGCGAACATCGCTTCAGCGCTTGCGCGGGCATGGGCGGCAAGCGGGTTGTAGACGGTGATCGCGAAGGCCCCGAGTGCCAGCACCACAACCAGCCCTGGCCAGGTGAACTGCCACACCGACATGCCGGCTGCGCGCATAACGGCCAGTTCCGACTTGCGGGAAAGCTGCAGCATCGCTGCGATCGAGCCCGCAAGCACGGCAAAGCCAAGCAGGATCTCGGTGTAGGCCGGGAGCCGCAGCAACGTCAGCGCCAACAGCGTGGAGAACGGCACCGCGCCGAACTTGCTCGATTGGCGCAGCATCTCCACGAAATCGATGATGAAGATCAGCACCGTGCAGATCGTGAAGACCGCAAGGATCGCGCTCAAAAAGCGCGCTGCGATGTAGCGATGGAGCAAGCGAAACCCGGGCATGGCGCTTTACTCCGCGGGAGCGGGCTGGGCCCGCGCGGCTTTGCCCCAAGGGGAGAGACGGCTTAACGTTTCGCGCACCCGCGCGTTCACCGCTTGCATCGCCAGTTGCAGCCGTGAGGGCGGGCGTGGCGTCATGTTGCGCCAGGCCGAAAACGTCGCGAGTGCGATGGCGATCAGCGGGACCGCGTAGGGAAGGGGGATCGCCGCCGGTGTGATGGTGACGAGGTTGGTCCCCATCAGCCCGACCATGCGACACAGCGCGGCGAGCAGCAGCGCCGCCACCACCGCTTGCATGCGCGTTTGGCGTGTGGTGCGCGCTTGGCCCACGCACGCAAGCGCGATCATGACAAAGACGAACGGGTACAACGCGGAGGAAAACCGCTCATGCAACTCTGAACGCAGTTTCCCCGCCTGCCGCTTGGTGCGCCAGTCCTTCGGATCCGGATTGACGAGCTCGTGGAAATAACGCTCGCGTGGCTTGGGCGAGTAGGCGGCGCGCTTGCGCTCCAGCACGCTCAGATCGAGGGGATAACGCTCAAAACTGATCAGCTGCGGCGGCGCCCCAGGTCCACCCTTGCGAATGATACGGCCATCACTCATCAGCAAGACGGCGCCGCCATCGGGTTGCGCCAGGATCTGGCCGCGGGCGGCGAGATACGAGGTCTGCTCGTCCTTCTTGCGCGCATCGTGCATGAGGATGCCGCGCAACTCACCGCTGCGGGTGCGTTCGCGAATATGGAATGTGATGCCGGCTTCCGGTGCCGAGAACACGCCAGGTTGCAGCACCTGCCCGATCAAGTCGGTGCGCACCTGAATGATGTAGCTGCGCAGCTCGCGCAAGCTCCACGGCATCACCGCGTGATTGACCAGGCTGACGCAGATCGACAGCAACAGGGCCAGAGCCAACAGCGGCCGCGCAATCCGCCAAACCGTGGCACCGCCCGCCGTCAGGATGATCAACTCGCTGTCGCTGTTGAGACGGTTGAGCGTATGAACGACGGCGATCAGCATTGCGATCGGGGCGATGATCGTCATCATGTTGGGCAACGCCAACAACGTCATCTTGAAGAACAGCCAGCTGTCCTGACCTTGTGTGGTCATCAGGTTAAGCCGCTTGAGCGCCAGCCCGATCCACACGACGCCTGTCAGCGACAGCAGGATCAGCATCATCGCGCCGGTGGTCTGACGAAACAGATAGCGCGAGAACAGGCCCACAGTGTCTTCCCCGTCACGCCTGCTGCAAGCAAGCGACACCGCCACGTTGAGAAGATGCGGGCAGGGCCGCTTCGCGCTGCCACCCCCATCCTCGAGATTTCTTCCCTCGGCGCTCCCATAGCAAGGTGGCTGAAATTCGGCGTTCCGCAGCAGGTCCTACAACGTGGTAGCAACAATCCCTTGGCGTTCGCGCACGCATAATTTGCGCGTTGCACAAGAGCAACGACCGGCTATGGTGGCGCGCGCTCCTGCCCGCTGCGGCAGCCCGAGCGCGTTCCCCCGTTGACCCTGACATGATGGACCCTTGTGAATGAGCAACCCGCTGAGCTTCGACTTTGTGGCCTTCGAAGACGAGTGTGCCGCGGTGACGGCCCTTGTGGTCGGAGCCGACCTGACGATGGGGCCTCAGGCGAAAGCGCTCAACGAGCGGTCCGGGGGGCAACTGCTCAAAGCGGCGGCGGCCGCGTCCTTCACGGGCGCCAAGGGATCGAGCCTGGACGTCTACGCGGCCGGCGATGAGCTGCCACGTCACATCATACTGCTCGGGGCCGGCAAGCTTGCGACCTACGAAGCGCTCGATTGGAAGAAGCTTGGCGGGCGCGCTTTCCAGGCCCTCAGCAAGGGCAAAGCTGAAACATCCACGTTGATCCTCGATATGGACATCGAAGGCGAAGCGGGCGAGCGCAGCGCGTGTGCAGCAGCTGTCGCCCAGGGCATGAGCTTGCGCGCCTACAAGTTCACGAAATACCGCACGGCAGCCGCAGAGCGCGCCAAGGCCGACGAGGGCGACGCCAAGCCCGATAGCGACAAGACGAAGCTCACGTCGGTGCGCGTGCAATGCGCCGATCCCGCCGATACCGCCACGGCTCATGCAACCTTCGATGCCGTCAGCGCCGGCGTTTATCTCGCCCGCGACCTTGTGAACGAACCTGCCAACGCGCTGGGACCGTCCGATTTCGCCGCCCGCGTGCGCGATGAGGTCGGCGAGGCAGGGTGTCAAATCACCGTTCTCGATGAAGCGGCCCTTGAGGGCGAAGACATGATCGCGCTGCTCGCCGTTGGCATGGGAAGCGCGCGGGAAAGCCAGGCTGTGGTGATGACGTGGCAGGGCGCTGACGATCCTGAAGCGGCACCCGTCTGCTTCATCGGCAAGGGCGTGGTGTTCGACACCGGCGGCATCTCCATGAAGCCCGCTGGCGGCATGGAAGACATGAAGGGCGATATGGCTGGCGCTGCCTGCGTCGCCGGTCTGATGAAGGCGCTGGCGCTGCGCAAGGCGAAGGTCAACGCCGTGGGCCTCATCGGTCTTGTGGAGAACATGCCATCGGGCAGCGCGATGCGCCCGGGCGATATCATCGGTTCAAAATCCGGGCAGACGATCGAAGTCCTCAACACCGACGCGGAAGGCCGCCTCGTGTTGGCGGACCTGCTGACGTATGCGCAGGCCCATCACGCGCCACGGTTTATGGTCGATCTCGCGACGCTAACCGGTGCGATCATGGTGGCGCTCGGGAAAGAGCATGCGGGGCTTTTTTCCAACAACGATGAGCTCGCTGGCGCGCTCAACCAGAGTGGCGAAGCGACCGGTGAAACGGTTTGGCGGATGCCGCTTGGCGCGGCCTACAACAAGCTGATCGACAGTAAGAACGCTGACATGAAGAACATCGGCGGGCGCTGGGGCGGCTCGATCACGGCGGCGCAGTTTCTTCAGCGCTTCGTGGACGATGTGCCGTGGGCGCATCTCGACATCGCCGGCACCGGCATGAATTCCGGGCAGAACGCGCTCAACCAAAGCTGGGGAAGCGGTTGGGGGGTGCGTTTGCTCGATCACATGGTCGCCGCGCATTACGAAGGCGTCGACGAGGCGTCTTGAGGTGCGGCGCTTGCGGGTTGTGCTGTCAGTCGTTGTGCCCGGCGACGGACGTGGGTGTTAAGGTCAAAACCGGCAGCGGCAGACACAATTTTCCATAATATATCTTATGCGAACCATGGCTTTCGCGTGTGTGGCTGCGTGTGGCCGGACGCTGCTCGGCGTCTTATCTGCGCGCCCCACAGGCCCTCCAGGCTCGCTCGCAGATCTATCGCGTCTGCATCGCATCGACGAAGGCGGCAAGTCCGCGCTGACGGGTACGCCGCAAGCGCTCGGCATCAAGGATCGCGCTCAAGCCCTGCAAGCTCACGTCCAGCTCCTCGTTGACGATTACGTAGTCGTACTCATGCCAGTGCGCGATCTCGTCC
>JBCBJZ010000065.1:0-18564 GCA_038522635.1 Pseudomonadota bacterium | reverse complement strand
AACGCTTGTTCTGCCGTTCATCTTTCGCCTTCGATGTCCCACCTCCGGCGGATGAACTTACAGCGTGAACCCACCATCAACGATCATCGCCTGCCCCGTGGTGAACGCGCTTTCATCGCCCGCCAGGTACACCGCCAGCGCCGCCACCTCTTCGGCGGTGCCAAGCCGCCCCATCGGCTGCCGCTCGATGAACATCTCCCGGGCGCGCGCTTCGCCCCCCACCTGTTCACCAAGCGCACTGATCCGGCTACGCAGAGAGGGCGAGTCGACCGTGCCCGGACAAATCGCGTTGCAGCGAATGCCCTGAGCGATGAAGTCAAAAGCGACCGCTTTCGTCAGCCCGACCACGGCCGCCTTGACGGCCGTATAGGCGTACCGATTGGCGACAGCCTTGGTCGCGCCCGCCGCCGACGCGATGTTGACGATCGACCCGCCGCCGTTGTCGATCATCGCCGGCAGGAACGCGCTGATGACCCTGTGCGCGCTGTGCACCCCGAGATCGAAGGAGAACAGCCAATCGTCATCGCTCGTCGTGACGGCGTTGCCGTGGTGCACGTAGCCGGCCGCGTTGAACAGCACATCCACCGCGCCGACCTCGCGCGCTGCTGCATCCACAGATGCCCGCTCCCGCACATCCACCACGCGGGTTTCGATCGAGCCCGCTGCGGCAAGGCCCGCTGCCTCTTCGCGCAAGCCCTCCAAACCGTCGGCGTCGATATCGCTCGCGACAACGTTCGCCCCTTCGATCGCGAACCGCAACGCCGTCGACCGTCCGATCCCGGCCGCGGCGGCGGTGCAAAATGCGCGTTTGCCTTCAAGTCGCCCGCTCATGAACGATCTCCCGCGCCGTCACCGCGCAACAGGGCATCGGCTTTGCGTGCTGCCTTCAGGTCTTGCATGAACCCGGTCGTGCCCTCGCTCAGCATCTCTTCGGCTGCCGTGATGAAACCTGCCAGGGCGGCCCGGGCGAACGCGCCGCCCACGCTGATGCGTTTGGCGCCAGCTTCCGCCATGTCGCCCACGCTCGCCCCGCGCACCATCACGCCAAGCACGTTGACCGGCGCGCTCACCGCATCGCACACCATCTTGATCTGTTCGAGCGTCTGCAGGCCTGGTGCGTACAACACATCGGCGCCAGCGGCTTCAAACGCTTGCAGCCGCTTGATCGTGTCATCGAGATCTTTAACCCCGTGCAGCAGGTTCTCAGCGCGCGCGGTCAACATAAAATCGCCGTGGAGCGCACGCGCCATCTCAGCGGCCGCGGCGACCCGCTCAACCGCATGATCAAAGCTGTAGATGGGCGCGCTTGGATCTCCCGATGAATCCTCAATCGAGCCCCCAACGATTCCCACTTGCGCCGCCAATTTGATCGTTTCGGCCGCCTGTGTCGGGTCCGCATCAAAACCGTTTTCAAGGTCCGCATTGATCGGAACGTCGGTCGCGTCGGCGAGCGCCTTGCAGTGGGCGATCTTTTCATCGCGCGACACCTGGTAATCGAGTTTGCCGATCGCATTGGCGAAGCCCACACTGGTGGTGGCCAGCGCTTCGTAGCCCATGGCCTGGAGGATCCGGGCTGATCCGATATCCCAAGGGTTGGGGATCACGAAAGCGCCGTCACGGGCGTGCAGAGCGCGGAAGGCGGCCGCCTTGTCTTGCGTTGAGGTTTGCGCTTTGACGGGGGCCTTGGTGTCGGGCGTGGGCATGGCAAGGGCTTTCTGATAGGACGCGGACCAGGATGGATGTCGGGCGCGACCTTAGCGGTCAGCGCAAGCGAACAAAAGATCGGCGACGATGAATGATGCGGGCGAAACGGACGGGCGCGAGATCGGTGCGAGCACCCACGCCTATCAGGATGATCCGCGCAACGCCTCGATCCTGATCAGCGTCAACGGCGCGCTCGTACCACGCGCGCAGGCGATGGTGTCGGTGTTCGATTCAGGCTTCGTGCTGGGCGATGGCGTCTGGGAAGGCCTACGGCTGCGCGAAGGCGGGATCGCGTTCCTCGATCAGCATCTGGAGCGGCTCTACGAAGGCGCCCGCACCATCGCGCTTGATATCGGGCTCACGCCGGGCGAGCTCACCGATCGCCTGTTCGCCTGCCTTGAGGCAAACGACATGGTCGATGGGGTCCACATCCGTTTGATGGTGACGCGCGGGATGAAGCGCACGCCCTACCAGGACCCTCGCGTGACGATCGGGCCAGCGACCATTGTGATCATCCCCGAGTTCAAGGCACCTGCGCCAGGCGTTGAGCGACGCGGCTTGAAGCTGTTCACCGCCCACGTGCGCCGCACCGGTCCTGATCAGCAGGACCAGAAACTCAACAGCCACTCGAAGCTCAACTGCATCATGGCCTGCATTCAGGCGACCGAAGCGGGCGCTGATGAGGCGTTGATGCTGGACCCGCGCGGCTTTGTTGCAACGTGCAATTCAACGCACTTCTTCATCGTCCGGCGCGGCGAACTTTGGACCTCTTCTGGCATGTATTGCCTGGGCGGGATCACGCGCGGCAACCTGCTGCGGGTCGCCCGTGAGATCGGTATTCCGGCATTCGAAAAGGACTTCTCCCTCACCGACGTTTACGGTGCTGACGAAGCGTTCGTCACCGGAACCTTTGCGGGGGTCACGCCGGTGCGCAGCGTTGATGGGCGGGCGATCGGTCATCCGTTGGAGGCGCCGCGCCAGGAGGCTTTCGGTCCGCTGACCGCAAAACTGCGCAGCGCCTATAAGGTGATGATGAAGCGCGAGCTGACCTACCCGCCGGGCGCCGCATGAGCGACCCAACCAAGAAGGCCCAAGGGGCGCAGGCTGAGGCGAGCGCTGCCGTGGTCCGGCTGGCGATGTGGTCGGGCCCGCGCAACATCTCGACCGCGATGATGCGCGCCTTTGAAAACCGCGCCGATTGTGCCGTCATGGACGAACCGTTCTACGCAGCCTTCCTGGCGGCAAGCGGGCTTGATCATCCGATGCGCGATGCTGTGATTGCCGCTGGCGAAACCGATCCGGCCAAGGTCGCGGACGCCGTATGTGGCGCAAGCGCTTCGACGACCGAGCCTGCCGCTGCCGCCGTCGTCTACCAAAAGCACATGACGCACCACATGTTGCCCGCCTTCGACCGCGGCTGGATGGCCGACTCCGGAATCACACATGCGTTTTTGATCCGCGCGCCCGAACGGGTCGTGGCGAGTTACGCGCGCAAACGTGCCGCCGTCACCCTTGATGATCTGGGTGTGACGCAGCAGGCGGCTTTGTTCGATGAGGTGGCCGCGTTGCGTGGTCGCCCTGCGCCGGTGATCGATGCCGATGATGTGTTGGCGGACCCTGAAGGTCTGTTGCGGGCGCTGTGCAGCGCCTGCGGCATTGCCTTTGACCCGTGCATGCTCGCCTGGCCACCGGGGCGCCGTACGAGCGATGGCGTTTGGGCCGCGCATTGGTATGGCGCGGTTGAAGCGTCGACGGGGTTTACGCGGACGCCGCCGGCACCGTTGCCGATGCTGGAGGGGGCTCACGCCGAGATTGCAGCCGGCGCCCGCCCGCTCTATGAGCAGCTAGCGGCCTATCGCCTGCGCGCCTGATCAGAGCGACGGGGGCAAACTGTGAGCCACGGTCTTGCGCGCCCCCCTGCATCAGTCCCCGTTCGACCACCGCCGCACGTCTCACCCTCATCGCGCCCGACGGACCGATACATGAGCCAACACAAACCGCAAAAACGCATCACCGCGCCCGACATCACCGCCCGCAAAGGCGGCACACCCATCGTATCTCTCACGTCCTACCACGCGCATACGGCGGCCATCGCTGATGCCCACTGCGACTTCCTGCTGGTGGGCGACAGCCTCGGCATGGTCATGCACGGCTATGAGACCACGGTCCCGGTCACGCTGGACTTGATGATCATGCATGGACGGGCCGTGGTGCGCGGCGCGAAACGTGCGCTGGTGGTGGTCGACATGCCGTTCGGCTCCTATGAGGAGAGTCCTGCCGTCGCCTTTCGCAATGCGGCGCACCTCATGAAGGAGACCGACTGCGGCGCTGTGAAACTGGAAGGCGGCGCGCACATGGCGCCGACGATTGCCTACCTCGTGGAGCGCGGCATCCCGGTCATGGCGCATATCGGTCTGACGCCGCAGGCGGTGCATGTGCTCGGCGGCTTTAAAAGCCAGGGGCGCGAGAAGGCGGCTTGGGCCGCGCTCGAAGCGGACGCTGAGGCGGTGGCGCAAGCTGGGGCTTTTGCGGTGGTGCTGGAAGCGCTCGCAGAACCTTTGGCGGCCAAGTTGACGGCAGCGATCCCGATCCCGACGATCGGCATCGGCGCTTCAGCGGCGTGTGACGGGCAGATCCTGGTCATGGAAGACATGCTCGGCCTGTCACCACGGGTACCCAAGTTCGTGAAGGAGTTCGGCGCCGTCGGTGCGGCGATCCATGGCGCGATCGAGGCTTACGCGCAGGAAGTGCGGGGCCGCACGTTTCCGCAAGACCAGCACACCTATGCCATGAAGGCTGAAGCCGAACAGGCTGGCGCCACGCCGCCGGCCAAGCCAACCAAGGCAGCAAAGCTGAGCCCAGCGAAAAACAAGGCTGGCCAGCCTTAGAGTGGGTTTGCTTCAAGTCGAAGCAGAACCGACATCTAAGCTTCTGTTTTGCCGTTCATCTTTCGCCTCAGGTGAGTCCACCTGATGCGGATGAACTCTAGCAGCGGCGGGCAAGCCTTGCGCAGGGGCGGCAAGCCTTAAGCGCAAGCGGTGGAAGGCCATCACGAGCGACCGCCCGTTCACCTTGGCGCACGCTTCGTGAAGCCCCATTTGATCGCCACCGGTACCCGCGCTATCAGGGCAGCCGATTTCCCTGCATCGTCCCGACCGGCGCTCCGATGGCTGCCGTGATAGCGCGGGACGAGCCCCATCAACACAAGCCAACACGCAAGGATGGCGAACGCCCTATGGCTGATGACAATGAAAGCCTGTTGCGCGACATCGAAGATGATCTGCGCCGCGAGCAGTACCTGAAGCTGTGGAACGAGTACGGCCTCTACGCCATCCTCGGTGCGCTGGTGATCGCAGCCGGTGCGTTCTTCTGGGTGTGGTCGGCCCGGCAGGCTGCGCAAACGGCGGCTGAAACGGGGGCACGCTTCCAGGCAGCCGTGCAGTTGGCGCAGGAAGGTAAGGCGAGCGAAGCCAACAAGGCTTTTGAGACGATCGCCGCCGATGCGCCGCAAACCTATCAGACTTTGGCGCGGCTGCGGCTCGCCGGTGCGGCGGCCAAAGCCGGTAAGGTCGATGATGCGGTGAAGGCTTTCGACGCGATCGTGGCTGATGGGAGTACCGCGCCGATGCTCGCCGGGTTTGCGCGTCTTCAGGCGGGCATGCTGCTCCTGGGGAAAGCCGACTTTACCGCCATCAAGAATCGGCTCAGCACTTTAACGAAGGCCGACAACCCATGGCGTTTTGCGGCGCAGGAGATCATCGGAACAGCAGCGCTGAAGGCCGATAACCTCGCCGAAGCGCGCAAGATTTTCGACGGCGTCCTCGGCGATGCCAAAGCACCGGCAGCCTTGCGCAACCGCGTGCGCATCATGATGGCGTTGATCACGCAGCGCGAAATCGAAGCGCGCGCCAAGAAGGCGGGCAAGGCCAAGAAAAAACCGGCGTCGACGACCGCGCAGACGCCGAAGGCCAAGGACAAAGAGAAGGCGAAAGCACCAGCCAAGCCGCCGGCTGCAAAGGACAAGACGACCGAGACCCAAAAGCCACAGTCGACCGCAACGCCCGCGAAGAAGCCGGGCGAAGCGAAAAAACCGAAGCAAGATCAACAGGCTAAGCCGAAAGCGCCCGCGGCCGACAAGGTCAAGGTGGAGCCAGCTTCAGCAAAGCCAACCGCTCCCACAGCCCCGACGGCCAAGCCGACCGCCAAACCCGCCACAGTGACGCCGAAAGCACCGACTACGCCCGAACCGACCGCGAAGCCGAAGCCAAAACCGAATGCGGATAAGCCCAAGCCCGCAGCGCCAGCCAACTAGGCAAAACGCGTTTGATGCGGGCAACGAAGCGCGCGGGCGCCATCAGACCCGCGCGACGATCCAAGGTACGCACGATGCCCGCACGAGCCCGCTCTACGTCCTCTTCCGCGCAAGGCGCTTCAGTTTGGACGCGTGCGCTTGCCGGCGGCACGGTGATCGCTGGCGGGTTGATCCTAGGCGGCTGCGGGTCAAGCATGCCGAAATTGACCGACCTTAACCCGTTCAAAGAGGTCAAGAAGCCGATCCCGGGCAAGCGGATTCCGGTCATCACCCAACGCCAGGGCGGTGCGGAACTGGCAGCGGCGACGCGCCCCATCACCTTACCGCAAGCGCGCATGAATGTGGGCTGGACTCAGCCCGGTGGCGAAGCCAGCAACGCACCGGGTCACCTGGTGCTCAACGGATCGCTGCGGATCGTTTGGCGGGCTGATGTTGGTGCAGGATCAAGCTCTTACGGTCGCTTGGTCGCCAGTCCCATCGTCGCGGATGGTCGGGTGTTTACCCTTGATACCTACGGCCGCGTGAGCGCGTTTTCAGCAACCGGTGGTGCGCGCGCCTGGCGCATCGCGCTTGCCCCGCAGTCTGAGCGTGCCCGCGAAGGCTTCGGTGGCGGCCTTGCCGTCGACAACGGCCGGCTTTACGTCGCGACCGGCTTTGGCATCGTGTTCGCGCTCGATCCACGGACCGGCAAGAAGCTGTGGGAGAAGAACCTGCGGGTGCCGCTGCGGGCATCGCCAACCGCATCAGGCGATCGCGTCTTCGTTGTGGGCACCAACGGGCGCTTCTTCGCGCTGAGTGGCGCGGACGGGACCGAACTGTGGACGTTCACCGGGCTGCCTGAAAGCGCGCGCATCCTCACGAACGTGTCGCCAGCCGTTGCCGCTGATACCGTCATTGCACCCTACCCGACAGGTGAACTGGTGGCGCTCAACGTCAGCGACGGCAGCACCCAGTGGACCGAATCTGTAGCTTCCAGTCGCCGGCGCTCCTCGCTTGCGGCGATGACCGATCCGGGCCGCCCCGCCGTGGCTGACGGCGTCGTCTACGCGGTGGGCCATGCGGGCCGCATGCTCGCAACCTCGCTCAAATCGGGCGAGCGGCGCTGGTCGATCACCTTGCCGAGCATTCAGACCCCTTGGGTCGCTGGACCTACCGTGTTTGTGGTCGATACCGGCGGGCGGTTGTTCGCCATCGATAAGCGTGACGGCAAAACCAACTGGCAGATCAAACTGCCCAACGCCAAGTTGTGGTCAGGCCCCGTGCTCGCCGGCAACCGGCTGTGGTTGGTTTCAGGCAAGGGCCGCTTGCTCAGCGTGGACGCTGCAACCGGGCGGCCGTTGTCTGGCCTGTCACTGGGGCGCAAAGTTTACATCGCGCCGGTGGTTGCGAACGGCTACATGTACGTGCTTGCAGACAACGGGCAGCTGATTGCCCTGAAGTAATCCGGCCCTGGCGGCGCAGCGCCGCGTGCTCCCCCGCTCCAAACCGAGCGGTCGGAGGTGCGCTTGCAAGTCGCGCAAGGCTGGCGAAAGCGTAAGCCATGGCCACGGCCGATCCCTCCTATGAACATCACGACGCCTCTGCGTCTCAAGACGACGCCAGCGGCGCGGGCGCCGTCCCAACGCGCCTGCCGCCCACGATCGCCATCATCGGGCGGCCCAACGTCGGCAAATCCACCCTCTTCAACCGCCTCGTGGGCCGCCGCGAAGCGCTGGTGTCCGATATGCCCGGTCTCACCCGAGACCGGCGTATGGGCGAAACCAGCCTCAACGACACCACGCTGCGTTTGATCGATACCGCCGGCCTTGAAGAGGCAAGTGATGGTTCGATCCCGGCCCGCATGCGCGAACAAAGCGAACGCGCGATCGCCGAAGCCGATGTGGTCTGTTTCGTGATCGATGCGCGCGCTGGCGTGGTTCCGGCCGACCAGGCTTTCGCAACGATCGCGCGCCAGGCCGGCCGCCCGGTGGTGCTCGTCGCCAACAAATGCGAAAGTCATGCGTCGGACGCGGGCTACTATGATGCCTACGCGTTGGGCTTCGGTGAACCGGTCGCCATCTCGGCGGAGCACGGCCAGGGCCTCGCTGACCTCTGGAGTGCGATCGAAACGGCGTTCCGTGAGGCCGGCCAACCGTTTGATGCGTGGAACGACGACAGGGCCTCTGCCGACGAAAGCGATCAGGCCAAACCTCTGCGGCTCGCCATCGTCGGGCGGCCGAACGCAGGTAAATCCACGCTGGTCAACGCGCTGCTTGGCGATGACCGCATGATCACCGGCCCGGAGCCGGGGCTCACCCGCGATACGATTGCAACCGACCTTTCGTGGCGCGGCCGACCTGTCAAATTGTTCGACACCGCGGGCCTCAGACGCAAAGCGCGGGTGACGGAGCGAGCCGAAAAGCTGTCGGCCGGTGATGCCCTACGTGCGATCGACTTCGCCGAAGTTGTCGTGCTGCTGATGGATGCGACGCGCGCGATGGAGCATCAGGACCTCGCCATCGCCGATCAAGTGACCCGCGAGGGGCGTGCGCTCGTGGTGGCCGTCAACAAGTGGGATCGATAAGGTCATGCAGAGTGCGTTCCAAACTTACGAGATTTGGAACATGCGGGTCAGCACGCCTGACCTCAACCGTTGGCTCGATGAAGCGGTGCAGCGTCATCCGCCCCCTGCTGTCTCCGGGCGCCGGCTGAAAATCCGCTACCTCACGCAGCCGCATGCGCGCCCGCCGACGTTCGTGGCGTTTTGTTCGCGCCCCGATGATCTGCCCAAGTCCTACGTGCGCTATCTGGTGAACGGTTTGCGCGACAGCTTTGGTTTTAAGGGCGTACCGTTGCGCTTCCAATTGCGCCGCGGCAAGAACCCTTATGCTGGTAAGAGCTGACGCTGGCGCTGGGAAGATCTGACGCCGCTGTTGGGACGGCTCCAACCTGGATGACACCACCAGCGTTGCACCAGGTCTGCCCGCGATTGCGATGCTTGGGGTGTGCGATCACCATGGGCGGAGCAGCGGCGGATCGAAACGCTTGAAGTTTCGCGTTCTCAAGATCAACGGCACCGAACACGCAAGGAGACTGCAAGGTGCCCGCCGCGCTCACACGCCATGGGTTCGACGGCTGCCCCTTGAAGGCGCCATCGTGGAGCCGATACATGGGGTTGTTGAGCGCGGGCGCAAGGGGCGGCGCTGCTTCGCGCTTTAGAAAGTCAAACCGTCTTCTTTTTGATGCTCCTTCGGCTTTTGATGTCTCTACTGCCGTGATGGGAAGCGTGCATGCGACAGAGCGACCAGACCACGGCTGTTGCGGTTCAGACGGACGCGGGTGCGGACGGGCTCACCGAGGTTTTGTTCTACCATTTGGAGCAGCAGCCGTTGGAGCGTGTGCTGCCGGTGCTTGCCGAAAAGACACTGGAACGCGGCCTGCGCGCGGTCATTCAAGTGACCAGCGAAGAACGGCTCGCAGCGCTCGATCAACTGCTTTGGACGTACCGGGATGAGAGCTTCCTACCTCATGCGCCCGCCAGCGATACCCGCGCGCCAACCCAGCCGATCGTGCTCACGCTACAGGCGGAGGAGAACCCGAACGGCGCGAGTGTCCGGTTCTACTGCGATGGCGCAGCGCCGGAAGCTTTCGAGGGCTATGCGCGCCTGGTCTACCTGTTCAACGGGCATGACCCGGATGCCGTCAGCCATGCCCGCACCCGCTGGAAAGCGGCCAAGGCTGCCGGTTGCGCGCTGACCTATTGGCAGCAGAACGCGCAAGGGCGATGGGAGAAAAAGGCATGAGCGGTGGATCTTCTGGTGGATCTTCTGACGCTGAGAACGGGCATAGCGACGGGGCCGGCGACGACGCTGAAACCGCAGGCTCATCTCCTCAAACGCGCGCTGACACATTGGTCGCCGTTTCAGTCGATGCGGAAGCCTACGCCCGCGCCCGAGACAACGCTGCATCGGCCAGCGCGGTGGTCGGCGAAGACGCATCGCGTGGGGCCTGGTTCGATGCGGTCTACGCGCAAGCGCAAGGGGATGCGGCACTCATTCCCTGGATGCACGCCACGCCGATTGAGGTCTTGCGTCGGTGGCTCGATGATCACCCACTGGCGGCCACGGCCACGGCCACGACCGCGGCACAGCCCATCCGCCCTCTCGCGCTCGACGTCGCGAGCGGGCTTGGCGATCACGCGGCCATGCTGGCGTTAGAGGGCTACGATGTGATCGGCTTTGATCTGTCGCCGGTGGCGGTGGGTTGGGCGCAAAAGCGGCATGCGAGCGTCGAGGCGCTCAGCTTTGAGGTTGCCGATCTGCTCGAGGCGCCCACAGCGTGGCGGGGGCAGTTCGATCTCGTGCACGACACCTACACGCTACAATCTATGCCGTTGGCGTTGCTGGAGGCAGCCCAGGATGCGATCGCAGCGATGGTGAAGCCGGGCGGTCGCGCGGTGCTCATCACCCGCATGCGCGAGGCTGATGGCCCCGTTGATGGGCCGCCGTTCCCGCTAGCGCCGGATGCGATCGAACGCTTGCGGACGGGCCTCGGCTTGGTGGTGGAGGCGGAAGAGGCTTTCACGCGACCGCACACCGCTGGCCCTGTGGCCCACATCTGTTTGACGCTGCGCAAGCCTGTCTGACAGGCTCGCGCTTAGACATCGGGCGATCAACTTCAGCCTTCTTTCTTGCCCGCGGCAGCGGCGGTGGGCTTCGGCTTGGGCTTCGATTTGCTCTTCCAGCAGAACTTTGCCGTTGCCTTGCAGGTGTGCTCATCGAACACGATCAGGTCGAGGTAAAGCTCGCACGTGACCTTCTTCTTGCCGACCGTGTAGTTCTTGATGCCGCGCTTTGCCGTCCACCGCGCGATGTACTTATCGAGCAGCGCCTTCGCATCGCGGATCGGCCCCTCTTTGCCGTAGTCGTTCACGGAAAAGCCGAGCACCTTGCAACCCGCCTGTGCCGGTCCAGCCGCCACCAACATCGCTAACGACGCTGCCGCCGCCATCGCCAGAGCCTTACGCATCAAGAACCCCTCTCACGCTTTGTGTTGCGGTGCGCATGCACCCTTCGACCGACGGCTTACACCGCCGGGTAAAGGCCTGCCTAGCTGCGGGGGCAGGCGCGTTTGGGGCAAACTTACGTTTCACCGGCGGGCTGTGGCAGGCGGGTCACGAGCGTGCACCCGGGCTCCAGTGCAACGGGCGCAAAGTCCTAGAGTCGGCTCGCTTCAGGTCGAAGCAGAACCGACATCTACGTCTTTGTTTTGCCGTTCATCTTTCGCCTCAGGTGAGTCCACCTGAAGCGGATGAACGCGAAGCGCCGGCAGGGCCCACCAAGGCCTAGCTATCAGTTGATGTAGGCGCTGTTGCCGCCGCGCGGGGCGATGCCGCTATCAAAGAAGAAGCCGTGATCGAACGGGCCTGCGCGCGATTGCGTGTCCAGACGCGGGTCACGGTAAACGCCCGGGCTGCCATAGGTGGTGCGGTTGTTGACGGTGGTGTTGATCGCATCATCGTAGGTGTAGGAATAGCCGCCGCGGCGCCGAACGAAACCGCGAACCTGCGGCGCGCGTCCGCCCAGGCGATAGGCGCGCGAACGGCGTGCCGCGTAGCCGCCTGAGCCGAAATAACCACCGTGATAACGCTTCTTACCGCCAGCCTCGGCCGGTTGCGCGGTGAACAGGCTTGCCATCGCGAGGCTCGCTGCGGCGACCACCGCCAAGGCAAGGATTTGGGTGAATGACGTCCGGGGCATGGCGCTACTCCTGTTGGCTTAAACGATGAGGGCGCGGCTGCGCTCGTCTCGTGCCGTAGCATGGCGCATCTGGCTGAACACGGAAAAGCAACTTCATAGTGAGCGGTAAGTTCAATGCTGGGCTGTCACCTGATTGCCCGCGCCGCGCGCACCGCACACGCCTTCGATGCCTTCAGGCGGATGAAAGCTGGCCAGCGACAACGCTCAGCGTTATGCCTTTCGCAGAACGATACGTAGCCGTACGCACAGGAGGTGCGCGCCGTGGATATGCTCGCTTTGTTGGTCCATTACGTCAGCGGTGCGCTCGGAGCGAACGCCATCAGCGGCATCACACGGTTTATGAGCGTCAACCCGCTCGCAAACACGTTGACCGGCCTGGTTGGCGGCAGTCTGGGGGGGCAAATCACGGCGCAGATGAGCGGCGTTGGCTTCACCACCGCCGGCGCCACTGAGTTTCTCGGTATGGACGTGCCGACGATGGTGGCGCAGGTCGCAGGAAGTTGCCTTGGCGGAGCCGGGCTGATGATCGCCGTGGGGCTCGTCTACCGCGTGTTCTCACGCTAAAGCCCCTGAGCTTATGACGGTTGCCGGTCGGCTTTAGATCGCCCGAAGATGATCCAAACCTAAAGTGCAGAGCAACTTTGGGCGCAAAGGCGCGGCGTAAGTGTCTGTGCTGGTGCTAGCCAGCGTCGCAAACGGTGGCGGCAACCTTGCAGCGGTACTCGGTGGCGATCCCAAAATCCAGGTAAACGGCGCAGCCGATCGCTTTGGCCGGGCCCACCTTGACTGATTTCCAGCCCTTCCTTTTGCGCCAGATTTCGGCGTAAGCGGGCATGCCCTTTTTCGCGGCCGCGATCGACGCTGTCTTGCCGAAGGCCACGTCACTCATCACGATCCGGTTACACGCTTTGGCCTGCGCGGCCGTGCTCGCAGCGCCCAAGGCCAAGCACGCCAAACCCACCATCAAAACCGAACGCCGCATCGTACCGCTCCCTCTGCTTAACCGCGCTGCTACAACATGCATGGAGGTAGCAAGGCCGGTGTCGCAAGGGAAGCCGGAGCCGTTATCGCGACGCTCACCTGCGGCGCGCAAAGCACACGATGAGCGATCAGCCACGCACAACGTGCGAGGCCGCCCATTTGTCCCCAAACAGGCAGCCTCGGGTGAAGAGTTAGGACAAATAAGCTTCAGGGTCCGTCGGCTTCACGTCGAAGCCCGCCCCGCGCTCACGGGGCCAAGCCACCACAGTGCCAGCACGTTTAAAGCCGCCGCCAAGCAAGGCTCGGCACGGTGAAGACTGGCAGGATGGGGAAACCTAGAAGCGAGCCTAGTTCAGTCGGCGACCTGCAGATCGACGGCTTTAGGGCCTTTACCGTGCTTGTCCGGCTCGGTGTCGAACGAAACCCGCATGCCCTCGTCAAGCACGCCGATGCCAGAGCGCTCTACTGCGGTGATGTGAACGAACACATCCTTATTGCCCTCGTCCGGCGTGATAAAGCCGAAGCCCTTCGATTGATTGAAGAATTTGACAGTTCCACTCTGCCGCATGCGTAACCTCCATGGTCGTCGTACGAGTGATCGCCTGATCACCCTGGGGTTGAGGCGCCCACATCGTGGTGCGCCCATCGGCAGTGTCGGCTGAAGTCTGGGGGGTGAGGGTCAGTGTTGGATCATGCGCGACAAACGCATCCTGTCTCGACAGGCTCTAGCCGGGTCTAAAACTGCCCGAACGGCTGCGACTATGGGCCGCCATCGACGAAAGTGCAACTAATTTGTCGCAGGCCGCATAAGTCTTGGGCACCGCCGTTTAAAATCGTGCGCGCGATAACGCCGTTCAGGCGCCAGTCTTGATCCCAAAAGGTCCGTATCTCAGGGGGGGCGCTCAGCCGCTCAGCGGCTCGTACGTCCAAGTTCCCTGCCCCGTCACGGTTTCCAGATGCGCTGTGAGCGTTGGCATCACCGCGGTGAGCGCGTCCTCAAGTTGATAGGGCGGGTTCACGATGGTGAGCCCGCAGCCGTTGAGCTTGTCCGCGCGGCGTCCGGCGTGGTGGAAAAACTCCAGCGTGGCGGTCGGTTGCGTCACGGTCGCGGCGAGCTGCTGCCGGTAGGGCCTCAGCGTGTCCGGGTCCTTGATCGGATACCAAAGCAGGTAGATGCCGGTCGCGAAACGCTTAAGCGCTTGCGCGAGGGCGCGGGCCATGCGCGGCAGATCATCCGTGCGCTCGTAGGGCGGGTCGATGAGCACCACCGCGCGACGCTCAGGTGGAGGCAGCACCGCCTTGAGCGCCGTCCATCCATCGATCGCCATGGTTTTGGACTGCGGGTCGCGGGCGAAGAGATGGCGCAGCGCGGCGGCGTCTTCGGGATGCAACTCGTTGGCGATCAGGCGGTCCTGCGGGCGCAGGAGCACGCGGGCGATCAGAGGGCTACCGGGATAGAAGCGAGGTGCGGTGTCCGGCGCGGCAGGTGTCCGCCAGGCGCGGGCCGCATCCAACGCCTGCGCGTAAAGGCGGAGCCCCTCGTCCGGCGGTAAGGCGCTCGGGCTTGCCGTCTCAGTATCAGGTTCAAACGACCCTGAGCCGGCATCAACGCCAGCGTCATTGAACCGCTGCAGCTGACCTTCCAACGCCAAAACACCGCCGGTCGCTTCGCCGGTCCGCAGCGCTTCGTCGCCGGCAAGATCGTAACGTCCGCGCCCCGCATGCGTGTCGATCACGCGAAACGCCTTGGGCTTACGCTTCAGCGCTTGGATCGCGAGGCAGAGCACCACGTGCTTGACGACGTCGGCAAAATTCCCAGCGTGATAGGCGTGGCGGTAGTTCATGCCTGGCGCGGCGGCGTCGAGGCCAGCGCCTTCGCCCGCGTAAGCGTATCGGGCGTGGCAGCGCCAGCTTGCGTTTCGTCCGCTTCGAGCGCGTCCAACGCCTTTTCGGTGGCCGCAGCAACGTCCTCGAAGCGATGCTCCAACGCAGGATTGACGGGGCCAAGCGCCGCCACGACCTTGCGTGCCCATGCGACGTAGCGCCGTTTACGCTCCACCGGCCAATGCGGCGGGTTGATCTCCATCTCGCGCACATTGCTGATCTTGTCGGACAGGCGGATCAGTTTTGCCGGGGGCGACAACTGCGGCGCGCGCTCGATCTGAAGCGCTTTGCGTGCGCGGCTGGGCAGGCTGTCATCATCGCTGACTTCGGCCACGATCGCTGCAATGGCAGCGCCGAAATGCTGTGTCAGGTCAGCCCCGGTCGCCGATGTATCCTCGATGGTGTCGTGCAGCAGCGCGGCCGCCAGCGTCGCTTCGTCGGTGACGCGTGCGATCCGCACCAGGCGCTCGGCAACATCGATCGGGTGGTTGATGTAGGGCGCTTGGCGCGCGCCCTTACGGCGTTGATCGACATGGTGCTCGGCAGCGAAAAGGGCAGCGCGCATCACCAACGCCAGCGGCGGCAGAGCGGCGCCGGGCGGCGCGTCATTCTTGTCTGTCATGGGCGGATGTTTAGGCGGCTGGCTGCGAAAAGTCATCAGCCGCAGCCTGCGTGGGATCACCTGACGCGGAGCACGAACGATTGGTCCTTGAGCCGATCGCAGAATACCGCGACAGTCCGGCGCCGGATGCGGTTGCGTGAGCGTACCCGCGTTCCAACGGGCCCCGCGCGAAAGGATGAACGAATGGCGAAAACCCAGATGGCCCTCGAAATCGGCATGGGCACGGATTTGCGCGGCGAAGACTGCACCAAAGCCGCCTGTCGGGCGGTGAAAGACGCCCTCCATCGCAACTCGCTGACGCTGGCGCCGGCGTTTGGCTTTCCGCGCGAAGCGATGCTGGTCGACATTCGGGTCGGCGTGCCGGAGCCGGAAACGGTTGATCGCGATGCGGTTGCAGCTTGCGCGCCCTACGGCGTGGTGAGCGTTGAGCCGGTTCAGGGCGGGCTCGCCGTGCAGCATTATTCGGAAAGCCGGACGATCGTCGCCAACGCCATCGTCTCCGTTTCGTTTGATCTGGCGGAGTAGGTCATGGCACTGCAAAAAATCATCACCGAGCTGGGCGCTGGCGCCGACCTCCATGGCCGCGACATGACGAAGGCTGCGAAACGCGCCGTCGAAGACGCGATGCGCCATTCGTCACTGTCGCTTTTTCGGGGTCTCAAACTCGACCCGGAAACCATGCAGGTCGAGGTAAAGATCGGGGCGCCCGAGCCGACGCGCGTCGACAAAGACGCCGTCGCGGCGATGCTTCCCTACGGGTCTGTCACCGTGACGATTGAAAACGGCGGCGTCACCGCAGAAGGGATGGGTGGACCAGGTGATGCGGTGATCGTGTCGGCTGCCGTCTCCGCCTTGATCGACATTCCCGATGGGAAATTCCAGTTGGCGTAAAGCGGTCCGGCACGCAACATCCTGTTTCGCGTCGCTCGCTGTCAGGCCATCGCTTTCGCCAACGCCGCACGGATATGGGCCGCGGTGGTGTTGATAAAAGTGAAGCCATCGCTCTCGAACACGGGATCTTCAAGATGGTCTGGAAAGGCCAATGGCAGCTCCGTGCAGGCGAGCAGGATCGCGGTGCGCTGAGGGTCCTCTGCGAACGCTTCGCAAACCGCGAGCAAGTCGCGGCGCGCTTGTGGCGGGACCGGATCGCTGTGAAACGCATGATCGATCTGGTGCTGCATGTCGTCGATTGTGACGTCGTCCAGCTGTGCATTGGCGGTGACGCCCCGCGTTTTCAGAATGTCGGCATACGCGTTTGACCGCATCGTCACGGCAGTGCCCAACACCAGGGCCTTCGTCGCGCCCGTCGCCGCAGTGGCGTCGGCAACGGCATCGAGGATGCTCAGCACCTCAAGATCGACGCCCTGCGTGATCTGCTCCAGCCTCATGTGGAACGTGTTGTTGGCGAGGATGGCGAAATCGCAGCCCCCCTCCTGCAGCCGGAGTAAGCCCTGCCGGATCACCGCGTCAAAAGCGGCCCAACTCGCTTCATCCCCCGGCTGTCCGCGCAAACCCCGCGTCTCGCGCATCACCAGCGATTCGATCATCATCGGCGGCGTCCGCGCGGGGCCGGTTTCGCGCGATGCGTAATGGGCGTTCGTCCAGGCGCAAAGCAGGCGGTAGTACTCAACGGTCGACTGCCAGGCGACACCGCCGATGATCCCGATTTTTTTCATGTCGACGCTCCAAGGCCGCTGTGATTGTGGCCCTCATGACGACCTTCATTTGACGCTGATGCTGCACCAAAACCGAAGAGCAGACGTCGCGCTTAGTGTCGGTTCGCTTCAGCTTGAATCGGAACCGACATCTAAGCTTTTGTATTGCCGTTCATCTTTCGCCTCAGGTGATTCCACCTGAAGCGGATGAACTCTATAAGGCGCGTCTTCACCAAGCGCGCCTGATCTGCGTTTCAGATCGAGCGTTAGGATGTGCGCTGCAACGCGGCCAAGTCAGCTTGCGGCCTTGCGGTCACGGGATCACGCGCCAGTTTCGCTTCCAGCGCGGCGGCCACCGCCAGGACCGTGCCATCGGCGCCCTTGGGCCCGATCACTTGCAACCCGAACGGCATGCCCGCCTCATCGACCCCGCACGGCAGCACGGCAGCACACGCAAGCGCCATCGTCGGGGCGTAGGTCAGCGCGAGCCAGCGCATATAGGTCGGCATCGCTTCGCCGTTGATCGTCTCGATCGTGTTTTGCTCATGCGGGAACGGGCTGACCGCTGCCGCCGGGCAGATCAGAACATCGAAATCGTCGAAGAACGCGTTGAACCGGTGATAGAGCGCGGTTTGCTGTGTGTGCGCGCGGGCCACATCACCAAGGTCGTAGGCGAGCCCGCGGGTGGTGTTATCGATCACGTTGGGGCCCAGTTTGTCGCGATGGCGCTCAAGGCGTTCACGGTGCGCGGCCACGAAGTTGACCCCGCGCAGGATTTCGAACGATTCATGCACATCGCTGAAGTCGGGTGCCGCGTCATCGGCGTTCGCGAAGGCCTGACGGAAGCTGTCGGTGCGCGCCTTAAAGACGGCTGCGATCGCATCATCCACCGGGCAGGCGCCAAGGTCGCTGGAGAACGCCACGTCGACTTCGCTGAGGTCGGCGGGCATGAGCGCATCGGCAAGGTCGAACGCATCACGGCTGCTGTAGGGATCGCGCGGATCGACGTCCGCTTGCGCGCGGTACAGCAGGTGCACATCAGCGACCGTGCGTGCCATCGGGCCTTGCACGCTGAACGGCAGCAGCGAGGCCGCGCGCTCAACTGCCGGCACCACCCCTGGAGACGGGCGAAACCCGACCACGCCGCAAAAGGCAGCCGGCGTGCGCAAGCTGCCGCCGTAGTCCGAGCCCGTCGCCAGCGGCACCTGGCCGGTCGCTAGCGCCACGGCTGAACCGCCCGATGATCCACCGCACGTCTTGTGCGGATCGAACGGGTTGCCGGTTGCGCCGAACACGCGGTTTTTCGTGTTGGCGCCAGCGCCGAATTCCGGCGTGTTCGTTTTGCCAAGAATGATCGCGCCTTCGTCCCGCAAGTTGTCAACGATCGGATCATCGGCATCGGGTACGTGGTTTTCGTAAAGCAGCGAGCCGAAGGTCGTTTTGATACCGGCGGTGGCCGTCAGGTCCTTGATGCCGAGGGGGAGCCCATGCAGCGCGCTGAGCAACTCGCCCGCGCGGACGGCGTCTTCGGCTTCCTTGGCCGCCTCGCGGGCGCCTTCAAGATCGAGCGTCACGAACGCGTTCAGCGCGCCATCAACCTCTTCGATGCGGGCGATGCAAGCGCCGCGCTGGCGCGAGTTCGACAGATCAGGCTGCCGGAGCCGCAAG
>JBCBJZ010000064.1:0-19322 GCA_038522635.1 Pseudomonadota bacterium | reverse complement strand
GCCAAAAACCAACGGCGGATAGTCGCCAAGCCGACCCTCCACATCCTGCAAGGCTTGCGCATCGGCATAGGCCGGCACTTGCACGATCGGCTTCTGACGCCAACTCGACGGCGACCAAGGGGCGGACATGGAACTTCTCCTCAGGCCAGGATTTCAAAGGGCGCTGCGGCGGACGCGGGCGCACCACGCGAGGTTGGCCCTGATGCCAAACCGATCCAGCGTGAAACGCTTTACACCGTCAACCGCAAGCTGCCACCCTATAGGCGATCGCCCCGGCGTTGACCAGCGGGTGCAGCCGTTGGCGGCGCCCGGCGTGTGGCCTCTGTTGCCGTGAAACGAGCGCTACGCCTCGTTGTGATGTGGGCGTCCCTTTGGTGGGCCTATGACGTGAACCAGCTCTGTATCGGACCAGTTCTGAGTCGGGTCAGCTCTGAATCGGGCCAGTTCTGAATCGGAAAAGAACGATGGCGCTCAGCCCACCCCGTTTCTCCCTTGGCATTGAGGAAGAGTATTTCCTCGTCAGCTTGGAATCCCGCGACCTGATCCGCGAGCGCCCGCAAGCCCTCATGGACCAATTGCAAGCCAAAATCGGCAAGCATGTCACGGCGGAGTTTCTGCAGGCCCAGATCGAGATCGGGACACCCGTATGCGACACCGTCCAGGGCGCGCGGCAAGCCCTGGCCGATCTGCGCGGCCAGGTCATCGAGACCGCGCATGCCTTCGGTTGCGCGCCGATCGCCGCTTCCACGCACCCGTTCGCGCAATGGCGGGACACCCAACACACAGCCGATGACCGCTACGACACGCTCGCCCACGATTTGCAAGCGGTGGTGCAGCGGATGATGACGTGCGGCATGCACGTCCATGTCGGCATCGAGAACGACGAGTTGCGCATCGATCTGATGAACCAGGCGCGCTATTTCCTACCGCATCTGCTGTCGCTTTCGACCTCATCGCCGTTCTGGGCGGGCCGCGATACGGGCCTCAAGAGCTATCGCCTCGCGGTCATGAACGAGATGCCGCGCACCGGCCTGCCTGATCAGTTCGTGAGCTGGGGCGAATACAGCCGGACGATTGATGTCCTGGTCGAAAACAACGTGATCGAGGATGCGTCGAAGGTCTGGTGGGATCTGAGGCCTTCAAGCAAGTTTCCGACGCTTGAGATGCGCATCACGGATGTTTGCACGAAGCTGGACGATGCGGTGGCGTTGGCGGGCCTGTTCGTCGGGATTTGCCGGATGCTCTATCGGTTGCGGCAAGGCAACCAGCGCTGGCGTTCCTACCCACTGGTTTTGCTCAATGAAAACCGTTGGCGGGCCAAACGCTACGGGCTTGAAGGGTCGCTGTTCGATCTTGGCCAGGCGCGATTGGTGGAAACGCGCAAGCTGATCGATGAGTTGGTTGAGCTGACCCTCGATGCCAGTGATGGTGATGAAACGCTCAGCGCAGCGTTACGCGCTTGCCGCGCTCTGGCCCAGGGGGAAACGAGCGCTGAACGGCAGCGCAACGCGTTTCAGGTGGCGCTGAAGGCTGGGCAAGACCAGCAAGCGGCACTTCAGGCGGTGGTCGATCACCTGATCACGGAGACGGCAGCGTTTTAGCGATGTCTCTCTCTCCCAACCGGGGTCACACCACCTGCACTGCGCCCCCTCAAGAGGTCGGCTCGACACCCCACCCGCGCATCAACGGTTGCAGCCAAGAAGCAAC
Organism: Pseudomonadota bacterium; assembly: GCA_038522635.1. Lineage (GTDB taxonomy): Bacteria > Pseudomonadota > Alphaproteobacteria > Rhizobiales > Hyphomicrobiaceae > JBCBJZ01. The sequence continues at coordinate 17,615 of JBCBJZ010000064.1, read as the reverse complement.
CGGCTTGTGCCAGGACGGCGAGCGCAGCGGCGCGATGATCTGGGCCAGCAGCGTTTGCTTGCCTGTCGTGACCAGCATGCGCGCGTAACGATCCGCAAACAGCGCTTCGACCTCTTCGAGCTCGCCGCGCCGCGCGTCGAGTTCCACGGTCACCGCCTGCGCCGAGCGTGCAGCATCGGGCGATCGCAGCACCACTTTGGCCACCCGGCCAGGCCACAACCGGCTCTGCTGATCCGCGTCAGGTCCGGTGAACCGCACCGCGACGGGCATGCCCACCTTCAATCGCGCCCCGCCAGCCGTGCGCGTGCGTCCCGCGACAAGCACCAGCTGCGAGGGACGCGCGAGGCTGAACACCACCGCACCTGGCTCGATCGCCTGACCAACGCGCGGCAGCATGATGCGCTTGACGCGCCCGGCGAACGGCGCACGAATTTCGGTTGCGCCCTGCGCGCGACGCGCCCGGGCAAGCTGTCGGGTCAGCCGCCGCGCGCGCACTTCCGCCGTCGCACGCTGGCGTTCGAGTTCCTTTTGATCGATCCGCGCTGAGGCACCCAAGGCGCCAGGCAAGCGCACGCTGACAGAAGCGTCGGCAATTTCGATCAGCGCGCGCTTGGTCGCTTCCAGTTGGGCCTGGAGTTGCGCGAGCCGGCGGCTGGACCCGGCCGCCCCGATCTGCGCCAGCAATTGGCCCTCGCGCACGCGCTCGTCCGCCTTCACGAGCACGCGCTGCACCACGCCGCCGCCCAGCGCCTGGACGGCCACCGTATTCGCTGATTCGATCAGGCGGCCATCCACCGGCGTGATGCGATCGGTGACCTGGATCGCCGCCCACGCGATGCCGACACCGAAGAACGCCGTAATCGCAAGCGCGCCCACGATCACCGGACCGCGTACATCGAGGCCGGGCACCTGCTCGCCGCCACCCGCTGACGGGCCTGCCCCATTGCGCGCGCGCGGCACCGCCGTGGTGTCCACGCTTGCGCCCTCCTGATGACCGGCGCGCAGATCTGCGGCCCTGCCGTTCGCGTCGTGCTGGCTCATCCGGTCTGCTCCTTCACGCTGCCCATCTGATCATCGAACCGCACCGCGCGACCGGTCTCCGCGTCCCAGAGGCGATCGGCCTCCTGCTCCACGGCATCAGGATCAAACGAGGCGACGGACGCGTCGGGCAAGGCTGACGCATCCTGCGTTTCGGCGTGTGCGGGCGCGGGTGCTGGCGAGAGCGCGGGATCCGCGGGCTCGGGCGTGCCCCCAGGAGGCGCTGGCGTTTCATAAGCGCCTGCGCCGGCAACCGCTTGCCCCCCCGCCCAGGCGTGATCGCCGAGGGCATCGATGAGGCTGCCACCGGCTCCAGCGCCCGCTGCGGCAGCGCCAGCCGTCATGCCGGTCGCCCCCATACCCGCAATCCCCGTACCCGTTGCTCCCGAACCTATTGCCCCCATTCCTGTTGCCCCCATGGCGCCATCGGCACCCACGGCCGCAACAACGGCGGCTTCCCCAGGGGCCTCATCCGCGCCCGGCTCAATGGTGCGCGCGCGCCCCTCATCGAGCACCACGATGCGGTCGGCAAGCGCGTGCAGGGCAGGATGCCGCGAGGCGATCGCCAACCCCGTGCCCTCCGCAGCGAGCGTGGAAAGCGCATCGGCCAGCCGCTCAACCTCGTCGTTGGAAAGCCCAAGATCGGGCGAATCGAGCACGATCAATCTGGGATTGCCGTGAAACGCCCGGCATAAGGAGACCGCCCGCCGCTCCCGCAGCGACAACCACACACCGTTCGGGCCCACCGGCGTCTCATAGCCACGCGGTAAGGCCGTGATGAACTCGTGTGCGCCCACCTGCATCGCCGCGCGCGCCGCCGACAGCAGGCTCATGTCGGAGAACCGCACGATGTTGTCGTAGATCGTGCCGTCGATCAGCACCGGCTCATCGGGCGCATAACCGATCGGTGGGGGACCTTCGCCGTAGGCGAGGCTTGCCAGCGGTTGCCCGCCCCAGGATGCGGTGCCGTAGGTCGGTGCGAGCGCGCCCGCCATGATTTGCGTCAACGATGATTTGCCCGCACCCGACGGGCCCGTAATCACGATGACCTCGCCTGGCGCGACATCGAGCGAGACGCCACGCAATGAAGGTGCGGCCCGCCCCGGATGCGTCACGCCAACTTCGTTCAACACGAGCCGATCGGACCCCGCCGGCGTCAGGGCCGCGGTGTGACGCGCCGGTGTCACGAGCACACCGCGCAACACGCGCTTGGCATGCGTTGCCGCCTGGATCTGCGGGAGCGCCAGCGCCAACCGACGCAAGGGCCCAAGCGCGCGGTTGGTCAGCAGCAAAAGCGCGACCAGCAGCGCCGGGGACAGAGCACCCTGCACGCACAGCAAGCCGCCAACGACCAGCACGGCGCCCTCGCCCAGAAACCACAGGGCTGCCGCGAAGGTCGCCTGGGCGTTGACGCGGCTACCGTAGGTGTAGCCTGCGGAGACGTGCGCCCGGTTAAGCTTCTCCCAGCGCGCCGCTGTGCCGGCGGCCAGCTTCAGCGCGGGCACAGCCGGGCCAGGCGCCGTTGCAGAGGCCGCGAACAGGTCGACCCGGGCGGCAGCCTCGCGTGCCTGCTGCTGCGCCTTGCGCAGCCCGCGCCGCTGCCACGCGATCGCCACCACCATGATCACCGCCAACGCGCCAGCGAACAGCCCGATCGGCAAGTAGAGCGCAACCATCGCCAACAGAAACAATGGCACCCAAACCGCATCGAACAGCGCTGTCATGGCGGGGCTGGTCATGAAGGTGCGGGCGGTGCGCAGAGCGTCCGCATCCATCAGCGCCGCCTGTGGGTGGCGCGCGGCGGTCAGTTCGTATTGCGCGGTCCGAAACACGACATGGCCGACCACGTGGTCGAACCAAACGGCGGTCCGCAGCATGATGCGCGCGCGCACCAGTTCGAGCACGGCAAGCGTGATGAGCCCGCCCAACGCCATCACGCCGAGCATGAGCACGCCTTCGAAGTTGGCGGTCGGCAACATGTCGTTGAAGAGGGTCAGCGCGATCAACGGCAGCACCAGCAACAGTGATGCGATGCAGCCGCTGAAGACGCACGCGGTGATGATGGCCGCACGAACCTGACGCGAAATCTGTTTGAGCGTTTGCATGCTGGTCGGATCCTGCTGATGGGCCTCAAGCCAGCCTTGGGCAGGCGGCTTAAAGAGCAAACGCACGATCACTTCGATGACACGCATGGCGAGGGTTCAGCGGCACACCCGATGAACACGAATCTTCTCGCGTCGGCTTGCAGACTAGCCAACGCCTCGCTTGCGCCAAAGCCTTCAAAGGCGGCCTCGTGGAGAAGACGTGGATGGTTGAAGTTGCAGCAACGCTTTGCGTTTCCGGGACATTAGGCCAGCGGCCGGCGCGCGCCGCAAACACCACTTTGCGCTTGCCCGTGATGCGAATCGCAGGCGCGATCGGGTTTGGCATCGCGCGCCTGCGAAGCGGCACAAAAAAGCGGCAGGCGAAAATCACCTGCCGCTTCGTCGTTCGCTTCGATGTTCGCCACCGGGGAAGCGTCAGCGCGTCCCGACGCTACCGCTGTTCGTTAAAGCACCAACGAGCCATCATCCACCAGGTCAGACGCCGATGTGCCCGACACACCTTCGAGCAGGACAACATCGACGAAGCTGCCGTTGACGTTGACGCCGACGACGGTGCCGGCCGCCTCTTCGCGGACCGCGACCTTATCGGCGAGATCGCCCGTGAGGCCATCGGTCAGCGCGGACACATCGAGCACGTCTTCGCCACTGACAAAGTCCTTGACCGTGTCGACACCGGTTGGTGCATCGCCCGTCCAAGAGAGCGTGTCGCCGCCCGCGCCAAGCGTGAAGGTTTCAGCCGCCGCGGATCCCGTCATCTCATCAGCATGCGCCGAGCCCACAACGCCTTCAATGCTCGTCAGGTAGTCTTTGCCATTCGACGCATAGGCCGTGCCGGCATCGAGGTTGACGCGCACGCCGCCAGCCGCACCCGAGTAGTCGATGGTATCGAAGCCGTCGCCGCCATCGATCCGGTCGGTGCCGGTACCGGCGGTGAACGTATCATCGCCAAGGCCGCCCTCGAGCGTGTCGTTGCCAGCGTTGCCGTTCAACACGTCGTCGCCCGCACCACCACTAAGATGGTCAAAGCCTCCGTTGCCGCTCAGGACATCGCTGCCCTCGCCGCCATCGAGCGTGTCAGATGCCGCGCCACCCGCGAGCACATCGTTGCCGGCATCGCCGTTCAGCAGATCGGCGCCATCTCCGCCTGCAAGGTCATCATCGCCCTCGCCGCCCGCAAGCTTATCGGCGCTTTTGCCACCGTCGAGCGTGTCGTTGCCGTCGCCACCGCGCAGATCATCGCTGCCCGACTGACCCAGTAACGTGTCGTCGCCGGCGTCGCCCTCCAGCAAGTCAGCACCATCGCCGCCAAGTAGCTGGTCGTTGTCTGCGCCACCGCGCAAGTGGTCGTTGTTGCGACCGCCCTCGATCGTATCGTTACCAGCGCCGCCGTCGATCACATCATCGTTCAGCGCAAGGGTCTTGGGCGCGCCTGACCCGCTCGACGTCGTGGCCGCGGGCGCACCGGCATCCCCGTCAGCGCCGCCGCGCAGCACATCGTTGCCGGCACCGCCATCGAGCGTATCGGCGCCATCGCCGCCATCAAGGACGTCGTTGCCGCCCTCGCCTTTGAGCAGGTCAGCGCCGGTGCCGCCCTCAAGCGTATCATCGCCGTTACCACCGGAAAGTTGGTCGTCACCGGTGCCGCCCTGCAGCAGGTCTTCGTTGTTGCCGCCCAACAGCCGATCGTTGCCGCTCCCGCCGATCAACGTGTCGTTGTTGCCGTCGCCGAAGATGTGGTCATCGCCAGCCTGGCCGAGGAGCAAATCGTTGCCGCCACCGCCGAAGAAGCCGTCGTTCCCGTTGCCGCCTTCGAGCGTGTCGTTGCCGGCATCGCCCACCAACGCATCGCGACCGCTGCCACCGAAAAAGTGGTCATCGCCTGGCGCGCCAAGCAGCGTGTCGTTGCCGTCACCACCGTAAAAGACGTTATCGCCGCCGTCGGTGTGGATGTGGTCACGCCCTGCGCCGCCGTAAATCGTATCGCCGCCATCGATGCCTTCAATGCGATCATCGCCTTCAAGGCCGTAGATTGTTTCCTGCAGCGATGTACCATTGATGGTATCGTTGCCGCTTGTCCCTTTAATCTTCGACACAGGTATCCCCACTTCGCGTCCTGCGATAAAACTAAGCGCCAGCTTTACCAGACATCCCTCTTATTTTGATGTATTGGAATGGCGGCATTTAAGGCGCATTCTATCGAAACCGCGCGGCCGTCATCAATCAGAAGAATTCGCCGCCCTCTTCGAAGGCCCCGCCGCTCGATGACGGCATTTGGATGATGCCATCGCTGGCCCACGCGTTAACGTCGACGCTCGTTGCACCTGCCAGCAACACCACATCGGTGAAGGCGCCGTTGATCATCACCGACAGCATCGTGCCTTCATCGGTTTCAGTGGCTTGCACCACATCGGAGGGGCGGTCGTAGACGAGGCCGGCCGTCAGATCGAAAAAGTCGAGCGAATCTTCAACCGTCACATCGGTGATGGTGTCGACGCCAAGGTGCTCGCCCGTGGTCTGATCGATCACGTCTTTCTGGCGCCACACGTAGATGTCGATGCCTTCGCCGCCGCTGAAGGTGTCGGCACCGGCGAGCCCGCGGAATTCGTCGTTGCCATCGCCGCCGACGAACACGTTGTCGCGCTTATCGCCGGTCATGAAGTCATCGAAGCTTGAGCCCGTGACGTTCTCGATGCCCCAGACGGTGTCGGTGCCCTGGCCGTAGATCACGTGGTCTTTGAGGTCGACGTTCATGCCGCGTGCGGCGCTGGAATAGTCCAGCGTGTCAACTCCGGAACCGCCGACATAGTTGTCCGTGCCTGCGCCGCCGAGGAACAGGTCATCGCCCGAGCCGCCACGCAGATCATCGGCGCCGGTGCCGCCTTCGAGCGTGTCGTTGCCGCTGCCGCCTACGAGGTCATCGTCACCGCGCCCGCCGTTCAAGAGATCATCACCGCTGTTGCCGTTCAGCGCATCGTTGCCGTCTTCGCCGCGCAGATCGTCGCCTTTACCGCCCTTCAACGCATCACCGCCCGTACCGCCGAGCAGCGTGTCGTTGCCGGTGCCGCCGCTGACCTCGTCGACGCCACGGTCGCCCCGCAGGAAGTCATCGCCGCTGCCGCCGTGCACCACATCAGCGCCGTCGTTGCCCTGGATGACGTCGTTCCCCGCTCCGCCCTCGAGCCGATCGGCCCCGGCACCACCCAGAATGCGATCGACGCCGGGCGCACCGAAAATCACATCAGCGCCGTTCTGGCCTTGCAGATTGTCGGCGCCATCGCCGCCGAAGAGCGTGTCGTTCCCCCCATTGCCGTAAACGTAGTCGTTGCCACCCAGCGAGTGGATCTCCTCGTGCAGCGTGGTGCCCACAATGGTATCTGACGCCTGGGTGCCGTAAATGGTCGACATGCTCTTCTCCGCATCGTTTCAATTCAAATCAACGTGGCCAAGCGCGGTGGTAAGTTTGCAGGGTCGAATAAGACCGAAGCTTGCGCTTTTTTAGATTTGAATTGCCCCTTTGAGGTTAGAGGTTTAGCAAAGGGCTTTAAAGATCATGTTGGCTTTGGCTTGCGGGTTTGATCAATATTCGCATAAAATGCGAGCTATCGATTTGAGCGGATTTTCACTAACGCAATATGAGCGCCAGGGATACCGAAACCGAGAGGGCAAACATGAGAGGCACAGAAAATGAGAAAAGGGCCGCCGGTTTCCCGGCAGCCCTTCCAAGATCGCGTCTTCTTTGAAAGTTGATCAGCTCAGCAGCGAACCATCTTCGACAAGGCTCTCCACGGAAGTGCGCACCCCTTCGAGCATCACCACGTCGACCATCTGATCGTTGATGCTGACCGAAACGATCGTGCCCCGGTCCGTGGTGGTGGCGCTGACGAGATCGCCAACGTCGCCGTCCTGGCCTTTCAGCACATCGTGCAGATCGAGGACGTCGCCCGGCTGGAAGTCCGCGATGGTATCAACACCAAGATGCTCGCCTGAGCGTTGATCGACGATGTCTTTCGCGTACCACTTGTAGGTGTCGCTGCCTTCGCCACCGAAGAAGGTGTCAGCACCGCCAAGGCCGCGGAACATGTCATCGCCTTCGCCGCCGGAGAACATGTTGTCACGTTTGTCGCCTTTGAAGACGTCATCGCCTTGCGAGCCGACCACGCTTTCAATGCTCTGGACCTGGTCTTCGCCGGCACCGGTCACGACTTTCTTGTGGAGGTCGACGTTGAGCCCACCTTCAAGGTCCGAGTAGTCGAGCGTATCGACGCCTGAGCCACCGTTGTAGACGTCGTCGCCGTGCCCACCGATGAAGACGTCGTCGCCCGAGCCACCATCAAGCTTGTCGTTGCCGTCACCGCCATCGAGCGTGTCGTTGCCGGACTGGCCCATCAGGCTGTCATCGCCGGCATCGCCGCTCAGCGCATCATCGCCCGAGTTGCCGAAGAGCGCATCGTTGCCCTCGCCGCCCGACACCACATCGTCGCCCGAGCCGCCGCGCAGCTCATCGTTGCCAGCATCGCCCGACAGCACGTCGTCGCCTGAGTTGCCCCACAGCTTGTCGTCGCCATCGCCACCTGAAACGGTGTCGTTGTCGCGCATGCCGAAGAGCTCGTCATTGCCCGCACCACCCATGATCAGATCGTGGTCCGGTGCAACGCCGTCGCCCGTCTTGGCGCGTGCGAGCAGGGCGGCGTTGGTTGAGCCGATGTTGACCAGGAAGACGCTGTCGTCGAAGTCCTTGTCACCGCCGTTCCACAGGTCTTCGAAGCCGACGCGGATCGTGCCCTCGCCAACATCAACGTCGCCCGTGACGTGGTCGTAGCCATCGGGGTTGAGGCCGCCTTCAGCGCCAGTCAGGCTGTGGAACACGGCCTGCTTGTACTGCGACTGAACCACCGTCTCTTTGCCGTCGGCATCGATGTTGACGAGTTTCACCGCGCTGCCGTCATTGACGTTGCCGGCCTCACCGTCGGGTCCGCGCATTTCGAAGCGGCCCTGCTCGAGCACCTCTTTGTTGTTGTGACGGTAGGCATCCGGCACCACGAAGAAGCCCAACTGGTCACCAGCCTGCAGGTCGAGCCCGACCGTGCTCTTGCCGGAAACGAGGTTGCCGCCTGAGCCCTTGAGCGAGGCGTTCGCGAACAGCACCTGCACGTCGTAGATCGTGCCGTCGGACGCGATCTTGTAGACACCAAGCGTGTTCTTGAAGCCGGCCGATTCCTGCAGAAACGTGACGCTGCCTTCGACGTCCTGCGCGATGCGCAGCTTGTCCATGTCGACCGCGCCGGTGAAGGCGCCTGAGCCGAACACTTTGTCGTCGCCGGTATTGCCCGCAAGCGTATCGTTGCCGCCGCCGCCCAAGATGAAGTCGTTGCCGCTGAGGCCGTCCACCTGGTCGTTGCCGGTGCCGGCATCGATCATGTCTTCGATGAGGGTCCCGCCGAGGCGATCAGCCCCCGCAGTTCCTGTTATGCCACTCATAATGAAACTCCCTGTTCCAAGTCTTTACTCTTCGCTCTCTCTCTTCACGCCGAAGGCCGCGTTTTCTTTTGTTTTGGTGCGGCCCTTACCAGGCGATGCCCTGGTAGGTTGCGTCGTCCGGCAGTTCCTTGAAAAGCCGAGCCAAATCAAGGATATGAGTGTTCGGGCAACGCTGTTTGACCGCCGCGCGGAAGGCGTCGGTGGCATGGGAAACGACGACCACGTCCGCCCGTTCGACCAGCGTTTCGGCGTCGTCAACGACCATCTCGTGCAGTTCATCCATCAAGGTCGCCTGCTGCGGGCAGGCGTAACGCACGTAGTCGATTTGGCTTTGCAGATTGGGGCCAAAGCGCAGGTTCGGATCAAAGGCGATCAGCGCTTCGCCATCGCCCTGAAGGCGGGCCATCAGGTCCAGCGTCGGGCTTTCGCGCAGATCATCGGTGCCGGGCTTGAAGGTGACGCCAAGGAAACCGAACGTGCGGCCGGTGAACGGCTTAAGCAGTTCAGCAGCTTGCGCGATGTGCTCCTTGTTGGAGGGCGCGAGGCTCTCAACCAACGGCAGGTCCACGCCCTGCTCCTGGGCAAGATGTGCGACCGCGCGCACTTCCTTGGGCAGGCATGAGCCGCCGAATGCGAAACCGGGCTTCAGGTAGTAAGGTGACAGGTTCAGCTTCGTGTCCTGCACGAAGATGTTCATCACCTCATGGCTGTCGATCGCGAGCGACTTACACAGGCGTCCGACCTCGTTGCCGAACGCGACCTTGGCGGCATGCCAGACGTTGTCGACGTATTTGACCATCTCGGCCGCTTCGATCGAGCAGAAGATGATCTTCTCGTCGATCGCACCGTAGATCTCCGAAACGATGTCTTCGGAGCGCAGGTCGGAGGCGCCGATCACGGTCTTGGGCGGGGCGTAGAAGTCGGCGACGGCCACGCCTTCGCGCAGAAACTCAGGGTTGAAGCACACGCCAAAGTCGTGACCCATGCGCTTGCCTGAGGCCATCTCGATTTCCTGCGCGACAACGTCAAGTGTCGTGCCGGGCGGCACCGAGCAGCGCAACACCACCACGTGATAGCCGCCCTTCATCGAAATCGCCTGACCGATCGCGCGGCTCGCCTGGCGCACGTAAGTCAGGTCGCAGCTTCCGTCTTCCGATGTCGGCGTCCCCACCGAAAGGAAAGTCACGTCGGTATCGAGGACCGCGGCGACCAGGTTTTGCGTGGCATCGATCAGACCGTTTTCAACGCCTTCGGCGAGCAGATCGCCCAGGCGATCTTCAACGATCGGCGAGCGTCCTTGCTTGACCTGCTCCACCTTGTCGATCGCAACATCGACGCCGACCATGCGGAAGCCCAGATGGGCCAAGCACGCCATGGAGACAGCGCCGACGTAGCCAAGGCCGATCACGCTGATCGACGGCTTTTCCGTTTTTACAGCTTCAACGACCCCGGCTTCAATTTGCGCAGCCTGGTTCTCGATCGGACGAGCCAGATTCATTGTTATCACTCCCAAACCACCGGACTTTCCCGGCGCACACTGCTCCCTGCACCAACGCTCAGCCTGTAACGCGGCCGCACACCCCCCCTGCCAAGGCTTTTGGGTATGCGAGCGAGCATGCGCGCACGCGGTCTTCAAAAGCCGAATGCGAACCACAAACCGAGTGCTGCGAGGGTGAAGGTGCCAGAGAGGCGTGGGAATCTTCTGAAATTGAATGCTAAAATTGAAACTAACCGCGATGGATCGTCAGCTTTGAGGCGCGGCACTTCCGCCGCCTTTTTACGCGCTCAAGAAATTTCGAAAAAATACAAGCAAAACAGCGCATTGATACCCAAAACGCCGCTTCACTTGTGTGCATGGACACGGTCAAAAGATCGCCTGAACCATGGTCCAACTTGGGATCTCAAGTAACTTTGTATAAAGCAAGACGGCCAGCAGTAGCGCGCCCACCGAAAGTGCGGTCAGATAGGTCGCCATCCACATCCGCAGGTTTTCAATCCACTGGTCGCCGTTTGCAGATTGCGTCTGGTTCCCGCGGTTGGCCCATTTCTGCTTGGCCAAACGCCACAACATGTAAACCTTCACAGCCGCATTGAGGATCTGGTTGGCATAAAGCGTCCAGATGAAATTCAGATCGACCGTGCGCGCATAACAAAACAGCACCATCGACAGCAACATCCGCGTGATCGCGATATAGATAACGTAGGCGATAAAGAACGGTGCGCCCAGCACCAGCCCGCCGGTCACCGCCAGCATCGGTGAAAACAGCATCGTCCACATGGCGAGCCGCTGATCGACCAGACACCACCAGATGAAAAACGGCATACGACGCGGGCCAAGCGCGATGCCCCGCTGGCCGTTGCGCAACATGTTGCCCGACCAGCGCCGCAGGTTCTCCACCATGCGCTGCCGCCCCGACCCGTTGATCACCTCGACCGTGTAGCCGTTGGCATCGGGGACGTAGAGCATCTTCACGTTATGCTTGAGCAGGCAGTACCAGGAACTCTTGTCGTCTCCCGACAAGAACCGAAACGTGCCCCAGAGCCAATGGCGCAGGTAATCGGCTTCCTGCAGGCGGATGAATTCGTGGCTCACCACATGGGTCGCCCGGAACACGCTAAAGCGGCCGGTCAACGTCAGCACGCGGTTCGACAACGCGTGGGACATCATCGCCATGCGCCGTTGTGCGAACCGCATCGACAGCCAGGATTGCATCCAACCTGAACCGCGCACGATCACATCTTCATTGGTGGTGACGGCATGCAGGTTCGGATCGGCGGCGAACAACGGCAAGCAACGCGTCAGGCAGCCCTCATCTAAGATGAAGTCACCATCCATAAAGGCAACGATGTCGTTCTTGCCGAGCCCCGCCCGCGACATCGCCCGCAGGATCAAAGCGATCGCGACACGTTTGCCAGGCTGGTTTTGCCGGATGATGCGCAACTCGATGTCGAGATCATCGCCGACCAAGCGCAGATGCTCAGCGATCGTGTCCTCGTCCTCGCGCTCCGAGGATCCAAGCCAGATGGTCGCCGGGATGCCGGCCGCGCGCACCTCGTTGCAGATGCCGCGGATCACCGCTTCTGCCGTATCGCGTTCTTCGCGAAAGGTGGTCATCTGGAAGTGGATGCGTTCAGGCCGCCAGCCCGCGTTCCAGATGGTTTCCGCGCGGGCACGGATTTTCGGATAGGCGATTCGCTCGTAGATGATCGCGCGCACGAAGTGGTTGAGCCACCACGTGTAGCGCCACACGCCGAGGAAGCCGATCACGTAGATGAAGGCGGCGTTGTCAGCGTCATAGATCTGGTTGGGCAGAAGCGACAGCCCCAGGAAACACAGCCCGAAATAGGTCCAGATCTGCAACTGGACGCGCGGCGACCACTTTTCCCAGAACGTCAGCTTGACCGCAGGGTCCGCCAGCCGCTGCGCCGGCGTCATCTGCGCGTGCGCGCGCGCCTTATGCGGTCCTAACCAAGGCGTTGCGGTACTCATCGCCATCGCTGGGCGCCCTGTAAGTTCATCGCGCCGCTACCGCTTGAAGCGTGAAGCGGGCTTCAAAGGAACATCGAGAACCGCTTGGTGATCGCGTTCAGCAGTTCGTTGTTGGAGCGACGCGGGAAGATGACCACGACCGGCAGGCCCGAGCGAAAACGCGATGAGCGATCCACCAGCGACGGCTTGTCGAAGGCGATGATGACCTTGGCGGAGCGATCGCGAGGCCCGCGCCAGGTGTAGCCCGGGTTACGGCGCAGTTCCTGCTCCTGGATGAACCCGCTGGTGCGATCGATTTTGATCACGCGGCCCTTCAGCGTCTCGCCAATCGAAGGCACAAAGATCAGCGCTTCATCGCCCTGCCCGATCTTCAAGACCTCATCCTGCGTCAGGTAGGCGGTCACGTTGCGGAACTTCAGCCGCTCGATGATCGCAACGATATCGCCGCGCTTCACATGCCCATTGTTGAAACGCGGCAGCTCCACCACGCGGCCGTTGAAGGGAGCGATCACCGACAGCCGACGACGATGGCGTAGGAGCAGCTTGAAGCGCGCCTGGCTCAAGCCATGTTTGGAACGCGCCAGTTCCGCTTCGGCCTTGAGGCGCCCGACGTCGCCGATGATGTTGTCGCCGTTGTAGTAGCGCTTGCCGATGTTGGCGCGGGCGAGCTTGGCGCGCGAACGCAGCTTCAGCTTGGCGCTGGCCAGTTGCGTCCTCGCGCTGGTGAAAGCGGTGAGCGCCTTGTCATATTGGTCGTTCGTCGCGAAGCCGCGCTTGCGCAGGCTCTTCACACGCGCAAACGCACGCTGCAGCACCTGTGCGCGCGTCTCCAGATCTTCAATCCGCAAGCGCTGCTCGCGCACACCATCGAGCTCGAGGCGGGCGAAGTCAGCCATCCGGTCAAGTTCTTCGGCCTGCCGCCGCTTCAGATACGCAAGCCGCGCTTCGCTCTCTTTCAGCGCCAGCCCCGCCATGTCGATCTCGCGCTCAAGGCGGTTATCGAACAGCGTCACCACGGTTTCACCGCCGCGCACCACATCGCCAGGCTTGATCCCGTTCCAGCCGATCCGCCCCTCAGCCTGCGCCGCGACCGCTTCGACCGGCGCGGTGATGACGGCGGTTTGCACCTCAAGCCGGAAGAAATTCGAGTAGCTCAGCAAGCCGATGTAGCCAAAGACGATCAGGCCCAACACCGCGTAGATGCCTGTCATCACCATGGCCTTCATCGGCCAGCGGCGTACGGGCATGGACGCGGGGATCTGCTTTTTGTCGGGTTCGAGCGAGGCCGGTGTCACCGGCACATCGATGCGCTGGATCGTATCCTCGATGTCAGCCATCGAGCCACGCACCAACTCCTCGATGAAGTGTTGCATCAGCTCGCGTTCGCGCTCACCGAGCACCGTGAAGCGGAACGCGACCATGCCCTGGTCTGCGTTTACACGCACCACTTCGGCCTTGCCGTCGAAGGAAACGTCGAAGCCTTGGAAGGGAAGCGCGAACGACAATTCCACTTCATCGCCCGGCGCAGGTAGTGCGCCCGCGACGTCGTCCAGCCGGAAGCCGCCGAGGCTCCAGTCGGTGGCGCGCAGGCGCTGAGCGTTGAGTGTTACGAAGAATGGCGCGGTGACACGGTGGTGCCGCCGCTGGTCAGGCCGCTCCCGTTTCACTTTAACACCCATCACACCACCCGCCCAAGGCACACGCCGGGAAGCCCCACATGTCGCACATGGAGCCGCGGGAGGGTTGTGACACGAATTTGCTTAAGGACAGGTTGGGCGATGCCAACGGCGCGTGGCGTGCACCTGCAATGCAGCGCTATGGTTAACAATGGCTTCCGCCTGCCCCCCGCATTTGAGACGCGGCAAGGGATGAGCCCGGCTTAACCCGTTCTTCATGAACACAACTTATGGTTGCTTTATCCAAGGCACAACGCGATACAGGTTGCAGACAGCGCTCCCCAGCATCTCGCCTGCCGCACCCTTGGCCGACGGTAGACCGCATGATCAGCGGCGCGGCGAAGAACCGCGCGACCGTCATTGCCGCCGGGCGTCTTGAGCGCGAATTCCCCAACTTGCGCTCGACCCCGGCGGGCTTTTCTCTCATTCCGAAACGAAACGAACTTTGCAACCTGAGCGAGTTGTGAGCGGGCGCGTACCACACGCAGCGCGCCTGAGGGGTGGTGTAACCATTATACCACTTTAGATTGTGTTTAGTATCGACACTGCCCTGCTTGTTTCATCTTAACCTCTGAACTTGTTGACCAATTCAAACTATCTAAAGTTGCATAATGGGCGTCCTCACAGCCTCTGACAATTGCTGGCGCTAGCCGAATCAACCTACCCGCTAAAGGCGATGACGCGGCACACTACATCTTAAGCGTGTGTCGTCGGCGAAGGTTTCAAGCCGGAGGTTAAGGGGCGATGGCGAACACCGAGAACTGCACACGGGCATGGGGGGCGCACTGGAAAGGCAGCGTTGCGGCAGTGGCCGTGACGGCGGTCTTGCTGGGCGGCTGCGTGCGACCAACCGCGCTCGATCAAGCGGCGCTGGCCGATCGGGTCAGCCATGATCTGGAGCACATGTACGCCGATCAGGAGCCCGTGCATGGTTCGATCAACCTCTACGAAGCGATGGCCCGCGGGCTCAAATACAACCTCGATAAGCGCCTTAAAACGATGGAGCGCCACCTCAGCGTCGCACGCCTTCGCCATGTGAGCGTCGACATGCTGCCACAGGCCGCAGCCCGCGCTGGATGGCGGGTGCGCGATCCCGTTCGTGGGTCTTCGAGCCGCTCGCTGATCACCGGCAACCAGTCGCTCGAAGTCTCGACCTCTGAAGACAAGCGCATTCGCTACGCCGACCTCCACATGGTCTGGAACCTGCTCGATTTCGGCCTGAGCTATCTGCGCGCCAAACAGGAAGCTGACCAGGTGCTTATCGCCGAAGAGCGGCGGGTCAAGGTGGTCCAGAACCTGATCATGGACATCCGGACGGCGTACTGGCGGGCGGTGGCCGCCCAAAAACTGTTGCCGCGGATCGGCCGCCTCATCCACCAGATCGAACATGCCATCGCGCGCTCACGTCGGGTCGCGAAAAGCGGCGCTGGCGAACCTGCCGATGAACTGCGCCTGCAGCGCAAACTCCTGGCGCACAAACGAGACCTTGTTGAAGTGCGCCGGAAGCTGTCGGTGGCCCGCGGGGAACTTGCCGCTTTGATGAATGTCAAACCCGGGACCAAATTTCGCCTACACACAGGGGGGCACCACGGGTTCCACGTTCCCCACCTGAAGGGGCGTGTGGCTGACATCGAGTTTGCCGCGCTGCTGAGCCGGCCGGAACTGCGCGAAGAACACCTGAAGCGACGGATCAGCCGCACGGAAGTGCGCGCCGCCTACGTGCGCCTGCTGCCGGGCGTCGAACTGCGGTCCGGCAAAAACTACGATTCAAACTCGTTCTTGTTGTCGAGCGACTGGAGTGACGCGGGCGTCTTGATCACCAAGAACCTCGTCGAACTGGCCACCGCACCGATCGCCATCGACTATGCGAAAAAGGGTGTGAAGGTCGCTGATGCCCGCCGCCGCGCGCTTTCCATGGCGGTGATCGCGCAGATCCATATCGCGTTGCACCGCTTCGCCATGGCCAAGGACACGTTCAAGGTCTCACGCCGGCTCTATCGGGTTGACTACCGGCTGTCGCGGATCGCGCGCGAGGGCGAAGCCAACCAGGATACGTCCGGCGCCGAAGCGCTTGCGGCGCGCTCTCAGGCCATGGTGTCGGCGCTGCATTATTATACCGCCTACGCCGATGTGCAGAACGCCTACGGGCGGATCCTCAATTCGGTGGGGACGCAGCGCGTGCCTGAATCGCTGGAGCGCCTCAGCGTCAAAGCGCTCAGCAAGCGCTTGCACGGCCTTCTCAAGTCGTACCACCGGCCGACCAAGTCCTGGAAGTTGGCGTCCCGCTAGAGCGTCCCAGCCATTGTTGGCAACAGACGAAGGTCCCAGGAAAGCCAGGTCTCGCCCATGGCGGGGCGGTGGCACCTGGGGCCACGACGGCAAATGGGGGCCACGACGGCAACTGGGGGCCTCGACGGCAACTGGGGGCCTCGACGGCAACTGGGGGCCTCGACGGCAACTGGGGGCCTCGACCTGGACGGCCCACTTGCGGCCAAGCGATGCCGCGTGCGCCAAGCGTCCACGGGCTGTGCGCGGGCGGACCTGTTCAGCATTTCTCAACCTCTCGGCCTCGTTTTGCCAGCGCGTCGACATCACCGCAACCTGACGCGATCCCTGTTTCGCCGGCCATCCAGGCTGGCGATCTTGAATGAAGAAGGACAGCACACATGCAACGGCCCATGGCGTCTTGTGATCGATCGGGGGCCTTGAAACGGCGCGCGCCCGATCGCCCGTGGCTGCATCTGACGCTCGCGATCGCAGCGCTCATCGCGCTTGGATGCGGTGAGGGGTGGGCGCAAAGCCCGCACGCGTCGGGCCCAGCCACGTTTGAACAGCCCCGCCAGCGCGCAGCGTCACCGCCGCCAGCGGAACGCATCCCTTCCAGACGAACGCCGGCGCGTTCGATCCCCGATCTGCTCGCGGGCGATCACGCCGAAAGCAAAGCCCAGGTCCGCGCGTTGATCGTGCCGCGCCAGCGTGCCCTCATCGCCGCGGGCATGGCCGGCACCGTGCTGCACATCGGCCCCGAGAACGGCGAACGCTTCAAAAAGGGCGCGACGCTTGTGCGCTTCGATTGCGCCATCCACCGCGCCGAACTCAACCGTGCCGATGCCAACGCCCGTGCAGCCGTCGTTTCAGCCCGCATCAAACGTACGCTTGCCGCATCACGCTCGATCTCGAGGCTCCAAGCGACGCTGGCGATTTCCGAACAGAAGAAAGCCGAAGCCGAGGTGGACGTTGCCCAAGCCAAGGTTCGGCTGTGCACGATCCAGGCGCCGTTTGCAGGCCGCGTGGTGACGCGCCGCGCTAACGCCTATGAGACCGTTTCGCCGCGCGACCCGCTGATCGAAATCGTCAACGATCGCGACATTGAGGTGCGCGCGTTCGCACCCTCACTGTGGCTGCGATGGCTGCGCGTGGGGCAACGCTTCACCGTTCGCCTTGATGAGACCGGCCGACGCTTTGATGCGCGAATCATCGCCATCGGCGCCACCATCGATAACGTCAGCCAATTGATCGAGGTGCGTGCGAGGCTGCTGGGTGAGCCGCGCTTCATGCTGGCCGGCATGAGCGGCCTTGCCGACTTCGAGCAGCATATCGCTGTGCCCTCACGCAACGTCGGGGCACCGGCACTGTCACCGCGCGGCGCCACCGGCACAGGGCACGGCCGCAACATGCGTTCCGATGGATATGGCGATACGCGCGCACCTGATCGCATGCGCCCTCGCGCGGGATCGCGCCCACCAGCAGCACGGGTCGAACGCGGACGGGCCCTGTGCCGGTGGCGCCGCGCGGTGACAGTGCCGGTGCCCCGACGTTGCGTGAGGG
>JBCBJZ010000063.1:0-19485 GCA_038522635.1 Pseudomonadota bacterium | reverse complement strand
GATGACGAGCGATGACCAACCTCCTGCTCGAGTACCTACCGATCGTCGTTTTCATCGGCGTCGCGCTGGTGCTCGGGATCGCCCTGATGGCCGCGCCCTTCGTGGTGGCGGTGTCCAATCCGGACCCGGAAAAGGTGTCGGCCTACGAGTGCGGCTTCAACTCATTTGATGATGCGCGCATGAAGTTCGACGTGCGCTTTTACCTCGTCGCGATCCTCTTCATCATCTTCGACCTTGAGGCCGCCTTCCTGTTTCCCTGGGCGCTGACCTTCAAGGAGATCGGTGATCTGGGCTTTTGGTCGATGATGGTGTTCATCGCGGAACTGACCGTCGGGCTCATCTACGCATGGCATAAGGGAGCGCTGGAATGGGATTGATCCTGCCGGGTCAGGAGCCGCGGTTCGCGCCGGTGCTCGATCAACCGGGTGAAGGGCGCGCGACGCGACCTGTGGCCGACCCGTTTTTCACGCAAGTGAACGATGAGCTGGCCGACAAGGGTTTCTTCGTCACCGCTACCGATGATCTCATCAACTGGGCGCGTACCGGCTCGTTGATGTGGATGACCTTCGGGCTCGCCTGCTGCGCGGTTGAAATGATGCAGGCGTCGATGCCGCGCTATGACCTTGAGCGGTTCGGCTTTGCCCCGCGCGCATCACCGCGCCAGTCCGACGTCATGATCGTCGCCGGCACGCTGACCAATAAGATGGCGCCTGCCCTGCGCAAGGTCTACGACCAAATGCCCGAGCCGCGCTATGTGATCTCGATGGGCTCCTGCGCCAACGGTGGCGGCTACTACCACTATTCGTATGCGGTGGTGCGCGGCTGCGATCGCGTGGTGCCGGTCGACGTCTACGTGCCTGGATGCCCACCGACCGCGGAAGCGTTGGTCTACGGTATCTTGTTGTTACAAAAGAAGATCCGCCGGACAGGCACGATCGAACGCTGAAGCGAGGCGGGTCACTGGCGCGCATCGGCACGAAGGACGAAGCATGGACGAAGCGCTACAGGAGTTGGGCGACTACATCGTTTCGCGGACCGGCGATGCGGTGGAAGGCGCGCGCGTGACCCACGGCGAACTCACGCTGGATGTGGCGCGCGAACACATCGTCGATGTGATGAAGGTGCTGCGCGATGACAGCCGCTGCCAGTTTGAGGTGCTGATCGATGTGGCGGGCGTTGACTGGCCCGGCCGCGAGCGCCGCTTCGATGTGGTCTATCACCTGCTGTCGCCACGCCAGAACACGCGGGTGCGGGTCAAAATCCAGACCGGGACCGTGACACCGGTTGCCAGCATCATCGATGTCTTCCCGGCCGCCAACTGGTTCGAGCGCGAAGCCTACGACATGTACGGCATCATGTTTTCCGGCCACCCCGATCTGCGTCGCCTGCTGACTGATTACGGCTTTGAAGGCTATCCGCTGCGCAAGGACTTCCCGCTGACGGGCTATGTTGAAGTCCGCTATGATGATGAGCAAAAGCGCGTGGTCAACGAACCGGTGAAGCTCGCGCAGGAATTCCGCAGCTTCGACTTCGAAAGCCCCTGGGAAGGCACTTCGTACGTGCTGCCGGGCGACGAGAAAGCCTCGCACTGAAAGAGCCTTGTACTGAATCTGGGGGAAAGCAGGCGGGCCGATGATGGCGCGCCTGCGCATCAAGAGTGCCACGATGCGCGATACGCTTAGCGTCGGTGAGACCGCCACACGCGTCTTCACGGTTCCCCCCACCAAGACGGTGCCCGCGCTCTACCCTGAGGCGGAAGACTTCGCCGCGATGCCTGCGGTGTTCGCCACCGGCTTCATGGTGGGCCTGCTCGAGTGGACGTGCCTGGACGTTCTGAAACCGCACCTCGATGAGGGCGAGGGCTCGCTCGGCATCCACGTCGATGTGTCCCATGCAGCCGCGACCGTGCCTGGCCAGCAGGTTAAGGTCGAAGCGACCTGCACCGTGATCCAGGGGCGTCGGATCACGTTTGAGGTTATGGCGCACGACGGCGTAGACGTGATCTCAAAGGGCACGCATCAACGCATGGTGGTGCCGTGGTCGTCCTTCGTCACGCGGGTCAATGCGAAGGCCGCACGTGTGGGTGCCGCCGCGATCGCGATGCCAGGGACGAGCGGAAAGGATGAACCATGAGCGAAGCGCCATCCGCCTCAAACGAGCCGAACCTTGCAGGTCCGCTTCATGTCAGCGGCGGATGCCTTTGCGGTGCCGTCCGGTTCACCGCCATGCTCAAGGCGGCTCACGCCGACGTCTGCCACTGCTCAAAGTGCCAGCGCTGGAGTGCGGGGCCCGCGTTTGCCACGCAGATCGACGGCGAACCCACCATTGAGGATGCTTCGACGATCACCGTCTACGCCTCATCGGACTGGGGACAGCGGCATTTTTGCGGGCGCTGCGGTACCAACCTGTTCTGGCGCGCGCCTGACTACGGCTATTACGGTGTGTCGGTCGGCGCGCTTGACGACGTGAGCGCGCTGACGTTCACCAAGGAGCTGTTCATCGACGAAAAGCCGGCGCTTTACGCCTTTGCGGGAGAGCGTCAGCGTATGACCGGCCCTGAATTGGAGGCCTTTTTCGCCAGCATGGCCGAGGCCGGGAAAACGACGTAACCGGCAACTTGACGACGCAGCGCTGCATGTTAAGCGCGCGAGAAACCAGAGATCTGCGGGCGTACGCCCCGCCTTTGAGGAAGAGCCCGACTGGCATGGCCGAAACCGACATCCGTCAATTCAACATCAACTTCGGCCCACAGCATCCCGCAGCCCACGGCGTGCTGCGCCTCGTGCTCGAACTGGACGGGGAAGTGGTCGAACGCGTTGATCCGCACATCGGTCTGCTGCATCGCGGCACGGAGAAGCTGATCGAGCACAAGACGTATCTCCAGGCGATACCCTATTTCGATCGCCTCGATTACGTCGCGCCGATGAACCAGGAGCACGCCTTCTGCCTGGCGGCCGAGAAACTGCTGGAGATCGAGGTGCCGCGGCGCGCCTCTCTCATTCGGGTGCTCTATAACGAGATTGGCCGCATCCTGTCGCATCTGCTCAACGTCACCACGCAAGCGTTGGATGTGGGGGCGTTGACGCCGCCGCTGTGGGGCTTTGAAGAGCGCGAAAAGCTGATGACGTTCTACGAGCGAGCATCGGGCGCGCGTCTGCATGCGGCCTACTTCCGGGTGGGCGGCGTGCATCAGGACCTGCCGCCTGAATTGATCGATGACATCGAGGCGTGGTGCGATCCGTTCCTCAAGGTGTGTGACGACATCGAGGGCCTGCTCACCAACAACCGCATTTTCAAGCAGCGCAACGTCGATATCGGCGTGGTCTCGCTCGATGAGTGCTTCAAGCTCGGGTTTTCGGGCGTCATGGTGCGCGGATCGGGTGCGGCCTGGGATCTGCGGCGTGCACAACCCTACGAACGCTACGATGAATTTGCGTTTGAAATCCCCGTCGGCAAGAACGGCGATTGCTACGATCGCTACCTGATCCGCATGGAGGAGATGCGCCAGTCGGTGGCGATCATGAAGCAGGCGTGCGCGAAACTGCGCGAGCCCGAAGGCCGCGGTCCCGTTACCACCACAGACCAGAAGGTGGCGCCGCCCAAGCGGGGCGAGATGAAGCGCTCGATGGAAGCGTTGATCCATCACTTCAAGCTGTACACCGAAGGCTTCCACGTGCCCGAGGGCGAGGTCTACGCCTGCGTCGAAGCCCCGAAGGGCGAGTTCGGCGTGTACCTGGTGTCGGACGGCTCTAACAGGCCTTACCGCTGCAAAATCCGCGCGCCCGGTTTCCCGCATTTGCAGGCCATGGACTACATGAACAAGGGCCACATGCTAGCTGACGTCTCGGCGATTTTGGGCTCACTCGACATCGTGTTCGGCGAGATCGATCGCTAGAGCTCCTTCGCCTACGCCGCTTTTTGGTTTCATCTGAGCTTAAGCGGAAGTCCCGGCGACGATCAGGCGGGCGACGGGTCGATGTTGATTTTTCCTTGCATTTCAAAGCGTTTGGCGGCACGTCCTGCGTGCTAACCATGGCGAAGGGTGCTGCGGCACGACCGGCCCACGCTCTGTTATGGTCCGGCCGGCTTGTCGATACCGCGCAGGCTGTGTGGTGAGTGCAACCGGGGTGGCGTGACGATGGTGGATGGCCCGCAAAACTTCCTCTACGTGGACAACCTGTTCGTCTGGGCGATGTTGAGCTTCGGCTGGGGCCTGTCGCTGGCGACTTATTCGTGGTTCGCCGAACGCCAGGGTTGGTCGCGAGGCGAGGTGCAGGCCAACCAGACGGCGATCGCTGTGCTGATCGGCCTCGGCGCGATGATGCTTGCCACGCTCTTCACGTTGGCCCGGGTGTTTGCGTCAGCGGAAGGGGATTGGGGGGCGATCGTGGTCGGCCTCGCTTTCGGATTGCTGTGGACGGCGATCTTCCGCGTCTACAGTCAGGTCTCGCTGTTTTTGGCGCCCATGGCAGCGGTTATCTTGTTGTTCAGTTGGGTGACGACGCCAGCCTCCGTATAGAGCGACGGGCGCGGCGCTGGCTGTGAGCGAGCCTGGGGCGATTTGACGGCCTCACGGCACTTGGTTTGCGGCGAATTTGCGCTAGAACCCGTGGTGTTCACCCGTGATCATCAAGGCATCGAAAGCGCCCCATGGCCGTCCGCCGTCTCGACCCCCAGCAGCCCGAAGATTTTGCCTTCACGCCCGACAATCTAAGTTGGGCCGAAAGCACCATCGGCAATTATCCCCCCGGTAAGCAGGCCTCCGCCGTCATCCCCTTGTTGTGGCGTGCTCAGGAGCAGGCCGGCGGGTGGTTGCCTGAACCGGCGGTCCGTTACGTCGGCGACATGCTCGACATGCCGGAAATCCGTGTGCTGGAGGTGGCGACCTTCTACACCATGTTCCAGTTGTCGCCGGTGGGCACCAAAGCGCATGTGCAAGTGTGCGGCACGACACCGTGCATGCTGCGCGGGTCCGATGATCTGATTGCGGTTTGTAAGCGCCGCATCAATGAACAGCCGCATGCGCTGTCGGGTGATGGTGCTTTTTCGTGGGAAGAGGTCGAGTGCCTGGGGGCATGCGTGAACGCGCCGCTCGTGCAGGTGGGGCGCGAGACCTTCGAGGATCTGGATGCCGGCGCCCTGGAACGCGTGCTGGATGCCTATGCGCGCGGCGAGAAGCCGACGCCGGGGCCGCAGATCGAGCGCCACTATGCGGCGCCCGTCGGTGGTGCAACGACGTTAAAGGGCGCGCAGCAGGCGCCTTTGGCGGGACCGCATGGCAGTGCGGGCGCCAACGGGTCAACCGCGGCACCTGCCGCAGCAGCGCAGGCGGTGGCTCAGCCAGTCGCCCTTGCGCAAGCGGCTGAAGCGTCAGGTGACGGCGCAGGCGATGATCAGCGCGAGCAACGCGCAGGGCGATCGGAAGCGGGAAAGCCTGCCGATGAGATCGTCGATGCACCGACGAGCGAGCGGGTGTCGGGTGTGGCCCATGCGGGCGCCCACACCGATCCGGCAGGCGCGAAACCGCAGGCGCCGACGACGGACGCGGCTGCGCAGGATGCATCCCGCGATGAGCAGGCTTCGCCCACGACAGCCGGGGGTGAGACGGAGCACGCGCGCGCGCCGGCCGATCCGCGTGATGATGAAGCGCGCGCAGCGGAACAGGCCGATATCGATGCCAAGCTCGCCCGGCTCGATAAGGATGCGACGCCCGAAGAGCGCGCGAACGCGGTTGGAAGCCGCCCTCGCGGTCTCGTCAACGCCCGTGGCGGCGAGGCTGATGATCTGAAGCGGATCAAAGGCATCGGGCCGGTCAACGAAACGAGATTGAACGAGCTTGGCATCTACCATTTCGATCAGATCGCGGGATGGGAACGACCACAGGTGCGGTGGGTTGGCGTTTATCTGGCGTTTCCTGGCCGCATCGATCGAGAGGACTGGGTGGGCCAGGCCCGGGTGCTCGCCAGCGGCCAAGAGACCTCGTTCTCGCGCCGCGTGGATGCGGGCGAAGTGGCGTCGAGCAAAGACTGACAAGCCCACGGTGCGCCGATCGGCACCACCCCTACGGGTCGGAACGACGAGGCGGCTTTAGTCCGCCGGGAAGACAAAGGCGATAGACGATGTTGCAGGATAAAGACCGCATCTTCACCAACCTCTATGGCTTTGAAGACTGGGGCCTGGAGGGTGCGCGCCGGCGCGGCCAATGGGATCGCACCAAGTCCTTCCTTGAGCAGGGCCACGATTGGATCATCGATGAGGTGAAGTCGTCGGGCTTGCGCGGGCGCGGCGGTGCAGGTTTCCCGACCGGCCTCAAATGGTCGTTCATGCCGAAGGAAGACCCGCGCCCGTCCTATCTGGTGGTGAACGCCGATGAGTCGGAGCCCGGCACCTGTAAAGACCGCGAGATCATGCGGCATGATCCGCATCTACTGATCGAGGGGTGTCTGCTGGCCGGCTTCGCGATGCGCGCGCACGTCTGTTACATTTATGTTCGCGGTGAGTTTATCCGAGAGCGCGAGCACCTACAGGCGGCCATCGACCAGGCCTACGAGGCCAATCTGCTCGGCAAGAACAACGTCCACGGCTGGGACTTCGACGTCTACGTGCACCACGGGGCTGGGGCGTACATTTGCGGCGAAGAGACTGCGCTGCTGGAGAGCCTTGAGGGCAAAAAGGGCCAACCCCGCCTGAAGCCGCCGTTCCCGGCCAATTGCGGTCTCTACGGGGCGCCGACGACGGTGAACAATGTGGAGTCGATCGCGGTCGTTCCGGAAATACTGCGGCGCGGTGCAACGTGGTTCTCCGCGCTCGGCAAGCCCAACAATACGGGCACCAAGCTGTTCTGCATCTCCGGACACGTGGAGCGCCCTTGCACGGTCGAAGAGGAGATGGGCATTCCCCTGCGCGAGCTCTTGGAGAAGCATTGCGGCGGGGTACGTGGCGGCTGGGATAACCTGTTGGCGGTGATCCCCGGTGGCTCGTCGGTGCCCTGCGTGCCGGCGCCGACGTGTTCTGAGCTGACGATGGACTACGACGCGCTGATGAAAATCAAGTCGGGCCTCGGTACGGCGGCGGTGATCGTCATGGACCGCTCCACCGACATCATCCGGGCGATCGCGCGCATCTCTTACTTCTACAAGCACGAGAGCTGCGGCCAGTGCACGCCGTGTCGTGAGGGCACGGGATGGATGTGGCGGGTGCTGCAACGCATGGCGCGCGGGGAATCCTCGCGCGAAGAGATCGATCTGCTGTTTGAAGTGACAAAACAGGTCGAAGGGCACACGATCTGCGCGTTGGGTGATGCGGCCGCTTGGCCCGTTCAGGGCCTGATCCGCAATTTCCGCCACGAGATCGAGGCGCGGATTGACGCCTACGCGGCGCGGCCAAGCGACGATGTCGAGGTGCGCGCTCCGGTGGCGGCCGAGTAAGCGGCCCGCTGCCTCTACCGCCCTCACGTTCCACGCAGAAGGCGCGTGCTGTGCAGGAGCTGCATCGCGTGACGCGCGTAAGGCAAAAGCGCTCTACGCAGACGCGGAACCGATCCAAAAGTGATCGCTTTTGCGTTCAGCACCTGCGGGTAGGGCCGAGCCGGAACAGATGCCATAACAACGGGCGCGGCTGATGAACTTCGCTCCTGCGGGGTTTGCGCAACTTAAGTCAAAAGTCGACGGCGCAACGCTCATCACAATGACATCAGATCACGCGAATGGCACTTGTATTTTCTTGAAGTCTCGCAAGAGTATAAGCCAACCAGCCGATGCAACCTCAAGCATAAGCTGGCGACGGCGCACCCTGCCCGAGGTCAACGGGGTGTGAACTGAAGGACGTAACGATCTGCGGTATCGGGGTCCGAAGCGCTGCAACGTGTATCGAGTGGCAGGACATGGAAATCAAGAAAACCCACGATCTTCTGGCCGTTAGTCATTCTTCGCTCGCTAATTCTACATTTGAGGAAACAAACCTTTCCAACGTCGTCATGGAGAACACCAACCTCGCCAGTGCGCGGATGGACGGCGTCAACCTCTCGTCTGCCGCGCTGCGCGATGCTTGCATGGCAAGTGCCGCGTTCGAGAGCGTTAATATGGCCAATGCGCGGGTCGATAACTCCAACTTGAGCATGGTCGCCATTCGCAATTGCGAATTGGCCGGGATGAGCATCAACGGCATCCTGGTGACCGATATGATCGCCGCCTACAACCAGTTGGGACAAGCACAGACCACGACGCCCTGCGAGTAGCCCGGCGCGCGCTTAATGTCGGCCGATCAGCCCGGCTCGCCACGCGCTCTTCGGGCTTAGAGTCGGTTCGCTTGAGCTTGAAGCGGAACCGACGTCTACGCGTTTGTTTGCCGTTCATCTCGCGCCTCAGGTGGTTCGACCTGAAGCGGATGAACTCTGGGCTAAACAACCCGATGGCGAACGAAGGGGCATGCATGCCGCGGCTTTTTGCGGCGGCGTGGCGTGGGCGCCTTCGACCTTGTGCACCATTGACGTTTGCACGTGAACACGCGACACACTGCGCGCGTGTTGCGGTGCACGCGGCTGGAATCGTGCATGCCGAAGACGCGCCCAAACGCGGCCGTTGACAGCGGTTTGATGCGGGGTTTGCGCTTGAGCAGTTTGTCGCGGTCTAGGCATGCAGCAGCAGGGCCTCGGTACTGCGTAAACATAGCCTGCGAAGTCAGGGCCACGGCACTGCGCATCAAGGTGCGATGCAAATGAACAAGGCGGACCATGCCCAAGCTGATCATCAACGGTGAGCCGATCGAGGTCGAGGACGGCATCACGGTGCTGCAGGCCTGCGAAGAAACGGGCGTCGAGATCCCGCGCTTTTGCTATCACGAGCGCCTGTCGATCGCTGGCAACTGCCGCATGTGCCTTGTTGAAGTTGTGGGGGCGCCGAAGCCTGTCGCCTCTTGCGCCATGGGCGTGAACGATCTGCGCCCCGGCAAGGACGGCGCACCGCCCGAGATCCGCACCAACTCGCCGCTCGTCAAGACGGCCCGTGAGGGGGTGATGGAATTCCTGCTGATCAACCATCCGCTCGATTGCCCGATCTGCGATCAGGGCGGGGAGTGCGATTTGCAGGACCAGGCGATGGCCTATGGCAAAGGCGGGTCGCGCTTCGATGAGAACAAGCGTGCGGTTGAGAACAAGCACCTGGGGCCGCTGATCAAGACGATCATGACGCGCTGCATCCACTGCACGCGGTGTGTTCGGTTCATGACGGAAGTGGCAGGCGTTGAAGAGTTGGGCCTGATCGGCCGCGGCGAAGATGCCGAGATCACGACCTATCTTGAGAAGGGCATGTTGTCGGAGCTGTCGGCGAACGTGATCGACCTGTGCCCGGTGGGAGCGCTGACCAACCGGCCCTACGCCTATCAGGCGCGACCCTGGGAATTGCGCAAGACTGAGACGATCGACGTGATGGATGCGGTCGGCTCTGCCATCCGAGTGGATGCGCGAGGACGTGAAGTGATGCGCATTTTGCCACGCAACAATGATGCGGTGAATGAGGAGTGGATCTCCGACAAGACGCGTCATGTTGCCGACGGCCTGCGCACGCAAAGGCTTGATCGCCCCTACCTGCGTCAGAACGGCAAGCTGGTACCGGTCAGTTGGGCGCAGGCGCTCAGCGTGGTCGCCGAGAAACTGGGCGGGAGCGCGCCTGACCGCGTGGGGGTCATCGCCGGTGATCTTGCCGGTTGCGAAGAGCTTTTCGCGCTCAAGACGTTGGCGCATTCACTTGGCATCGCCAACATCGATGGGCGTCAGGATGGCGCCAAGGTGCATCCCGCGCAAGGGCGCGCGAACTACCTATTCAACGCGACATTCGATGGGCTGGAAGACGCCGACGCGATCCTGCTGATCGGCTGCGACGCGCGCCGGGATGCGCCGGTGGCGAACGCGCGCATCCGTAAGGCTTACCGCCGCGGCGGCACCACGATCGGCGTGATCGGGGAGCAAGCGGACCTCACCTACCCTTATGAGTACCTTGGCGCGGGCGCGCAGTCGCTCGCTGAACTGGCTGCCGGCAAAGGCGCATTCGCGCGCACACTTGCCACCGCCAAACGGCCGCTTGTGATCGTCGGTGCCGACGCGTTGGCGCGTGAGGATGGCGCAGCGATCCTGCAGGTGGCCGCGCGCATCGCCATGGATGCGATGGAAGGCAGCGACGAGGGCTGGGCCGTGTTCAATGTGCTCCATCGGGCAGCCTCACGGGTGGGCGCGCTTGATCTTGGCTTCGTGCCCGGTGACGGCGGCCGCGACGCGGCGCACATGCTTTCGGGTGCGCAGGACGGCAGCATCGACGTGCTCTATCTGCTCGGCGCTGATGAATTCGACATGGCGCGTTGCGGCGAGGCTTTCGTGATCTACCAGGGCACCCATGGGGACGCCGGTGCGCACCGGGCCGATCTGATCCTGCCAGCGGCGGCCTACACCGAGAAGAGCGCCACCTACGTCAATACCGAAGGCCGCGTGCAGATGACGGCAAAGGCGGTGTTCCCGCCTGGTGATGCGAAAGAGGATTGGGCGATCCTGCGGGCGTTGTCGGCGAACCTGGACAGGGTTTTGCCGTTCGACACGATCGAAGCGTTGCGCAAAGCCATGTACGAGGCCCATCCCCACCTGGCCGCGCTGGATGCCATCGCGGGGACGGCGCAAGGGGCTGGCGATGATGAGGGCGAGGCCGACGAACTGGCCAGCTTGCGGGCGCTCGGCGATGGCGGGGCGTCGATGATCGATCAGCCGTTCACGCAAGGGATGGCCGATTTTTATCTCACCAACCCGATCGCGCGGGCGTCTGCCGTGATGGCTGAGTTGAGCGCGTTTCGCAAAGCCGCTGATCTGAAGCGGACGGGCACGTGAGCGCGAGGCGCGAAGACCGCTTGTTCGGGGCGGCCTGACGCGAGAAGGACGTGATCGCCGATGATGGATGCGCTTGAGATCTGGTGGACGAGTTGGGGCGCGCAAGCCGCGCTGATGCTCGGCAAGAGCGTGCTGCTGATCGTATGCATGCTGCTGATCATCGCCTACCTGCTGCTGATGGACCGCAAGGTATGGGCCGCCGTGCAGATGCGGCGCGGGCCCAACGTCGTGGGGCCGTTCGGTCTGCTGCAATCGTTCGCCGATCTGCTCAAGTTCGTCTTCAAAGAGCCCGTGATCCCGGCCGGCGCCGACCGCACGGTGTTCCTGCTGGCCCCGCTCGTGACCACGGTCCTGGCGCTGTCGGCCTGGGCTGTGATCCCGGTTTCCGAAAGCGACTGGGGCAAGTGGGTGATCGCCGATCTCAACGTCGGCATCCTCTACGTGCTCGCGATCTCTTCGCTCGGTGTCTACGGCGTGATCATGGGTGGCTGGGCGTCGAACTCGAAGTACCCGTTTTTGGGCGCGCTGCGCTCAGCTGCACAGATGGTGTCTTATGAGGTCTCGATCGGCTTCGTGATCATCACGGTGCTGCTGTGCGTTGGCTCACTCAATATGACCGACATCGTCAACGCTCAGAAGGGTAGCTTCGGGCTGTTCAATTGGTTCTGGTTGCCATTGTTTCCGATGTTTGTGGTGTTTTTCATCTCGGCGCTGGCGGAGACGAACCGGCCACCGTTCGACTTGCCGGAGGCGGAGTCTGAACTCGTCGCGGGCTACATGGTTGAGTATTCATCCACGCCCTACCTGCTGTTCATGCTGGGCGAGTACGTGGCCATCTCGACGATGTGTGCGCTGACCGTAATCCTGTTCTTGGGCGGATGGCTGCCACCGTTTGATGTGGTGCCGTTCACCTGGGTTCCGGGTGTGGTCTGGTTCCTCGCGAAACTCGTGTTCGTGTTCTTCATGTTCGCGATGGTGAAAGCGATGGTGCCGCGCTACCGCTACGACCAGTTGATGCGGCTGGGATGGAAGGTGTTCTTGCCGCTGTCGCTGGCGATGATCGTTGTGGTGGCGATCGTGCTGAAATATGGCCCTCAGTTGACTGCCTCTGCGAACGCGGGCGGGTCATAAAGGGGCATCAGATGAGCGTTGGACTTTACGGTGCGATGGCCGGCTTCGTGTTCGGCGTGGTCAACTTCTTCATCTTGCGCAACGTGGCGCGGGCGGTGGAGAACCAGCGTACCGAAACATCGGCGAAGACGGCCAAGGTGCTCAACATAGTCGCGTGGATCGATATCGTGGTGTTCGCGATCGCTGGGTATTTTTTAGCGCCGCTGGTGGTGGGTTGACCGCCCGCCCAAGCCGCACACAGGACAAAGCTTCGCGCACCCGGTGAGGGTGGGGGGCAGCTCCAGGAGGCAGAGTACGCATGGGCGTTGGACAATCGATCAAGGCGCTGTTCCTGACCGAGTTCGTATCGGCATTTTTCCTGACGATGCGGTACTTCTTCAAGCCGAAGGCGACGCTGATGTATCCCTTCGAGAAGGGGCCGATCAGCCCGCGCTTTCGCGGTGAACATGCGCTGCGCCGCTATCCCAACGGGGAAGAGCGCTGCATCGCCTGCAAACTGTGTGAGGCGGTTTGTCCAGCGCAAGCGATCACCATCGAAGCCGGGCCACGCCGTAACGATGGGACGCGCCGCACCACGCGCTACGACATCGATATGGTGAAGTGCATCTATTGTGGGCTGTGCCAGGAAGCGTGTCCGGTGGATGCGATCGTCGAGGGGCCAAACTTCGAGTTCGCCACTGAGACGCGCGAAGAACTCTACTATTCGAAGGAGCGGTTGCTGGAGAACGGTGATCGCTGGGAGCGTGAGATCGCGGCGCGGCTTGCAAAGGACGCGCCCTATCGCTGACACGCGCCCCTTCGTTGGCCGCGGATCACAACCTACTCACGTTTACACAAGCGTCTGAACACACTTCGGCACCATCTGGCCCTGAAACGCGGGCCGCCCGGTGCGAACGAGACGGCGGATCGACGATGGACCTGACGGCCTTCTTTTTCTACCTGTTTGCAAGCTTGCTCATCGCGTCCGCGTTCATGGTGATCACGGCGCGCAACCCGGTGCATGCCGTCCTGTTTCTGATCTTCTCGTTCTTCAATGCGGCGGGGCTGTTCGTACTGCAGGGCGCGGAGTTTCTGGCGCTCATCCTGATCGTCGTCTACGTCGGCGCCGTGGCCGTGCTGTTCTTGTTCGTCGTGATGATGCTGGACGTCGATTTCGCCTCGCTGCGCGCAGGTTTCGTTGAGAACGCGTGGATCGGTGTGTTGATCGGCCTCGTCATCGTCGGCGAGTTGTTGGCGATGATCTACTACTGGTCCGCGAAGGTCGCCCCGCCGGTTGGCGCGCCGGCGATCACGAGGCCCGGCACTGAAACGCTCACGAACACCGAAGCGATCGGGCGCGTGCTCTACACCGAGCACGTTTACTTTTTCGAACTGGCGGGCCTGGTGCTGCTGGTAGCGATGGTCGGGGCGATCGTGCTGACCTTGCGTGAACGTCAAGTCGCCAAACGCCAGTCGGTGGCCGCGCAAGTGGCGCGCAACCCGGCCGAAGCGGTCGATGTGGTGGACGTGCCAAGCGGCGGTGCGGTGTTCCCCGTGACCAAGACCCAGCCCGGCGAATAAAGAGGCGGACGGCGAGCGCGGCGCCATCGCGCTCGATCTGCTACCAGGACAAGCGAAAGCAGCACCATGTCAATTGGCCTTGGACACTACCTCACGCTGGCGGCGATCCTGTTCACGATCGGCGTGTTCGGAATCTTCCTGAACCGCAAAAACGTGATCGTCATCTTGATGTCGATCGAGCTGATGTTGCTTGCCGTCAACATCAACTTGGTCGCGTTCAGCGCGCATCTGAACGATCTATCGGGTCAGGTCTTCGCGCTGATGATCCTCACGGTTGCGGCCGCTGAAGCCGCCGTCGGCCTCGCCATCATCGTCACCTATTTCCGCAACCGCGGCTCGATCGCGGTTGAAGACATCAACGTGATGAAGGGCTGATCGCGCCATGTACACAGCCATCGTCTTCCTGCCGCTATTAGGCGCGCTGATCGCCGGCTTCTTCGGCCGCGTGATGGGCGCGCGCAACGCTGAACTGGTCACAAGCGGTCTGCTGCTCGTATCAGCTGCGCTGTCGTGGGTGGTTTTCTGGCAGGTCGGGTTTTCGAACGACAAGATCTCGGTCGTGCTGCTGCGCTGGATCACGTCGGGTGAGATGAGCGTCGCCTGGTCGATCCGCATCGACACGCTGACCGCGGTGATGTTGGTCGTTGTGACAACGGTCTCGTCGCTCGTGCATGTCTACTCGATCGGCTACATGAGCCACGATCCGCACCGGCCACGCTTCTTCGCATACCTGTCGTTGTTCACCTTCGCGATGTTGATGTTGGTGACGGCGGATAACTTCCTGCAGCTCTTTTTCGGCTGGGAGGGTGTGGGGCTCGCGTCGTACCTGTTGATCGGATTTT
Source organism: Pseudomonadota bacterium (assembly GCA_038522635.1). GTDB lineage: Bacteria > Pseudomonadota > Alphaproteobacteria > Rhizobiales > Hyphomicrobiaceae > JBCBJZ01. The sequence goes on along the minus strand of JBCBJZ010000063.1, from coordinate 5,085 downwards.
GGTATCAAAAGCCATCGGCCAATGCGGCGGCGATGAAGGCGTTCGTGGTCAACCGCGTGGGCGACTTCGGGTTTGCGCTTGGCATTTGCGGTGTGTTCGCGACCTTCAACACGATCGGCTTTGACCAGGTGTTCGCCGCATCACCGCAGGAGGTGGGCAAGACGTTTGAGTTCCTGGGCTTCCAGGTCGACGTCATGACCACGTTGTGCCTGCTGCTGTTCATGGGCGCGATGGGCAAGTCTGCGCAGTTCTTGCTGCACACATGGCTGCCCGACGCGATGGAGGGGCCAACGCCGGTGTCGGCGCTGATCCATGCCGCGACCATGGTGACGGCGGGCGTGTTCATGGTGGCGCGTTTGTCGCCGATGTTCGAGCAATCGCCGATCGCGCTGCAGGTGGTGACCTTCGTCGGCGTATTCACCGCGTTCTTCGCAGCCAGCGTGGGCTTGGTGCAAAACGACATCAAACGGGTGATCGCTTATTCGACGTGCTCGCAGTTGGGCTACATGTTCGCCGCGTGCGGCGTGGGGGCCTATGCGGCAGGCGTGTTCCACCTGTTCACGCACGCGTTTTTCAAGGCGCTGCTTTTCTTGGGCGCAGGCGCGGTGATCCATGCGTTGCACGATGAGCAGGACATGCGGCGGATGGGCGGGCTGGCGCCGAAGATCCGCTACACGTGGATCTTCATGTTGATCGGCACGCTGGCGCTCACCGGCGTCGGCATCCCGCATGTGATCGGTACGGCCGGCTATTATTCAAAGGACGCGATCGTTGAAGCGGCCTACGCCGCGCAGACCTCCAACCACTACGCGTTCTGGCTGCTGACGCTCGCCGCCCTGATGACGTCATTCTACTCCTGGCGGCTGATGTTCATGACCTTCCACGGCAAGACGCGCGCTGATCCCGATACGTTCAAGAAGGCGCATGAAAGCCCACCGGTGATGCTGGTGCCGCTGGCCGTGCTTGCGGTTGGCGCGTTGGTCGCGGGCGCGCTCTTCTACCCCTACTTCATCGGGGCGGAGCACAAGACGTTCTGGGGCACGTCCATCGCTGATCCTGCCAATGACATCATGACCAAGCTGAAGAAGGTGCCGGAATTGGTGGTGCTTGCGCCGTCGATCGCCATGGTGATCGGGCTGGCGCTGGCTTACGTCTATTACATCGCCGTGCCCACGCTGCCTTCGGCGACGGCAAAGGCGTTCCGGCCGCTCTACCTCTTCCTGCTCAACAAGTGGTACATCGACGAACTCTACGATGCGCTGTTCGTGCGTCCGGCCCAAGCGATCGGCCGCGTGCTCTGGCGCACCGGTGATGGGCGCATCATCGATGGGGTTGGTCCCGACGGGATCGCTGCCCGCGTGCTCGACGTGACGGGACGCGTGGTGCGGCTGCAAACGGGCTACGTCTACCACTACGCGTTTGCGATGCTCATCGGCTTGGCGGTGATCATCTCGTGGGTCTTCTGGACGGGAGGCGTCGCGCGATGACCATCAATTGGCCGATCCTTTCGATCGTCACCTTCCTGCCGCTGGTGGGGGCAGCCTTCATCCTGCTGGGCGTCAACCCGGAGGCGAAACGCAATGCGCGCTGGGTTGCGCTGTGGACCACGCTCGCCACTTTCGCGGTGTCGCTGTTGATCTGGATCAACTTCGACCGCTCGATCGCGACCTTCCAATTCGTCGAAGAGGCGGCCTGGCTCGGCAACGGCATCAACTACAAGATGGGGGTCGACGGCATCTCGATGCTGTTCGTGATCCTCACGACGTTCCTGATGCCGCTTTGTATCCTGGCGAGCTGGGAGGCGATCGAGAACCGCGTCAAAGAGTACATGATCGCGTTTCTGGTTCTTGAGACGCTGATGATCGGCGTGTTCTGCGCGCTCGATCTGGTGCTCTTCTACCTGTTCTTCGAGGGCGGTCTGATCCCGATGTTCCTGATCATCGGGGTGTGGGGTGGCAAGCGCCGCGTCTACGCGAGCTTCAAGTTCTTCCTCTACACGCTCATCGGCTCGGTGCTGATGTTGCTGGCCATGCTCGTCATGTACTGGGAGGCTGGCACCACCGACATCCCGACGCTGATGAACCATAAGTTCTCCGCTGAGATGCAGTGGTGGCTGTGGCTGGCGTTTTTTGCCTCCTTCGCCGTCAAGATGCCGATGTGGCCGGTGCACACGTGGCTGCCTGACGCGCATGTGGAAGCGCCGACGGCCGGGTCCGTGATCCTGGCAGGCATCCTGCTGAAAATGGGCGGCTACGGCTTCTTGCGGTTTTCCTTGCCGATGTTCCCGCTGGCGAGCCAGGACCTGGCGCCGCTGGTCTTCACGCTTTCGGTGGTGGCGATCATCTACACCTCGCTCGTCGCGTTGGTGCAGGAAGACATCAAAAAGCTGATCGCTTATTCGTCGGTCGCCCACATGGGCTTCGTGACGATGGGCATCTTCACGGTCACCGCGCAGGGCGTCGAAGGCGGCATCTTCCAGATGATCTCGCACGGCTTGATCTCGTCGGCGTTGTTCCTATGCGTGGGCGTCGTCTACGACCGCATGCACACGCGCGAGATCGCGGCCTACGGTGGGCTCGTGCACCGCATGCCGATCTACGCGTTCTGTTTGATGCTGTTCACGATGGCGAATGTGGGCCTGCCGGGGACGTCGGGCTTCGTTGGCGAATTCCTGACGTTGGTGGGCGCGTTCCAGGCCAACACCTCGGTGGCGTTCTTCGCGATGTTCGGCGTCATCCTTTCGGCCTGCTACGCGCTATGGCTCTATCGCCGCGTGGTCTTCGGCGTGCTTGAAAAGCCGGCCTTGCGCACCATCAAGGACATGACCCCGCGGGAGATCGTGGTAATCGCGCCGCTGGTGATCCTGACGATCCTGTTCGGCGTTTATCCCGCGCCCCTGCTCGATGTGACCGCGGTCTCGGTCAAGAAGCTCATTACCGACTACGAGACGGCAACGCGCGCGGCCCAAGCGGCCAGCGCGGTTCTGACCGGGCGATAGCGCCACTCCGTTTAACGAAAGACGATGGAAGCCATGTCTGCAATCCTTGGTCCCTACGCGCCGTTGCTGCCGGAGATCGTGCTGCTGTTGAGCGCGATCGTGTTGCTGTTGATCGGCGTTAGCGGGCGCAATGCGGCGCGACGCGGGGAGCTGGTGAGCTGGCTGACGATCATCGCGATGGCGGTGGCGGCAGCACTCGTCTTCATGCAGGGCGATGCGGCAGCGGTACGGCTCTTCGGCAGCGACCTGGTGGTGGACGATTTCGGCCGCTTCATGAAGTTGCTGGTGCTGGCAGGCTCGATCGGCGCGTTGATGCTGTCCTTCAACTTCATGAAGGAACAAAACCTGCTTGAGAGCGAGTATGCGGTCCTGATCCTGTTCGCGACTGCGGGCATGATGCTGATGATCTCGGCGAACGACCTCATCTCGCTCTACCTGGCGCTTGAGCTGCAAAGCCTTGCACTCTACTGCGTCGCAGCCTTTCGGCGGGACGCTGTGCGCTCCAGCGAGGCGGGCCTGAAGTATTTCGTACTGGGCGCGCTTTCGTCCGGCATTTTGCTTTATGGCGCTTCGCTCATCTACGGCTTCACCGGCACGACGAGCTTCGATGCCATCAAGCAGGCGGTGGCACCTCCCCCCGGTGCTGAGGGTGCGGTGAACCCGATGGCCACAAACGTCGGGCTTATCATCGGCTTGGTGTTCCTGCTGGTCGGTCTTGCGTTCAAGATTTCGGCCGTACCCTTCCACATGTGGACGCCCGACGTTTACGAAGGCGCACCGACACCGGTGACCGCGTTCTTTGCAGCGGCGCCCAAGGTTGCAGCGATGGCGCTGCTGATCCGCTTCGTCGAAGGCGCGGTGCCCGGCATCGCCAGTCAGTGGCAGCAGATCATCTGGATGTTGGCGGCCGCTTCCATGGTGCTGGGGTCGTTCGCGGCCATCGGGCAAACCAACATCAAGCGGCTGATGGCCTATTCGTCGATCGCGCACATGGGTTTTGCGCTCGTCGGTCTGGTGGCGGTCAGCGAAGAGGGCACACGGGGCGTCTTGATCTATATGGCGGTCTACCTGGCGATGACGCTTGGTGCCTTCGCCTGCATCGTCTCCATGCGCCGCAGCGATGGCATGGTCGAAGAGATCGACGAGTTGGCCGGCCTGGCGCAGACGAATTTCCCGATGGCCGGCGCACTCACGATCCTGCTGTTCTCGCTCATGGGGATACCGCCGCTCGCGGGCTTCTTCGCGAAATTTTACGTGTTCGCGGCCGCCATGAAGGAAGGCTTTTACGTGCTGGCGGTGATCGGGGTGCTCGCGAGCGTGGTGGGTGCCGTCTACTATTTGCGGATCATCAAGATCATGTTCGTCGATGAGCCGAAGGAAGCGTTCACACCGATGATGGGCAAGGAAGCCGTGGTGCTGAGCGCGTCCGGCCTTGTGGTGGTGGCGCTGTTCCTTGTGCCGGTGGTGTCGATCCAATTCGTCACCTTGGCCGAGAAGGCTGCCAAGAGCTTGTTTTGAGCGCGCCTGATCGCGAAGCCTGCGACGCAACGGGCCAGGGGGCTCAGAGCGATAGGGCATCGCTCGCCGCGCTGCCCGCAGGCGTCACGGCAGAGCACCTGACATCCACGGTGTCGACCAACGCCGATGCCTTCGCGCGGGCAGCGAACGGTGTGTCTGGCCCCCATTGGGTGTGCGCGGATGCCCAGACGGCGGGCCGTGGCCGCGGCGGTCGGCGCTGGGCCTCGCTTGACGGCAATTTTGCCGCGAGCCTGCTGGTGGTCGATGAGATCGAACCGCGCGTGCTGCATCAGGCCGCCTTGCTGGCTGGCGTGGCGCTCCATGATGCGGTGTGCGCGGTGCAAAGCCGGGCTCACGCCTGTGAACTCGCCCAAGCGTTGCGGCTGAAGTGGCCGAATGACTTGCTGCTGCATGATGCGAAATGCGCAGGCATCCTGGCTGAAAGCTCGCGGGCGCCCGCTTGCGATGGCAACCGGCCGGCCTACGCCCTGGTGATCGGTTTCGGCGTTAACCTCGCCGCAGCGCCCCGCGGTTTGGCGCGGCGGCGTCCTTCGGGTCGGGCGCCAAAC
>JBCBJZ010000062.1:0-19583 GCA_038522635.1 Pseudomonadota bacterium | reverse complement strand
TTCGAACAACGGCGCGGTGGCCTCATTGGGCATAGCGCGCTCAAACCATGCGTCGATCTCTTCGCGGGTCTCCAACAGCCAGCGCGGGAAGAACGTTGTCAGCGCCAGTTCGGGAAAGACCACGAACGTGGCGCCCCTGGCTGCCGCTTTCTCCATCAGCGCGACCATGCGTGCGACGACGCTTGCGCGCGGCTCCGCGCGTTGCACAGGCCCGAGTTGCGCCCCGGCGATGGTGATGATGCGCGTCATGGAGGGCCTCGCTGGTTTGGTTGGGTCTTAGCGACTTGCCGCTGACCGCATCGATCAGTATGGCAAGCGGCCGGTGTGGGGCGCCAGCCGGTTCAGCGTCTCGGCGCGCCCCCACGCCCGCCTCTACACGCACGCCCCTTTGATGAACGGATGAGAAAGCCATGTTCGATAACCCCGAAGCGCCGCGCGCTGACGAAGTGACCTTCGATGACTTTGCAAAGCTCGACATCCGCGTCGGCACCATCGTCGAAGCCGAACCGTTTCCGCAAGCGCGTAAGCCGGCCTACAAGTTGCGCATCGACTTCGGACCGGCCATCGGCGAGAAGCGCAGTTCAGCACAGATCACCGCGCACTATGACGTGGCGACCTTGCCCGGGCGGCAAGTGATGGCGGTGGTGAATTTCCCGCCGCGGCAGATCGGCCCGGTGATGTCGGAAGTCCTGGTGCTCGGCGCCCATGATGCGGAGGGCGCGATCGTGCTGTTGGGGCTCGATCATCCGGTGCCGAACGGCATGCGCATGTGTTGACGGTCTTAGCGGACGCGGCGGCTGGCGGGGCTGGTGGCTGGCGGGCCAATCAAGGTTGCGCCGTCGAGAGCTTGGCGACGACATCACGGCGCGTGACATCACCGGCGGGCAAGCTGATGCGAACGGCTTCGAAGCCGCGCAATGTGCGCACCAACAGCAGCGCGGTTTGCGCATCGATCATCGACACGCTCAGCAGCTTGTCGATGGCAAGATCAAGCACCCGGTGCCCGCGCCCATCAGGCCCCGCGATGCCGAGCGTCGGCTTATCGCGCGCGGTGATGAGGCCGTCGCCATCGGTATCTTTCGTAACGCGCGTGATGAGCAGCGCCCGCAGCGGCGGCTGGCCCCGCCGCGTGTAGCCTGGCCGGGTTTGTCTGAGCGGCTCCGCCTCCTGACGTGGGCCAAAGCGCAGCTGCCTCGCCGCGACGATGAGCGCGTTCTCATCGGGCAGCAAGCGCGTCGTGACGTTCTGCTCCACATCGAAAAACAGGTAGTTGCGCACGCTGGTCGAGGCCTTCGCGCGCCCGCCGTAGCGGTACGACTGCGCAGTTGTTAGCGGTGACCAAAGCACGCGGCCGGGCTGAAGCCATGTGAACCCGCTAAGGGCAAGTTCAGGCGCGTTCGGGCTGCTGGGCGTGGCCGGGGTGACGCTGCGCACGTTGACGGTGCGGGTCAACGATTTGGTGACTTCGCGCAGGGCGAAGAGGCCGAGCAAAATCGCGAGGCAGGCGGCGATGGCGATCGCGATCGCGTTGAAGCGCCAGATGTGACGGAAGAGGCGTTGTGCGGTCATGAGGTGGAACGGGGCTCGCTTTGTGGAGTCGGGGCTGAGCGCGATGGCGCAGATCCGCCCGCGATCACGATGCGGCCGGACAGCACGCAGGTCGTCTAACAGGCTGGACCGCAACGCGGCAGACGGCAAAGGCTAGCGCTCTCTGCCTCCGCCGGCCGAGATGCGCACAGAACCGGACGGGCCGGGCCCGACGTCGCGACCTGCTCGCTTAAGCCTTCACACCCGATCGATCGCCCGATGATCTAAGCCGCTATCAGCTCAGCCGCGTTCGAAACTGCGGTGCACCTTGTAGAGCCCGTGCGCGCGGTTGGTGGTATGCGGGCGCACCTCCGGGGCCCAACGCCCCCGCTCGACCGCCTTGGCCCAACCTTCGCTGGTCAGCACTTCAGGCCCATCGATCTCGTAGAGCGCAGTGTAGACCGGTGAGGGCGTCGGCATCGACTTGACTTCGCCCGCCATCGAGACCGCGAACGGTTCGCCCTTCACGCGGGTCACCGCGCGCACGCCCGGGACCTCCAGAAGGTAGGGCACGTGCTCGTCATCGTAGACTTCGTTGAAGAGGTCTTCGTGGTCGGGATCAACGTCCATCGAAACGAAGAACACGTAGGCGGATGCGATCGGCATCGGCGTCTCCTTGCATTGGCTTTACGGGGTCGCGGGCACGCGGCGTGCGGGCCGCTCAAGCGCAAACCGCGTGGTCCTTCACGACGCGCTTCGTTGACGCGGGAAAGCGCGCCAACTTGTCGGCCGGGCGCGTGGGGCGCGTCACAAGGTTGCCGCCGCAATTGGGGCACGCGTTGCCGAGCCGCTGATCAGCGCAGGTCGCGCAGAACGTGCACTCGAACGTGCAGATCATCGCGTCAGCGGCCCCGTTCGGCAGGTCCTTGTCACAGCATTCGCAGTTGGGTCGCAGCTCCAGCATAGCGGCTCCTTCTCGCTTGATCATCAGCCCTTCCCCCATAGCACACGCCTCCAGCATTGCGCCCGCGCACGGCCGACGTCGCTCCCGCGAACGCTTCGCGCGTTGCGCGGAAGGGGCCTCCAAGCGCGCGCAGAAACCCCAGAAAAGCGCTAGCCCCCCCCAAACTCTCGCCAACACGCGTCTTGGAAAACCATGCTGATCCATTGACTCCCATAAATTTCCATGCAATTCCATCTGCACCCAGGCTGGCCTGCAAGGGTTGGTCTGGAGTGAGCTTTCACGGTGCGCGCACCGGCGGTTTCAAACGGCACAGCGGAGGACGGATGCTCTTAAGGAGCGTCCCAGCGCGCCGCACCGCAGGTCTGGAACCGGCTCGCGCACCACGTCTTCAGGACGGCACGTCGCCGCCCTCGCGTTTGATGAGTTTGAGAACGGACATTGAACGAGAGGGATGGATCGCTTTGTCTCGACCTTCACGAACAAGATCGACGCCAAAGGACGCGTCTCGGTGCCAGCAGCCTTCCGGGCTGTTCTTGAGCGCGATGGATATGGCGGCGGCATCTACTGCTACCCCTCGCTTGACGCCCCCGCGCTCGATGCTGGCGGCGAGCGTCTTGCGCAGACGATCGATGGGCTTCTCAGCGGCCTGCCAGATTATTCGGACGAGCGGGATGAACTGTCTGTCGCGCTCTACGGGGAGGTCCAAATCCTCTCCATCGACGGTGACGGGCGCATCATCATTCCTGACAGCCTGCGCGCCCACGCCGCGCTTGGATCGCACGTCACTTTCGTTGGCCTTGGCCAAAAGTTTCAGATCTGGGAACCTGAGCGCTTCAACGAACGACGCGCGCAGGCCCGAACCAAAGTGCAAGACCACCGCAAACTGTTCGGCGCGGGGAACCGCCCGCCCACATCGGGACCTTCGGGACCCGACGACGGCGGCGGTGCGACGGGAGCACGGGAGACATGACGCGTCGCAGCGCTCGAGGGACCTCGCCTGAGCGAGAGCGCGCTGCGCAAGAGGGCCAATCGCGTCATGTCCCCGTGTTACTCGCCGCGGTGCTGGAAGCGCTTGCGCCGGCCCCTGGTGACCGCATCATCGACGGCACCTTTGGCGCAGGTGGTTACACACGGGCGATCCTTGAGGCGTCCGGGTGCTGCGTGCTGGCGCTCGACCGGGACCCGACCGCGATCGCTGCCGAGCCCGCCGTTGCGCTCGCCCGCGAGCAGGGCGACCGCCTGGCGTTGAAACTGGCGACGTTCAGCACGCTCGATGAAGTGGCCAGCGTACATGGTTGGGGCCAGGCCGACGGTGTGGTGCTCGACATCGGCGTCTCGTCGATGCAGCTCGATACGCCCGAGCGCGGGTTTTCCTTCCAGCACGAGGGCCCGCTCGACATGCGGATGGGCGCCAGCGGCGAAAGCGCAGCAGACGTCGTCAATTCGCTTGATGCTGAACCGCTCGCGGCCATCCTCTTTGAGCTGGGCGAGGAGCGGCGCTCCCGCGCGATCGCCCGTGCCATCATCAAAGCGCGCGAAGCAGCCCCCATCACCACCACCGCGCAGCTGGCCGACATCGTGGCCGGGGTGCTCGGACGTAAGCCTGGTGATCCGAAGCATCCAGCAACACGCACGTTCCAAGCGCTTCGGGCGCATGTGAACGATGAACTGGGCGAACTGCGTGCGGGCCTCGCAGCCGCTGAGCGCATCCTGGCGCCGGGTGGGCGGCTGGTGGTGGTCAGTTTCCACTCGCTTGAAGACCGTATCGCAAAACGGTTCCTCGCCCGCCGCTGCGGCGAGCAAGACCGCGGCTCACGCCATCTTCCGCAACTGGCCAGTGCGCGGGCCCAGGCCCGGGACCCAAGTTTCCAATTCCTTAACCGTCGCCCTGTTAGCCCTAACGAAACGGAAACGGCGGCTAATCCGCGCGCGCGCTCGGCGAAGTTACGCGCCGCAGTGCGGACCGCGGCGGCGCCGTGGCCAACGGATGACGACTGACCGCGCACGTTGTGCGCGTCGCGGTGGTCTTGAAGCGAGAACGCGAGCGGAGGACCACCATGCGGCGGTTGGCGGGCGTGATGGCTATCTTGACGGCGGTTCTCGGGATCGGCGTCTACATGGTGAAGGATGATACCCGCCGGTTGCGCGCCAGCGTGGATGCGCAGACGCGGGCGCTCGAAGCTCTGCGGCGCGAGGTCACATCCCTCAAGGCGCAGCGCGCGCATCTGGCACGTCCCTCGCGGATCCAGGCGCTCGCCCGCCGCCTGCGGATGATGGCACCTCGTCATGCGATGACGTTACCTCGTCGCAAGACACCGCTCCCGCGGGTGAAACATCTCGATCAAACCCGCACGAATGCGCAACGCGACGCGCGTCTTACCTTTCGCCGGCCACCCCCACGATGAGGGCTGGCACGCCGATCCGGGTCACCGCAGGGGACGCTGGCGCAGAACCCGCCAGCATCGCCGTTGAGCGCCGCACCGTTGGTCTGCGGCTTGCGTTCGCGCTCTGCTTTCTCGTGCTGATCGGCCAACTCACGCGCTTGGCCTGGATCGCGTCACCCGACACCAACGTGAGCAGGCTTGCGCCGCTTTCGAGCAGCTACGCCCGCCCCGCGATCACCGATGCGCGCGGTCGCTTGCTCGCGATCGATGTGCAGGCGCATTCGCTTTTCGCGGACCCTTCGCAGGTACTCAACGTGGATCGCGTCGTCGAGCAAGTGCGCGCGATCCTGCCCACGCTCGATGAAGCGCAATTGCGCCGCCGCATGAGCAACAAGAGCCGTCGCTTCGTGTGGATCAAGCGTGGCCTGACGCCCGCCACAGCCCAGGCGATCCATAATCTGGGTTTGCCAGGCCTTGGCTTTCGAGACGAGTTGAAGCGCATGTATCCGGCCGGCGTACTGGCGGGCCATGTGCTCGGCGGCGTCGATGCCGACAACCGTGGGCTCGCGGGCCTTGAGCGCACCATCGATGCGCAAGGGCTGGCCGTACGCGCGGTTTCAGGGGCGGTGGCGCAGGCTTTGCCAAAGCGGCCGCCCGTGCGCCTCTCGATCGATGCGGGCATCCAACATGCGATGGCGCACATGCTGAGCGAAGCGCGGCGGCGCTGGCGGGCGAAGGCTTCAAGCGGTGTGCTGCTTGATGCCGATACGGGCGCGATCGTCGCCGCGGTCTCGGTGCCGCGCGTCAACCCGAACCGACCGGTGGAAGCGTTGCGCCCTGCCAACGCCGATCGGTTACAGGGTGGCAGCTATGAGTTGGGCTCCATCATGAAAGCCTTCACGCTGGCGATGGCGCTTGATGCGGGTCGCGCGACACCGGAACGGCGTTTTTCGACGCGCGGGCCTTTGCGGGTCGGGGGGCGAACGGTTCGCGGTGATCCTCGCCAAGCGGCCTGGATGAGCGCGCGCAGGATTTTCACGCGCTCGTCCAACATCGGTTCAGCGCGCATGGCGTTGGCGACGGGCGCGCACGCCCAACGCCGCTTCTTACGCCGCGTGGGCCTGCTCACCCCCATGGCAAGCGAAGCCGGGCCGATCGCAGCACCCCAGCTACCCGCGACGTGGGGTGAAGCGGAGACGGCGACCATCGCCTTCGGCCACGGCTTGGCGGTGGCGCCGCTACAGGTGGCGGTGGCGGCGGCGAGCCTTGTGAACGGCGGCTATCAGGTGGTGCCGAGCTTCATCGCACAGCCCCGCGCGGACGCTATGGCCCTACGGCGCCGCGTGCTGCCAGCCGGCGTTTCAGCCACCATGCGGCGCATGCTGCGTGCGGCCGTTTCAGATCCAGGCGCGACCGGGCAAGGCGCGGCGCTGATCGGCTTGCAGGTCGGCGGCAAGACCGGGACGGCGGAACAACCGGTGGCAGGCGGCTACGCGCGTGACCGGGTGATTTCCTCGTTCCTCGCAACCTTCGCTTTGGCTGAACGGCGCTATGTGCTGCTGATCTCGCTGTTTGAGCCGCGCGATGGCGGTGTCGATTCCGCGCGCGCCGGCCATGATGCCCGCGTTGAAGCGATCGGCCACGGCGTGGGTGCCGACCGGACCGCAGCACCTCTTGCGGCTGAGATCATCGCGCGCATCGCCCCGCTGTTGCAGCGCTAGGTCCCCTTGGTCTTGGGGCTAGATCATCTCAGCGATCGATCGGGATCACCGTAGGTGAACCCGAAATCGACCAGAGATGATCTGTATTTAGTGTGCAGAGCAACTTTGGGCGCAAAGGCAAGGCCTGAGTGTTTGGCCGGTGATTCGCACTTTGCGCCCGTAGCTCTGGGCGGTGGCGGGCGGCACTGACGGGGCGGTGATAAACCTACGCTGCCCTTTGACGCGTTGCGCCTCTCGCTCCTAAAGTTCGCCCACTCTAGCGTTAAGGGCGCTCATCAACCCAAGGCACGTCACGATGAACCTGCAAGCGCTCGCCAGCGGCCTCGATGGAATCACTCTCTCCGCAGGGGCCGCGCAGATCTCCATCGCGGGGATTACAGCCGACAGCCGGGCGGTGCAGCCAGGCTGGCTGTTCGCGGCGATCCCTGGCACCCAGGTCGATGGCCGCACGTTCATCGCCTCCGCGATCCAAAGCGGCGCCAGCGCGTTGTTGGTCCCTGAGGGGACGGCACTGCCAGCTAACATCGATGCCGAGATCGCCATCATCACCGCCAGCAACGTGCGCCGGGCGCTTGCCCAACTGGCCGCCGCCTTCCATGCCGAGCAGCCGCGCACCATCGTCGCCGTCACCGGCACAAGCGGCAAAACATCGGTGGCTGATTTCACACGGCAGATCTTCGCGCACGCCGGCGCGCGCGCAGCCTCGCTTGGTACACTTGGCCTGGTGAAACCCGACGGCAGCGTCTACGGCGGGCTCACCACGCCAGACCCGGTGTCGCTTGCCGCATCGCTCGCAACCCTCGCCGGCGAGGGCGTCACGCACCTGGCCTTTGAAGCCTCCTCCCATGGTCTTGATCAATTCCGCCTCGACGGCGTGCGCCTGACGGCCGGCGCCTTCACGAACCTCGGGCGCGATCACATGGACTATCATCCAAGCGTGGAGCACTACCTCGATGCGAAGATGCGCTTGTTCGAGGCGCTGCTTGTGCCCGGGCAGCATGCGGTGATCGAGGCGGACGATGGCGTCAGCGCTGCCGTGATCGCGCGCGCGCAAGCCCGTGGGCTCAACGTGATGAGCGTCGGGAAGGCGGGGGAGACGTTGCAGCTCGTCGCGTCCGAGCGTCATGGGTTTCGCCAGCGTTTGGAGGTTCGCTACGACGGCAGCACGCACGCGTTTGATCTGCCGTTAATCGGCACCTACCAAGCGTCCAACGCGCTCGTCGCAGCGGGGCTAGCGCTCGCGACCGGCCTCGATCCAGGCACGGTGTTCGCCGACCTCGGGCGTCTGCGGGGCGTTAAAGGGCGGCTTGAAGTGGTGGCGGAAACGCGCGGTGGGCTCGCCGTGGTGGACTATGCGCACAAGCCCGAGGCGCTCGAAGCGGTGCTGCAGGCGTTACGCCCGTTTGTCACGGGCCGACTGATCTGCGTGGTCGGCTGCGGCGGGGATCGCGACCAAGGCAAGCGTCCGCTGATGGGTGCCATCGCCGCGCGCCTCGCCGATGATGTGATCATCACCGACGACAACCCGCGCACCGAGGACCCCGCCGCGATCCGCGCCGCCATGATGGCTGCAGCGCCGGATGCGCGCGAGATCGGCGACCGCGCTGAAGCGATCGCGCGAGGCGCGCATATGCTGGGCGAGGGCGATGTGCTGGTGGTCGCCGGCAAGGGCCACGAGCCAGGACAGATCGTCGGCGACCAGGTGCTACCGTTTTCTGATCACGAGGAAATCGCCAAGGCGCTTGTGCCATCAGGTGGCGTGACGCAGCAGGTGCGCTCATGACCGCGCCACTGTGGACGTTCGACGATGCGGTGGCCGCAACCGGCGCCACGCGCGAAGACGCGCCAGGCGGTGTGGCGGTGCATGCCATCGACGGTGTTTCCATCGACAGCCGTTCGGTCGCGGCAGGCGATCTGTTCGTCGCGCTGACCGATCAACGCGATGGCCATGAGTTCGTGGAAGCCGCGTTCGTGGCAGGCGCTGCGGCTGCACTTGTGCGGGACGACTACGCGCGACGGCCGGGCGACGGCATGTTGCTGCGGGTCGGCGATCCGCTGACCGCCCTTGAAGCGCTTGGGCGGGCCGCGCGGGCACGCACGCAGGCCCGCATCGTTGCGGTGACGGGCAGCGCCGGCAAAACGGGCACCAAGGAAATGCTGCGCGCCATGCTGTCGGCCAACGGCGCGACGCACGCGTCCGACAAATCCTACAACAACCACTGGGGCGTGCCGCTGACGCTGGCCCGCATGCCGGCCGAGACCCGCTACGGCGTCTTCGAGATCGGGATGAACCACCCCGGCGAGATCACGCCGCTGACGCGCATGGTGCGCCCGCATGCGGCGATCGTGCTGAACGTGCTGCCGGTGCACATCGGCCAGTTCAAGGACGAAGCGGCGATTGCGGATGCCAAGGCTGAGATCTTCAGTGGGCTCGAACCTGGGAGCGGCGGGGGGGGAACCGCGCTCATCAACCGCGACAACCGCCATGCGCCGCGGCTGATCAACGAAGCGCAAGCGCAAGGTGCGAGCATCACGTTGTTCGGCTCAGACGAAACAGCCGACGTACAGCTTCGCGACCTGACGATGACGCCGGATGGCTCGCGATTCACGCTCGAGCTTGGCGGCACCGCATGGCCGATCGCGCTTGCCACACCCGGTCGTCACATCGCGCTCAACGCGCTTGCAGCCCTTGCCGCCTGTGATGTGCTCGGCGCGGATGTTGGTTCGGCCGCCGCAGCGCTCGGCGCGGTTCAAGCGGGCGCGGGCCGAGGAGCCCGCCTGTTGCTGAAAGCGCCTTCAAGCGCACCATCGAACGCGGCGACGGATCACGCGACGCCCGATGCGCCCCTTCTGCTCATCGACGAAAGCTACAACGCCAACCCCGCTTCGATGGCGGCCGTGATCCACGGCATGGCGCTGTTGCCGCGGGCTGACCATCCAAGGCGCATCGCGGTGATGGGCGACATGCTCGAATTGGGCGTCCACGCGCGCACGATGCATGAAGGGCTGGCCACGCCGCTTGAGCAGGCGCAGATCGATCTGGTCTTCACCTGTGGACCGCAGATGAAACACTTATACGAGCGGCTGCCTAAAGCCCGCCGCGGCGCCTGGTGCGCGGATGCAGCCACGCTCTATCCGGCGCTGCGGGCGGCCCTGGAGGCTGGTGATGCGGTGATGGTGAAAGGCTCGCTTGGTTCGCGCATGGGTCCAATTGTCGAGGCTCTGATCAAAGACTTGCGCGAGGCGGCCCCAAAGGCCAAAAGCTAAGCCGGTCGGCGGCCGTAGCCGCTGCATCTTGCGCCCGATGCCTTGCGCCTCGGACGCGGCCGCGGTTGCAGGGGAGACCGGCACGCCCATGCTCTATGAGCTCGTCAATTTCAGCGATCAATTCGGCCCCCTCAACGTTTTCCGCTACATCACCTTCCGCACCGGCGGCGCCATCGTCACCGCGCTGCTGTTCGTGTTCCTGTTTGGCCCGATGATCATCGACAGCCTGCGGGTGCGTCAGGGCAAAGGCCAACCGATCCGCAGCGATGGCCCCCAGAGCCACATCGTCAAGAAGCAGGGTACGCCGACCATGGGCGGGCTGATGATCCTGCTCGGCGTCACCGTCGCGACGCTGCTTTGGGCGAATTGGGCGAACCCTTACGTGTGGATCGTGCTGGCAGTCACGCTCGCCTACGGCGCCATCGGCTTCTACGACGACTATCTCAAGGTCACGAAGCAGGCCACGTCGCATAAGTTTTCAGGCAAGATCAAACTGGTCATGGAGCTTTCCGTGGCAGCGCTCGCGACATGGATCGTGATGCAACTTGGCAAGCCTGGGTTTTCATCATCGCTCACCATCCCGTTTTTGAAGGATGCGCTGGTGCCGCTGGGCACGCTGTTCATTCTGGTCGGGGTCGTGGTGATCGCGGGCGCGGGCAACGCGGTCAACTTGACCGACGGGCTCGATGGATTGGCGATCGTACCGGTGATGATCGCCGCGGCGACATTCGGTCTGATCGCCTATTTGTCGGGGAACGTGAAATTCGCGTCCTACCTGCAGATCCACTACGTGGCGGGGACCGGTGAACTGGCGATCATCTGTGGCGCGCTGATCGGCGCGGGCCTCGGCTTTTTGTGGTTCAACGCGCCGCCTGCGATGATCTTCATGGGCGACACGGGATCATTGGCGTTGGGCGGCGCGTTGGGATCGATCGCGGTTGCGACGAAGCATGAGATTGTGCTGGCAATCGTGGGCGGTCTGTTTGTGCTCGAAACGCTGTCGGTGATCATCCAGGTGGTCAGTTTCAAGCTGACGGGGAAGCGCGTCTTCCGGATGGCGCCGCTGCACCATCACTTCGAGCAGAAGGGATGGGAGGAATCCACCGTGGTTGTGCGCTTTTGGATTATCTCGGTGGTGCTGGCGCTGGTCGGTCTCGCGACGCTGAAGTTGCGGTAAGCGGGCGGTCGGCGCAGCTGCGGGCCGTTGAGCAAGCGCGCGGCGGACAGCTGTGCCAAGCGCTACGCGTCGTGGCTGATCGCTGACAATGCGCTCACCCGCTCAAGCGTAGCCGCGCGTCGCCATGAGCGTTGCCCGTCATAATCCGAGCGAGCCGCTTTATCGACCTTAGGCTTTACCGTTCACCTTCGCAGCCGCGTGATCAACCCTGTTGCGTGACGGCTCAAAGCTTGCTGGCGTTGAACGTGTCGCAGGCCTGCAGCTTTCCGCTTTCAAGACCACGACGGAACCACCGCACACGCTGTTCGGCGGAGCCGTGGGTGAACGCTTCGGGCACCACCCGGCCGGTTGTCTGCCGTTGGATCATGTCATCCCCAACTGCTGAGGCTGCACGCAGACCCTCTTCGATATCGCCCGGCTCCAGGCGGTTTTCGGCCTGGTGCGCGAGCCGTGCCCACAAGCCCGCCAGGCAGTCGGCCTGCAGCTCCATCTTGACTTGAAGCCGGTTGGCCTCACGCTTGCTCATGCGCGACTTCATCTGCTGCACGCGCGGGATGATGCCGAACAGGTTTTGCACGTGGTGCCCTACCTCGTGGGCGACCACGTAGGCTTGCGCGAAGTCACCAGGCGCCCGGAACCGCCGCTCAAGCTCATCGTAGAAGCTGAGATCGATGTAGATCGTGCCGTCGGCCGGGCAATAGAAAGGACCCATCGCCGCTTGGCCAACCCCGCAGGCCGAACGGGTCGCACCGGTGAACAGAACCAACTTGGGCTCTTGGTAACGGCGTCCGAGAGTCTTGAAGATCTTCGTCCACACCCGCTCGGTGTCACGCAGCACGCGTTGCATGAAAAGCTTCTTGGCATCCGCTGACTTGGGTGCGCGATCAGCATTCGTCGGCAAACGGAACGTGCCGTTGTCACGCTGCGCCTGACGCTCAAAGTTCGGCGTCTGCGGAAATTGCGGAATGCCAGCGCCTGATCCGCCGCCCCCGGTCAGGAGGGAAAAGGGATTGAGCCCCATCATCCACATCACCGCACCGATGATCAGCAGCGTGATGATGGAAAAGCCGCCACCGCGCCCCCCGCGGCGCCCCACCGGGATGCGGAAACCGCCGCCGCCCCGTCCGCGACCGCGTCCCATGGGAAACGGGAACAGACCCCCGCCCCCGCGCCGACTGCGACGGTCCTCGACGTTTTGGCTCAGCTCGTCATCATCATCGTAACGCATGGGAGATCCTCAAACTGGCCGGCGCCCCTGGCAAGGCTCAGGGACAAGACCTGAAACTGGTTGCCGTTGTGCACCAACGGGGGCGCTGAAACAAGGCACCACGGGGGCGTGGGCAACCCAATGCCATAGCTAAGCGGAGCCGCTTTGGCCCGGTGCGAGGCCAGTGCGAGGTCGGGGACGGCGCGAGGCCGGCGACGGGGCGAGGCCGGCGACGGGGCGGTGCCAGCAAGCGTTGCCCTAGATCATCTCAGCGATTTATCGGGATCGCCGCAGGTGAGCCCGACATCGCCCAAAGATGATCTGATCTTAAAGTGCAGAGCAACTATGGGCGCAAAGGCAAGGCGTGAGTGTTTAAGCCGGTGCCTCGCACTTTGCGCCCGTTGCTCTAGACGGTCGCTTTGCGCGGCGGAGGTAGGGCAGCCTGCGCTGGCGCACGCTTCTGAGCCGGCGATGAGGCCTTCGCTCCACCCACGCGCAGCAAGCTACGCACCGTGCGGGCAGCAGCGATCTTGCCCTCATTGACGAAGGCTTCGTGGTTCACCTCGATCTGGCGGCGTTCGTAGAGGTAGTTGACCATCAGGCCCAGCGCACCGCGCATGGCTTTAGGAGACAGATCACCGCGCCAGTTGATCCGCTCAAGGCGCGCCCCGTTGCCCAAGTGAAAGCGCGCCACGGGATCGAACGGCCCGCCCTGAGACGACTTCGCATGCAGGAAATAGTGCGCAGCGAGCGACAGCACGAGGCTACGCAGACCTGCATCATCGTCAGCGGTGATCGCGGAGATGTCGGGCGTCGCATCGTTGCCGGCGCGGTGGCCGATGAGGCTGGCGACTTGCGCCCGAGCCTGGTCATCGAGCACGACACGTCCATCATCAACGCCTTCGGAATCGAGCACACGCTGCAGCCAGGCCGTGAACCCGGGTACCGGCGACAGCGTGATGAACGTCTTCAGTTGTGGCTGCTCTTTCAGCAGGTCCTCCACCACATGCTTGATCAGGAAGTTGCCGAAAGAAATGCCGCGCAGGCCCTTCTGGCAGTTTGAGATCGAATAGAACACGGCTGTGGTCGGCGCACCGCCCTCCCTTTCGCCGTTGGGTGGTTCGCGCAAGACATCGTGGATCGCGGCCGGCGCGCTCTGCAGCAGCGCCACTTCGACGAAGATCAAAGGTTCGTCGGTCAACGAGGGGTGGAAATAGGCAAAGCACCGCCGATCGGACGGCTCCAGACGGCGGCGAAGATCATCCCAGCCGGCGATCTCGTGCACAGCTTCGTAGGCGATGATCTTCTCCAGGATCGCCGCCGGCGTCTGCCAATCGATGTGGCGCAACTCGAGGAAACCGCGGTTGAACCATGACATCAGCAGGTGCTTGAGGTCGTTGTCGACGGGTTGCAACTCGGGATGGGCGCGCAGCAGGCTGAGCAAGTCTTCGCGCATTTTGACGAGCGCGGCGGTCGCCCCGCGCGCAAGATTGAGGCGGCGGAAGAATTCCTGGCGCGGGCTGTCAACCACCTGTTGCAGAGCGCTCAAGGCCTGCGGGCTGGGATCGGCGATGTAACGCGTGGCGGCGCGGGTCACGCGTTCCTTATCCGGCATGAGCTGCTCGTTGAGCGTGCTGAAGAAG
This sequence comes from Pseudomonadota bacterium, assembly GCA_038522635.1. Taxonomy (GTDB): domain Bacteria; phylum Pseudomonadota; class Alphaproteobacteria; order Rhizobiales; family Hyphomicrobiaceae; genus JBCBJZ01. Next base: position 5,693 of record JBCBJZ010000062.1, on the reverse strand, counting down.
CGCAGGCGCTCTGCGGCATCCATGGTCTGGTAATGGCTGAGGATCGCGCGGGCGATTGCCACGCCCGAGGCTTCACCGCGGCTTGAGACGAGTGCAGCGATCAGCTCATCCAGTTCCTCATCGCGACGCGCCCCCCGCAGCGCACGCGGCAGCAGCGCCCAACCCTGCTCGGCGACCGAGTTCATGAACTCACTGAAGAACGACGTGCTGCCCGGCTTTTCCACTTCGCTGCGCCCTCACTTCGATGCTGCGCTCATGGTGAACATCTCATTTAACCACTACCATAATGTAGCCGCCTGGCGCGTGATGCGATGAGCCCGGCGAAAACCATCACCGGAGCGCCACCATTCGAGCGAGCGCGCCGCAACGCAGGAACACGCGATGATCGACACCATGCCCACGGATGCCTACGAGGTGATCGCGCTGCGTTACGGGACGATGACCGCGCGCACGCGGAAAGAAAATTTCATCGCGCCGGGCGCCCATGGAAGCCCCGGGGAAACCGCTGGTCGGTCGCGTTGGCGACGCCCCACGTCGAGCCGGTGCAGCATTCTGTCGCTTTAGGTGCAGACAGCGCCTTGGCGCTCGCGCAAGATATCAGGGCTGCCGGTTCCGATGGTTGGCACCGCAGGTCACGACCACGACGAGGAGCGAACGGCATGGCGGAAGACGAGCGCGAGCGTGCACAGACCCAACCACCCGCCAGCCCGCGTGCGCGGCGCAGCGGTGGACGCAAGGCACGTAAAGCCATGCGCGAAGCCCCGCTATCGGAGCGCCTACGGCCGGTGCATCCGGGTTTGCCCGGCGGCACCTACCGCCCGCTGCGCGACGGCGATGTCGAACGTATCCATCGTGCAGCACTTGATGTGCTGGAACACATCGGCCTGAAGAACGCGCCGCCTTCGGGGCGTGAAGCGATGACGGCAGCCGGCGCGCTTGAGGGCGATGATGGGCGGTTGCGCTTTCCCCGCGCGCTCGTTGAAGACATGGTGGCGAAGGCGGCGCGCAATCTGACGCTGCCCGCCCGCGACCCGCGCTTCGATCTGGAATTGCACGGCAAGCAGGTCCACTTCGGCACCGCTGGCGCTGCCGTCCACGTGCACGATCCCGACACCAACACCTACCGCGATCCGACCATCGGCGACCTCTATGACGCCGCGCGCCTGACCCAGGCCCTCGACAACGTCCACTTTTTCCAACGCCCGCTGGTGTGTCGCGACATTGAAGATAATTTCGAACTCGACCTCAACACGATCTACGCCTGCTGTTCGGGCACGACCAAGCACATCGGCACCAGCATCGGTGATGCGGCGCACGTGCCGGGCCTGCTCGATCTTTTGCATCTGATCGCAGGCGGCGAAGCGGCCTGGCGGGCCCGGCCCTTCGTGCTCAATTCCAACTGTTTCGTGGTGCCGCCGCTGGCGTTCGCCGAAGAGAGTTGCGTGGTCATGGAGGCCTGCATCCGCGGCGGCATGCCGGTGCTGCTGTTGTCAGCGGGTCAGGCTGGCGCAACGGCGCCTGCCCCCCTGGCAACCGCGATCGTGCAAGCGGTGGCCGAATGCCTCGCAGGCGTCGTCTATGTGAACGCCATTCGCCCAGGACATCCAGCCGTGTTCGGCACATGGCCGTTCGTGTCCGATCTGCGCTCAGGCGCGATGAGCGGTGGGTCGGGCGAGCAAGCCCTGCTGACAGCCGGCTGCGCGCAGATGCACCACTTCTACGGGTTGCCAGGCGGTGCGGCCGCGGGGATCGCCGACAGCAAAGTGCCTGACATGCAGGCGGGGTGGGAGCAGGGCATCTCGAACGTCATGGCGGGTCTTGCGGGTCTCAACATGGTGTACGAGGCGGTTGGCATGCACGCATCGCTGCTCGGCTTCTCCTTCGACTCGTTGGTCCTCGGCAACGACATGATCGGCCAGGTGTTGCGCTGCGTTCGCGGCATCGACGTGGATGACGATGCGCTCAGCATCGACATGATGCGCGATGTCTGCCTGGACGGGCCCGGGCACTACCTGGGGCATGCGCGCACCCTGGCGATCATGGAAAGCGAGTACATCTATCCCGACATCGCCGACCGCACGAGCCCGAAGGAATGGGAAGAGGTCGGCCGGCCCGATCTTTTGGCAGCGGCACGGACCCGGCGGGAAACGATCTTGAGCGCGCCGACGCAACCGCTGATCGATCCGGCCATCGACGCACAAATCCGGGAGCGTTTCACGATCCATCTTCCACCGGGCGGGGCCTGACGAACCTAGATGTCGGGCTCACCTATGGTGATCCCGATCGATCGCCCGTTGCTCGAGCGCTGCGGCTGGGCCGGCTGCGCGCACCCGCAAGGCAGGCCTCCCACGACGGCGCCCCGTCGAAGTGGTCGACAAGATCATCGATGAAGCGGCGCACACGCAACGACACGTGCCGTGTTGGCGGGTAGATCGCGTAGATCGACATGCCGAACCACCGGTGGTCCATCAGCGCCGGTACCAGCGTCCCCGCTTCCAGCGCGCGATGGACGATGAAGCTTGGCTCACACAGGACGCCATGGCCAGCGATGCCCGCTTCACGCAACACATCGCCGTTGGTCGCTTCGAGGCGCGCGTCCACCTGCACCTCGCCCGCGTGACCTGCGGGATCGACGTAAGGCCACCGCGTCGGATGGGCCAGATGACCGTAACAAAGCGCCGGCCAGCCCTTGAGATCATCGGGGCGCGTGGGCATACCGTGCCGCTTGAAAAACGCGGGCGCGGCGCACAGCACATGCCGGAAGGCGAGGATCTTGCGAGCCTTCAGGCTTGAATCACCGAGCCGACCGATCCGAATGCCGACGTCAAAGCCTTCCTCCACCAATGAAACGCGCCGATCGCTCATGTCGACCTTCACCACAAGATCAGGGTGCGCGCTCATGAAGACGGACAGGAAGGGTGCGACTTGCGTCATGCCGAAACTGACAGGGATGCTGACGCGAAGTTCGCCGGTCAGACGCGCATCCTTGTGGGTGATTTCAGCTTCGGCTTCCGCAAGATCGGACAGGATGCGCACCGCGCGCTCGTAGAACGAGCGCCCCTCCTGCGTCAGCGTCATCTTGCGCGTGGTGCGCTTGATCAGTTGCACGCCGAGGCGGGCTTCCAGGTCTTTCATACGGCGCGAGATGGCGGAGACGGCCACCCCGCGCACGGTCGCCGCTTTGGTGGCGCTGCCTGACTCGACCACCTGGACGAAGCTGCGCATCTCTTCGAGCTCGCTCATGATTGTTCTGATTATCAGAAAAATCGTTTCCAGCAACGCTCGCTTTTCCTTCAGCGCGACGCCCCCAGCTTTCGGTCACAAGCAACGAGGACAAGGACACCGACCATGACCGCCAACGTCAGCAACGGGCGCCTCGCCGGCAAGACCGCCGTGATTACCGGAGGCACCACAGGCATCGGGCTTGAAACCGCCCGTCACTTCATCGCGCAAGGCGCGCGCGTGCTCATCACTGGACGCAGCCGCGACAACGTCGATAGCGCGGTCGCTGTGCTCGGCGATCGGGCGATCGGCCTGGTCGCGGATTCATCCAAGCTTGAGGATTTGGACCGCCTCGCCGTAACCGCCCGCGAGCACTTCACAGCCCTCGATATCGTCTTCGCCAACGCTGGCAACGGCGTCTTCGCCCCGCTCAGCGACGTGGATGAGACCGTCTACGCGCACCAGTTCGACTTGAACGTCAAAGGCGTGTTTTTCACCGTTCAGAAGCTCGCGCCTCTGCTGAAATCGGGCAGTTCCGTCATCCTCACCTCCTCAGCCGTGCACGCCAAAGGGTTCGCCGGCGGCAGTCTCTATTTCGCCAGCAAGGCGGCGGTCCGTTCGTTCGCCCGCACCTTCGCTGCTGAACTGGGCGGTGCCGGCATCCGCGTCAACGCGCTGAGCCCTGGGATTGTGCCCACCAAGTTCTTCGCGAACTCGAATGTTGGCGAGGACGCTTACCCGCAGTTTGAAGAGATGGCCGGCAAAGGGTCACCGCTGGGACGCGCGGGCACGCCAAGCGAGATCGCGCAGGCCGCCGTCTACCTCGCCAGCGATGAAAGTTCATTCGTGACGGGCGCCGACCTTGGCGTCGATGGCGGGTGGGCCCAGGTGTAGGCAACCGTCGCGGTCGAGGCGGCCGTCGTGCCGTCCTGGCCCAGAGCGTTGCTAAGCGCGTTGCTCGCGCCAGACGATCGGCGGCGCGGCTTCACAGTTGCGCGAGCGTACCGGACAAGATTGGCGCTTTCATCCTATGCCGTCGCGGCGAACCGGTGGCTGCGACGTTTCCCCAGAAGCTACGGTCCTCGCCTCATGTGAGGGCCGTGCTTCCCTCCCTTCGCCTGCCGCCGACCAAGGAGCTTCCCATGAACGCCAACGGTCAACCGCGCCAGTACAACGGCTTAGCTCGCCTCCTCCATTGGAGTGTGGCCTTGCTCGTCTTCGGGCTTTTCGCGCTCGGCTACTGGATGCGCACGCTCGACTATTACAGCGCCTGGTACCAGCGGGCGCCCGAGTTGCATACGTCGCTTGGTATGGTGCTGGTCGTCCTGATCCTGGTGCGGCTGGCATGGCGCGCGATGACACGGACGCCCGCAGCGCTTCCCCACTCGCGCTTGGAGGCGCTTGCCGGGCACGCGGCCCACCTGGCCCTCTACGTGCTGCTGATCGTGATGGGCATCACCGGCTACGTGTTCGCCACCGCAGATGGTAAGCCGATCAGCGTCTTCGGGGCTTTCGAACTGCCACCGCTGATCCAGTCGAAAGTCGCGGGCGACCTTGCCGGCGATGTGCACGAGTGGGCGGCCTACGCCATCGTCGGGCTCGCCGTGGTGCACGCGTTGGCGGCCCTCAAACACCACTTCATCGATCGCGACGACACCTTGCGGCGCATGACGAGCGGCGTCACGCCGCGAGAGTGACGTGCCAGGCGAAATGCCACGCGATGTCGTGACCGCGCCCTCTTTCCCAGCCTGACATTCCTGGCCCCACTTGGCCCTCAATCCCCTCTCAACGTACCAACAAGGAGATGATCCATGAAACGCTTCTCGCTTGCCGCCTTGGCCGCCTTCGCGCTCGCCGGTGCGCTTGCCACCGCCCCCATCGCGGCAACGCCCGCCATCGCCGCGGAAACCTACGCGATCGACGTCAAAGGCGCGCACGCCTCGATCAACTTCCGGGTCAAGCACCTGGGCTACAGTTGGCTGACCGGGCGGTTCGACAACTTCGATGGCAGCTTCACCTTCGACAAGAACAACCCTGCCGCGTCGAAAATCAACGTGGTGATCGAGACCGCAAGCGTGAATTCGAACCACGCCGCCCGCGATAAGCACCTGCGCAGCGCTGATTTCCTCAACGTGGCCGCGCACCCCAAGGCCACGTTTGAGAGCACCGCCATCAAGGTGACGGGCGAAGACACTGCCATCATCACCGGGAACTTCACGTTCCTGGGTGTCACCAAGCCGGTTGAAATCGAAGCGAAGTACATCGGCGGCGGCAAAGACCCGTGGGGCGGCTTCCGTCAGGGCTTCGCGGGCACGACGAGCTTCAAAATGGCCGACTTCGGTATGGTGAAAAGCTTGGGCCCGCAATCGGCCGTGGTGGAGCTTGATCTGCACGTTGAAGGCATCCGCCAGTGATGTTTGCCAGTAAAGTCAGCAAGTAACGGACGGGTCGGCTGGCTTGATGCCGCGAAG
>JBCBJZ010000061.1:285-19667 GCA_038522635.1 Pseudomonadota bacterium | reverse complement strand
ATGGCCTCTCTCAGCGCATCGGTGAGACGCATGTTGGCAAGGGAGAAACCAACAATATCCCACGATTCGCGGGCGACCAGGTCTTCGACCTCGCCTTGCGTCACCGCGTTACCGCCAGCCACGTGCCAGTCGCGCGCGCGCATGACTTCGCTCAGGATCGTCAAACCGAAGCAGTGTTGCTCGTCGGGCGCCGGGGCCAGCAAAATGCGTTTTTGCTGCGGATGGCTGATGGGCGTGCTGTGCGGCACGAACCGGTGGATCGCTTGCTGCAGGCGGGTGGTGCCTATCGTAACGTCCACGAAGTCGACGTCGTCGTCTTCCCACCATTGGCCGAGCAGGCGGGCGGTGGGCGCCAGCAAATTCATCATGAAGTCGTCAACGGAGATGCCGTTGGCGAGCAGCGTATCGATGTAGGTGAAGGCGGGGTCAGCATCGCTATGCAGCGTCAGCCGGGCGAAATGTTCAACGTCCAAAGATGGACCGGGCCCCGTTGCGGGGGCGGCGTTCGAGGGATCGGCGGTGTCGCCCAGCCCGCCGTGGCGGGCCAACTCGCGGTGCAACACCATCAATCTCGGGATGATTTCAGCGCCCACCACGCTTTCAAGGCCCTTCGCGGACCGGAGCGCGCTCGGATCGCAAGGGGCCGGTGCATGTAAGGCGCTGTCGTGGAGGTTTAGTGCAGACGCATCACTGGCAGACGAGCGCGCGGAAAAGCCCCGCTCATGGGGCTCTGCGTCGGGATTATCCTCGTCGCGCGAACTCATCACTGCAACCCGCCCCGCCCCCCGGTTCAGGTCTGCACAATGCAGCATCCTGCCCGTCTTTGCCGGCTCGTTGACACCGGCTTTTTGCACGGTTCGCAGGGCGACCGCGCTTATCTGGGGAAGCAAACCACGAACCACACGCATGAGTAAACCAAGTTGTCGCAGGCGCGCGAAGCTGGAGAGGGCGCACACAGCCTCATCAGGCCTGCGCGTATCGATGAGCTTGTACAAAATACCTGTCAGCATCGATTGTCAATTTCAATTGACACTCCGCTAAGCTGCCCCCTAAATTGGCATGATGAACGCCTGATGAGCGTCAAGTTGAGTTGACGCTTTTTGGCAGTGACGGTCGTGTAGCAGCATGAAGGGTGTGCGGTTTAACGATGCCATCACACGGGGATTTTAGCCATCAGGGCACAGCACTTTACACGCCTGCGCAGCGTCAGCGCCGCGATGAGAGCGTGTGGACGGTGGTCCAGGGTGTGCTCGCCCCCGCTCAGTTCCTGGTGTTCTTGATCAGCTTGGGGCTCGTTTTGCGCTTTCTCGCCACCGGCGAAGGGGCCCAGGCCGCCCACCTGTCGATCGTCGTGAAGACGTTCTTCCTCTACGCCATCATGGTGACCGGCGCGATTTGGGAGAAAGTGGTCTTCGGCCAGTATTTGCTGGCGCCCGCATTCTTCTGGGAGGACGTGGTCAGCTTTGCGGTGATCGCTCTGCATACGGTCTACCTCGTGGCCTACGCGACGGGCTGGTTAGGTGAAACCGCCCTCATGATGGTCGCGCTCGCGGCCTACGCGATTTACGTCATCAACGCGGCGCAGTTCCTTTTGAAGCTGCGGGCCGCACGCCTGCAGGGCCATCAAGGTCAGCAGAGTGTTCCGGCGTCGGGCCACCCGAACGGCACCGCCATCACGCGTGCGGAGGCTGTATGATGGACGGTGCACACCCCCATCCAACACGCCCGCCCGTGCTGCGCGAACGCGGTCAGCGCGAGGTCTTTTGCGGCCTCACCAGCATCATCTGGCTGCACCGCAAAATGCCGGATGCGTTCTTCCTCGTCGTCGGCTCACGCACCTGCGCGCACCTGATCCAGTCGGCCGCCGGCGTCATGATCTTCGCTGAGCCGCGCTTTGCAACGGCCATCATCGGGGAAGCGGATCTGGCGGGCCTGTCGGACGTCAACGACGAACTCGACCGGGTGGTCGGCACGCTGCTTTCCCGGCGCCCCGACATCAAACTGCTGTTCCTGGTGGGGTCCTGTCCCTCCGAAGTCATCAAGCTTGATCTGCAGCGGGCTGCGCAACGGCTCAACGCGCTGCACGCGCCGCAAACGAGCGTGGTGAACTATTCCGGGAGCGGCATCGAGACCACGTTCACCCAGGGCGAGGACTTTTGCCTCGAAGCGCTGGCACCAGAATTGCCGGCCCGCGCTGGCGCTCTGGCTGACGTTCGCCAAGCGCGCAACGCCGACGCTGGCGCACCCGATCACCCGACCACGCAACTGATGGTGGTCGGCGCACTCCCCGATATCGTCGAAGATCAGTTCAACCGCATCTTCGCGCAGCTTGGCATCGAGGATGTTGTCTATCTGCCGGCGAAGTCAGCGCAGACATTGCCCGCGATCGGCCCTGGCACGCGGCTGCTGCTGGCCCAGCCCTTCTTGGGTCAGACCACGCTGGCGCTGCAAAAGCGCGGCGCAACGCTGATCCAGGCTCCCTTCCCATTCGGCGGCGAGGGCACAGCTCTGTGGTTCAAGGCCGCCGCAGCCGCCTTCGGCATCGATCCCGATCACGCGGACACCGTGCTTGCCCCTTACGAGGCCCGCGCCGCACGCGCGCTCGCCCGCTACCGCCAACAGCTCGACGGCAAGAGCATCTTCTTCTTCCCCGATTCACAGCTCGAGGTACCGATGGCCCGGTTCCTCGCGCGCGAATGCGGCATGACGCTCATCGAGGTTGGGACGCCCTACCTGAACCGCCAGATCCTCGCCGCCGATTTGAGCTTGATGCCCGAAGACGTCCAGCTGAGCGAAGGCCAGGACGTCGAAAAACAACTTGATCGCGCGCGCGCCGCGAAACCCGACATCGCCGTATGCGGGCTCGGCCTCGCCAACCCGCTCGAAGCGGAAGGGCTCACCACCAAGTGGTCGATCGAGTTGCTGTTTTCGCCCGTGCACGGCTTTGAGCAGGCCGCCGATCTGGCGGAGTTGTTCGCCCGTCCGCTGATCCGTCGCGACACTTTGAGGATTTGAGCGCCCGTGGAACTGACGCTTTGGACATACGAAGGCCCGCCCCACGTTGGCGCGATGCGCGTGGCAACCGCCATGAAGGGCGTCCACTACGTGCTGCATGCGCCGCAAGGCGACACCTACGCCGATCTGCTGTTCACGATGATCGAGCGGCGCGACCACCGCCCGCCCGTCACCTACACCACGTTCCAGGCGCGTGATCTTGGCAGCGATACGGCGGCGCTTTTCCAAGATGCCGCCCGCGACGCCTTCGCACGCTTCAAGCCGGAGGTGATGCTGGTCGGCGCTTCGTGCACGGCTGAACTGATCCAGGATGATCCAGGTGGGCTTGCCAAGGCTTTGGCGCTGCCGGTGCCGGTGGTACCGCTTGAGCTGCCAAGCTACCAGAAGAAAGAGAACTGGGGGGCGGCCGAAACGTTTTATCGCCTCGTGCGTACGTTGGCGCCGGCACCTGCCGCTGCTGCCGCCGCCGCTCCGTCCGATGGGCCCGAAACACCCGTCGAGGCCACGCACACGGCAAAGCGGCCCACCTGCAACCTGCTCGGTCCAACGGCACTCGGCTTTCGCCATCGCGATGATGTCACCGAGTTGACGCGCTTGCTCAGCGCCCTTGGCATCGACATCAACGTCGTCGCCCCGCTCAACGCAACGCCCGCCGACATCGCCCGCATCCCCGATGCCGACTTCAACGTCGTGATGTACCCGGAGTTGGCGAACACGGCAGCGGGCTGGCTCAAGCGCGCGCACAAACAACCCCACACCACGGTCGTCCCGATCGGCGTTGGCGCAACACGGGACTTCATCGCAGAGATCGGCACGCTGCTTGGGCGCACGTTCGTGACGGATGCGCTGGAGGCTGACCTGCGGTTGCCGTGGTACGCGCGCTCGGTTGATTCCACCTATCTGAACGGCAAACGCGTCTTCATTTTCGCCGACGGTTGCCATGCGGTGGCAGCAGCCCGCGTCGCGCACGAGGAGTTCGGCTTTGAAGTTGTCGGCCTTGGCACCTACGCTCGTGAGCAAGCGCGTGAAGTCCGCGCCGCGGCGGAGCGTTACGGCCTCAAGGCGCTGATCACCGACGATTACCTCGACGTTGAACGGGCCATCGAAGAGCTGCGCCCCGAACTGGTGCTTGGCACGCAAATGGAGCGTCATATCGCCAAGCGGCAGGGGATCGGCTGTGCGGTGATCTCGGCCCCCGTGCACGTCCAGGACTTTCCCGCCCGTTACGCCCCGCAGATGGGCTACGAGGGCGCGAACGTGCTGTTCGACACCTGGGTGCATCCGCTGATGATGGGGCTTGAGGAGCATCTGCTGCAGCTCTTCCGCGAGGACCACGAGTTCAACGACGACATCGCGCCTTCGCACCTGCACGCCCACAGCCCCGGCGGGCAGCGCGTCGCGACCGCCACTTCGACGCTCACCTCCGGCACGACTGGGCCCGACGCCGGCGTCCATCGTGATCATAACGCCGCCGCGGTCGATGCCGCCGTAGACGCCGTCGCGGTCGCCGAAGCGCCAGACGGTCCGGGCAGCCCATCCGGTGCCGCCACCGCTTGGGCGCACGACGCCGAAGCTGAACTCAAACGCATTCCCTTCTTCGTGCGCGGTAAGGCGCGCCGCAACACCGAATTGTTTGCCCGCGATCGCGGTCTGTCGCTGATCACGGTGGAGACGCTGTACGATGCAAAAGCACATTTCGGACGCTGAACGCACACCCTTGCGCGTGGTGGTGGTGACGCTCGACCACCACCTTGCGAGCACGGCTGCGCGCGCGCAACGCGACCTGCGCGCTGAGATCCCGCAGCTTGAGCTCTCCCTGCATGCGACCGCGCTCTGGGAGAACGATCCTGACGGCCGCGAACGCTGCATCGCCGACATCGAACGTGCGCACATCATCATCGTCTCGATGCTCTTCATGGACGAGCACATCCGCGCGGTAATGCCAGCGCTGCAGGCCCGCCGCGATGCCTGCGACTGCTTGGTGTCGTTCATGTCGGGCGGCGACGTGATCAAGCTGTCGCATCTGGGCGGCCTCGATTTCGGCCGGGAGGCGACCGGCATCATGGGCCTGATCAAGCGGCTCAAGGGTGCCAAACCGAAGACCGGGCAAAGTTCCGGCGAAAAGCAGATGGCGATGCTGCGCCGCATCCCGCGGCTGCTGCGCTTCGTGCCGGGGTCAGCGCAAGATCTGCGCGCCTACTTCATCACGATGCAGTACTGGCTGGCGGGGTCGGAGGAAAACTTCGCCAACATGGTCCGGTTCCTGGTGACGCGCTACGCGCAAGGACCGCGCGCACATTTGCGCGAGTGTGTCGAAGCCGCGCCGCCCGTGACCTACCCGGAGACGGGCGTCTACCACCCGGCGATGACCCCGCCCTTGCGCGAGAGCGTGGACGATCTACCGGTCGCGCCCGCCGGTTGCGCCAAGGGGCGGATCGGCCTGCTGCTGATGCGTTCTTATCTGCTTGCCCGCAATACCCGTCACTACGATGCGGTGATCGCGGCCTTCGAAGCCAAAGGCTACGATGTGGTGCCCGCGTTCGCCTGCGGTCTTGATGCGCGCCCTGCGGTGGAGCGGTTCTTCAAGGCAGACGGTAAACCGACCATCGATGCGCTGGTTTCGCTGACCGGATTCTCCCTCGTCGGCGGCCCCGCCTATAACGATACGGCAGCGGCCGCGCAAACCCTGATCGGGCTCGATGTACCCTACATCGCCGCGCACGCGGTGGAGTTCCAGTCGCTTAGCGAATGGGATGCGTCGGCGCGCGGCCTGTTGCCGGTCGAAGCCACCATGATGGTCGCGATCCCAGAACTCGATGGGGCGACGGGCAGCATGTTGTTTGGCGGGCGCGAGCATGCGGGCGAGGCCCATCGTGTGCCACAGGTCGGAAGCGGGCGGGCCGGAGGCCGCGCCGTGCACGGCTTTGACATGAAGGCGCATGGCGAACGTGTTGCGATGTTGGCCGCGCGTGTCGATCGGTTCATCAAATTGCGCCACACGCCGCGCGCTGAGCGCCGTTTGAGCATCGTGCTGTTCAACTTCCCACCGAATGGAGGCGCGGTCGGAACGGCAGCTTTCCTGTCGGTGTGGGAATCGCTGTTCAACACCCTGCAGGGGCTGAAGGCGTCCGGTTACACCGTCGACGTGCCACCAAGCGTCGATGCGTTGCGCGATCGCGTCCTTGAGGGCAACGCGCGTGACAAGGGCGCCGGCGCCAACGTCCACGCCCTCGTTTCCGCCAACGATCATGTGGCACGCGAAACCCATCTCGCTGAGATCGAAGCGCAATGGGGCCCGGCGCCCGGCAAGCATCAAACGGAAGCCGGCGGCATCCAGGTGCTCGGCGTACGGCTGGGCAACATCTTCATCGGCATCCAGCCAGCCTTCGGCTACGAGGGTGACCCGATGCGGCTGCTGTTTGAGCGCGACTTCGCGCCAACGCACGCTTTCGCGGCCTTCTACCGCTATTTGAAGGAAGATTTCGCGGCCCACGCTGTGCTGCACTTCGGCACCCACGGTGCGCTCGAATTCATGCCCGGCAAACAGACCGCGCTGTCGGCGGCGTGCTGGCCCGACCGTCTCATCGGCGCGCTCCCCAACGTCTACCTCTACGCTGCCAACAACCCGTCGGAAGGCATGATCGCGAAACGGCGTGCGGCCGCGACGTTGGTCAGCTACCTGACGCCGGCAATCACGCAAGCGGGGCTCTATAAGGGGCTTTGCGATCTCAAGGCCGCGCTGGAGCGTTGGCGCGGGTTGCCCGCTGCCGCCGACCCGAAGGCAGCGCCGATGGCTGGCCCACGCGATGCCGCGCTCGCTGATGCTAAGGCCGATGACGACGAGCGCGCGCATCTTGCGCCGCTCATTCAGGCGCAGGCCGCCGCCTTCGACTTGGCGCCGCTGGAGCCGATCTGGACACCGGCTGACGCGCCGGCCATCGATGCGTTGCACGCCGCCGTGGTGGAGTTGGAGCACACGCTCATTCCCGATGGGCTGCACGTGCTCGGCGCGCCGATGGATGCGCCCGCGCGCACCGACATGCTGGAGGCGATCTGCGAAGCGGAAACCGCGTTGGCGCCTGAGCGTCGTGTCCCGCGCGCGGCGATTGAGACGTTGGTTGCAACCGGTCAGGTGCAGGAGGCGGCCGCGCATCTGGCAGCGCACGATGTTGCCGGCGCAAGCCCCACCGATCTCGAAGCGGCCCACGCCACCCTCGCCACGCTCGCCGACACCAACGCTAAGCTCGCCGTCAACGGTGAAGTCGAAGCCCTCATCCACGCGCTCGATGGCCGCTTCGTGCCGCCGTCTTCGAGCGGCGATCTGATCCGTACACCTGCAATCCTTCCCACCGGCCGCAACATCCACGGCTTCGATCCCTACAAGATCCCAAGCGCCTTCGCCGCGCGGGACGGCGCTGCACAAGCCGCCCGCCTCATCGCCCGCCACCAGGACGAACACGGTACCCTGCCTGAAACGATTGCGCTCGTGTTGTGGGGCACCGACAATCTGAAGAGCGAAGGCGGGCCGATCGCGCAGGTTCTGGCGCTGCTCGGCGCGCGGGCACGCTTTGATCCCTACGGGCGTCTCGCCGGCGCCGAACTGATCCCGCTTGCCGAACTTGAGCGCCCGCGCATCGATGTCGTGGTGACGCTGTCGGGCATCTTCCGTGATCTGCTGCCTTTGCAGACGCGCCTGCTGGCGGAAGCCGCCTATCTCGCAGCCACGGCGGCTGAGCCGCACGACAAGAACTTCGTGCGCAAGCACGCGGTGGCCTATGCGGAAACGCACGGTTGTGACTTGGAAACGGCGGCTCTGCGCGTCTTCTCCAACGCCGATGGCGCCTACGGCTCCAACGTCAACCAGCTCATCACCGATTCAGCCTGGGAAGATGAAGACGAGCTCGCCGACATCTTCGAGAGCCGCAAGTCCTTCGCTTACGGCCGTGACGGAAAACCGGCGCATCAACCCGCCGTCATGAGTGCGGTGCTGGCGCAGATCGATCTCGCCTACCAGAACTTGGAATCGGTGGAACTCGGCGTCACCACCATCGACCATTACTTCGATACCCTCGGTGGGATCGCCAAGGCGGCCGAACGCGCGCAAGGGCGCGGCGTCGCTGTTTACATCGGTGATCAGACACGCGGCAGCGGCCAAGTGCGCACGCTCAACGAACAAGTGGCGCTGGAGACGCGCACGCGCGCCCTCAACCCCAAATGGTACGAGGGCATGCTCAAGCACGGTTACGAAGGCGTGCGCCAGATTGAGGCGACGGTGACGAACACCATGGGCTGGTCGGCCACCACCGCCCAGGTCGCCCCTTGGGTCTACCAGCAGATCACGCAGACCTACGTGCTCGATCCTGCCATGCGCGCGCGGCTGGCGAAATTGAACCCGGCCGCTTCCGCCAAGCTCGCCAACCGGCTCATCGAAGCTGAAGCGCGCAACTACTGGCAGCCCGACGAAGCAACGCTCGCCGCCCTGCGCGAAGCGGGCGACGAACTCGAAGATCATCTTGAAGGCATCAGCAGCGAGGCATTGGCATGACGTTGGATTTGAAGTCCGGATGCGGATCGTGCGCGTCGGCCGGCTTTGGCGATGGCGAAGGCAGCGTGCAAGTGCACGCCGACCCGGCCGTCCAAATCGAGGGCGCCAAGGTGTTTGCCGTCTACGGCAAGGGCGGGATCGGCAAATCGACCACGTCGTCCAACCTGTCGGTGGCGTTTTCCAAGTTGGGCAAACGCGTGCTGCAGATCGGCTGTGATCCCAAGCACGATTCCACCTTCACGTTGACCAAGCGGCTCATGCCAACGGTGATCGATGTGCTGCAATCGGTGGAGTTCCACACCGAAGAACTGCGGGTCGAGGACTTCGTCTTCGAAGGCTACAACGGCGTCATGTGTGTCGAAGCGGGTGGTCCGCCGGCGGGCACGGGCTGCGGCGGCTACGTGGTCGGTCAGACCGTCAAGCTGCTGAAGGAGCACCACCTGTTGGAAGACACCGATGTGGTGATCTTCGATGTGCTGGGCGACGTTGTGTGCGGCGGCTTTGCAGCCCCCCTCCAACATGCCGATCGCGCGCTGATCGTGACAGCAAACGACTTTGATTCAATCTTCGCCATGAACCGGATCGTCGCGGCGATCGGCGCGAAGGCGAAGAACTACGATGTGCGCCTGGGCGGCCTGATCGCCAACCGCAGCAAGGCCACCGACGAGATCGACCGCTTCTGTGAGGCGACCGGCCTTGAGCGTCTCGCGCATTTCCCCGACCTCGACATCATCCGCAAGAGCCGCCTCAAAAAGGCGACGCTGTTTGAGATGGAGCCGTCGCCGGAGCTGGAAGCGGTGACGAACGAGTACCTGCGCCTTGCCGCTGCGCTCTATGCCGGCACGCCAGCCCTCCACGCTGAACCCATGAAAGACCGGGAGATCTTCGACTTCCTCGGCTTCGACTGACGCGTTGCAGCGCGCTTCCGGGCCAACGCGCCAACGCGCTCGCGTCCCTTGCTTGAACCCCAGTCCCCACACGCTTGAGTGAACCCCATGGCAGCCGATACCAGCTACACCAGCCGGCGCGATGAACTGCAGACCTACTTCGACCAGACCGCGACGCAGGCCTGGCAGCGTCTGACGTCGGACGCGCCCGTGAGCGGCATCCGTGCGACCGTGCGGGCGGGCCGTGATGGCATGCGGGCACAGTTGTTGAGCTGGTTGCCGGACGATTTGCATGGCGCGCGTGTGCTTGATGCGGGATGCGGAACCGGGGCCATGGCGATCGCGCTTGCTGAGCGCGGCGCGCAAGTTGTCGCGATCGACATCGCAGGCAGCCTGGTCGACGTGGCACGCGAACGCACGCCCGACGCTCTCATGCCGCGCATTACCTACGGCGTCGGCGACATGCTGGCGCCCGCGCTCGGCCGCTTCGATGCCGTGGTCGCGATGGACAGCCTCATCCACTACCCCGCGCGCCAGATCGCCAACGTGCTCGCGCAGCTCGCCACGCGCACCACCACCCGCATGTTGTTCACTTACGCGCCCGCCACCTTCGCGCTGCGCGCCATGCACACCGCCGGCCGCCTCTTCCCGCGTGCTGACCGAGCTCCGGCGATCATGCCCGTGGCTACGGGCCGGCTGCGTTGGCGGATGAACGAGGCAGGTTTGCTCGACGCGTGGGCGATCGGACGCGACGGCCAGATCCAGAGCGGTTTTTACACCTCGCATGCCATGGAGGTTGTGAAGCGATGAAGAAGCTGCAGGCGTTCACCCGCCAGATCAGCGCGCAAGCCTTCATGCAGTTGCTGCCCTTTGCGGATGCGGCGACGAAGGACCTGCCGCTCGGCCGCTTGCTGCGCCTGTCGCTGTTCCAGGTCAGCGTGGGCATGACGTTGGTGCTGCTGACGGGCACGCTGAACCGGGTGATGATCGTCGAATTGGGCGTGTCAGCTGCGTTCGTCGCGCTGATGGTGTCGCTGCCGATGGTGATCGCGCCTTTGCGCGCGCTGATCGGCTTTCGCTCCGACACCCACCGCTCCTTCTTGGGGTGGCGGCGCGTTCCCTATCTCTGTTTCGGCGCGATGCTCATCTTTGGCGGGCTCGCGATCATGCCGTTCGCGTTGCTCAACTTAACGAGCGAGACGAACGCACCGCCCATCGTTGGCCAGCTCGCTGCCGGGCTCGCCTTCATCGTCGCGGGCGCAGGTGTTCACATGACGCAGACGGCCGGGTTGGCGCTCGCCGCCGACCTTTCCGATGAAGAGTCCCGTCCCCGCGTGATCGCGCTGCTCTACGTGATGCTGCTCGTCGGCATGGTGATCTCAGCGTTGGTGCTCGGCCGCTTGCTCACCGATCTAACCCCACAGACGCTGATCCAGGTGATCCAGGGCTGCGCCATGGTGGCGATCGCGCTCAACCATGTGGCGCTGTGGAAGCAGGAGCCGCGCAACATGGTGCTGACGGCGCCTGACCGTGTGCGGCCAACGTTCTTCGAAGCGTGGCGCGCCTATCGCGACGACCATCGCCCGTACCGCTTGCTGTTGGCGGTCGGGCTCGGGGCGGCGGCCTTTGGCATGCAGGATGTGTTGCTGGAGCCCTACGGCGGCGAAGTGTTGGGCTTGAGCGTCGCTGAAACCACGACGCTGACCGCCTTCATGGCTGGCGGCAGCCTGGTCGGCTTTGCGCTAGCGGCCCGCCTGTTGGGACGGGGTTACGAAGCTTCACGGCTGGCCGGGCTTGGCGCGCTGGTCGGCATCTTGGCGTTCGGCTTCGTGCTGATCTCGGGCCCGCTCGGCTCGGTGGTCATGTTCCAGATCGGCACCGCGTTGATCGGGTTTGGCAGCGGCCTGTTCGCGGTTGGCACGTTGATGGCGGCGATGGCGCAGACGAGCGAGGACAAGACCGGCCTCGCTTTGGGCGCCTGGGGTGCGGTCCAGGCAACGGGCACCGGCCTCGCGATGGCGATCGGCGGTGCGACCCGCGATGGCGTTTCCGCGCTGGCGAAGGGCGGCGCGTTCGGCGCGCAGTTCGATGGCAGCACCATTGGCTACGTGGTGACCTACCAACTCGAAATCGCGCTGCTGTTCGCCACGATCATCGTGATCGGCCCGCTCGCCCGCCACATGCGCGCGAGCGAGCGAAAACCGATGGAGCGCTTCGGCATTTCGCAGTCGCCGGGCTAGCGCCTGGCATCCTGGGGCGGTGTCGCGACGCGACGCTTTCATCAGCCCCGAACGGGCGGCATGGCCGCTCACAGCAACGGGGTCCGTCGTATGCGGGCCAAACGTCCGAGACTAGGAGGAGACAGATTATGGAACACATCGATTGGGCGCTGATCGCGCTTTACCTGTTCTGGGCCGGGTTCGCCTACCTTGTCTATTACCTGCAGCGCGAGGGACGCCGTGAGGGCTTCCCGCTGGTCGCTGACCCGAGCGGTAAGCCGCTCAACCAGGACATCTGGATGCCGGCGCCCAAGACGTTCATCACGAACGATGGGCGCACCAAAGTGGCACCCGATCCGGCCTCAGCCGATACCCGCACGTTCAACGCGGAATTTGCGCTTGGCGGCGCAGGCTCCCCGCTGGTCCCGACCGGCAATCCGATGAAGGATGGCATCGGCGCCGGCGCATGGGCTGAGCGTGCTGACGTCGTGGACACGACGTTCGAAGGGCATGCCCGTGTGGTGCCGATCCGGGTCGCAAGTGATTTCACGGTTGCGGAACAGGACATCGATCCGCGCGACGCCAACGTGTACGGCGCGGACGGTGCGCTCGCAGGCAAGGTCTCCGACATCTGGGTTGACCGCTCCGACTTTGTGATCCGCTACCTCGAAGTTGAGCTCGCGGGCCCTGTCGGTGAGGGCGCAACGGCGCAGCGTGTCCTGGTGCCTTGGCTGTTTGCCAACATCAAGACCGACCGCGATCGTTTCCAGGAGTTCATCTCCATGAAGAAGCCCAAGCCGAACGTTGAGATCCACGTCAGCGCGATCCTGGCTGAGCAATTCAAGGACGTGCCGGGCCTCAAGGACAACGGCGAGATCACGATGCTCGAAGAGGAAAAGATCCAGGCCTATTACGGCGCAGGCACGCTGTATGCCACGCCTGAGCGTGCGGAGCCGATCGTATGAGGGACGATGATTTCGCCTTTGAGCCAACGCCGGGCCTGCCAGAAGCGCTGCCCGGCGGTGAAGTCAAGCTGTGGTCTGGCGCGCCCGATCCCTGGCGCTTCGGGCATCGCATCTTCCCAACCAAGTGGGTCGCAGCGATCTTTGCTATCATCGCGGTTTCGTCGATCTTCTCGGGCCTCAACCACGGGGCGGGCGCGGGGCAGATCGCGTTCGTCTTCTTCACGATGCTGGCGGTGGGTGCGGCCATCATCGGCTTTGCGGTGTTGGCCGGCTGGCTGGTGGCGATCAACACGATCTACACCATCACCAGCGAGCGCGTGATCATCCGCCACGGCGTGGTGATGCCGATGGCCGTCAACGTGCCGTTCAGCAAGGTCGCGATCGCGGCCTGCAAGGCGCGCGGTGATGGCTCGGGTGACCTCTCGCTCGCGCTGCTCGACAAGGAGCGCATCTCGTTCTTCGCGCTGTGGCCGCACAACCGGCCCTGGAGTTGGCAGGGCACCGTGCCCGCCATGCGCGGCATCCACGATGTCAACGACGTGGCGAAAATCCTGAGCGACGCGCTGGGATCGCACGCGCGCTTGCACGAAGCAGCGCACGTGTTGAGCCCGCCGAAGGTGGTGCGCACGCGCCCCTTGCATGCCGGCGCTGGCCATCGTGCCCGGCCTGACATTGCCCAGCCTGACATTGCCCGGCCTGACATCGAGGGTGCGTCGCCCGCTTAGCGGGTGCGAAATCAAAGCCCGCGGGATGGCTGCGAGAAGCAAGCGCGCACCGCGAGCGGGCACAGGCAACAGCAGGGGGACGGACGCACGTCCGGCCACTGCCGACTTGGAAGACTTGAGGACGTGAAGGCGCACACTCACTCTTGTGCGCAAGAAGATGCGGCGGAGGCGCCGAACAGCGGTGAAGAGGTCCATCCGTCCAGGACCCATTGTCGCTCAACAAAAGCGGTAGGGCGGAAGGCATTGAGCGGTAACGAAAGCGGTAAAAGAGAAGGGCGGTTGAGATGGCCTTGTTCACAAAACGGACGCAGGAGGTGGCGTGTACGGTACGCGTCATCAACACGTTCGACAGCCTGGAGGCGCACGTCGAACTCGACGGTGACGTTAAGATCCAGCCCGGCGATGCGGTGGAAGTCGAAGGCGCTCCCATCATTGTGCCTTATGGCGAAAGCCGTGAGATCCGGCGCAACGCGGTCGTCACCCGTGCCGGCCCGATCGAGCGCGCATGGACGCGCCTCACCGGTGATTTGGAATTCATGGAGCTTTGCGAATTCAGCTTCAGCGAGGAGCGCCACCTATGACCATTGAGCGCTTGTCCATCACCAAACAGGACACCACCGCGTGGGCCGAGCAAAACACCGTGCTTGCACCGCGCTTTTACACCACCGACTTCGACGAGCTTGACAAGATCGACGTGTCGTCGGTGCGCGCCGAGTGGGACCAACTCATCACCGAGATGGAGAACGACCCCAACAAGGGACACTTCAAGCGCGGCGATGAATGGGACAAGATCGATCTGATGGCGCTGCCTGAAGATCTGCGCCGTGAGTTGGTCGACTTCCTGGTGAGTTCGCTGACGGCGGAATTCTCAGGCTGCGTGCTTTACGCGGAAATGAAAAAGCGCGGGACGAACCCTGACATCTGCCAGTTGTTCAAGCTGATGGCGCGCGATGAAGCGCGCCACGCCGGCTTCCTCAACGACAGTCTGAAGGACTTCGGCCTGGGCATCGATCTGGGCTATCTGACGCGCAAGAAGAAGTACACGTTCTTCAAGCCGAAGTTCATTTTCTACGCGACCTACCTGTCCGAAAAGATCGGCTACGCGCGCTACATCACCATCTATCGGCACCTGCAGCGCCACCCTGACAAGCGCATCCATCCGATTTTCAAGTGGTTTGAGAAGTGGTGCAACGATGAGTTCCGCCATGGTGAAGCCTTCGCGCTGTTGATGCGGGCGAATCCCAAGCTGCTGAGCGGCATGAACCGCCATTGGGTGCGCTTCTTCCTGCTGGCCGTGTTCGCGACCATGTACATCCGCGATCACGCGCGACCGGCGTTCCACAAGGCGCTAGGGCTCGACCCCAAGGAATACGGCAAGCAGGTTTTCCGCATCACCACGGAAATCTCGCGCCAGGTGTTCCCGCTGACGCTCGATATCGAGAACCCGAAATTCTACGAGCACCTGGAGCGGCTTCGGGTCATCAGCGAACGCATGGATGAGGCGAAGAGGAAGGGTGGTGTGCTTGGCGGCCTGAAGCGAGCCGGGCTCGTCGCAGCAGCCGGCGGCGCCTTTGCGCGGCTTTACTTCATGCGCACGCAAAAGAACGCGCTGCCGGTCAAGAGCCGGCTGTCTCCCGCCTGGTAGGCGCCGCGATCGCGGTTGCGACCGTGAGCTGGCCTACGGCCCAAGAACGAACGCAAGGCGCGCTTTCACGCCATGTGCGCCTTGTGAAACAGAGCACACCAGCGCTCTTACAGAGAACGCAAGCTAGGCAACGATGATCGAACTGCTGACCCCGATCGGCCTGACAATCCTCATCTGGTGGTTCGCCACCGGGGTCGTCTTGCTGCTCGATCAGGTGCCGCAGGGCGCGCGCGTCTATGTGCAGTACGCGGCCGCCGCGGTAATGGCGCTTGCTTTGATCGGGTTTGCGGATGCTGCGACCCAGGCAACGCCGACCGCGGCACTCAGCGCTTTCGCGTTCGCACTGATCTGCTGGGGTTGGCTCGAACTCACGTTTTACGCGGGCTTTATCACCGGCCCCCGGCAACAGGCCGCGACCCCAGGCGTGAAGGGCCTGCAGCGGTTTCGCGAAGCCGCCGGCGCCGTGCTTTACCACGAGATCGCGATCGCCGTGATGGCCGCGGTGCTGGTGCTGCTCGCCTGGAACGGTGCCAACCAGGTCGGTGTGTGGACCTTCATGGTGTTGTGGGGCATGCGGCTCAGCGCCAAGCTCAACATGTTTTTGGGCGTGCGCAACCACGCTGAAGCGTTCCTGCCAGCCCACATGGCCTACCTCAGCAGCTATTTCCGCAAGCGCGCCATGAACGCGCTGTTCCCCTTGAGCGTGACGGTGTCGAGCCTGATCACCGCCTGGCTCTTTCAGCAGGCGATGGCGGCGCCGGCAGGAACGTTCGCGCAGACGGGGCTCGCGCTTGTTGCAACCTTGATGGCGCTTGCGGTGCTCGAGCACTGGTTCTTGGTGCTGCCGCTTGAGGCGACCAAGCTCTGGACGCCGCTTTTTGCGCCTGCCGCAGTGCCGGCGGCGCCGGCCACAACCCCTGATCGACACCACCCGCACGCGCGCGCCCACGCTCACCCCTACGCCCCGGCAGATGATAGAGCGGCCACGCCTGCCGCTGTGCCTCCCGCATCAACGCGGACCCCAGAGAGCCTTGCGAGCCGTGAGAGTCATGTCGGCCCAGTGGGCCGAGTGGGCCAAGGGGAGCAAGTGATCCTTGAGGGCGACGCGACCGCGCACCGCAGTTTGACCGGTGTCATCGCTGGGTCGCCAACCCAGGGCCCGCTTGCGCCGCATGTGCGCGTCAGCGCCGCCACATCGCCATGGCCACCACCCCTGTTTCGCCTCCGCCGCGCCCGCTCTTAAACCCCGGCGCGGGCAGCACCGCACACCGAACGCCGCACACAGCACAGTCATTTCAAGTTCCGCAGACACGCATCGTCGAGAAAGGCCACCTCCATGACCCCCTACCACGCTATTTTGAAAGCCAAGGTCGCCGCCGTCAGGGACGAGGGTCGTTACCGCGTGTTCGCCGATCTCGAACGCCATCGCGGCAAGTATCCGCAAGCCGACTACCACCACCGCGATGGGCTGCGTGAGGTCACCGTGTGGTGTTCGAACGACTATCTGGGCATGAGCCAGCACCCGGTCGTGCTGAACGCCATGCATGAGGCGCTCGACAAGGTTGGCGCGGGCTCCGGCGGCACCCGCAACATCTCGGGCACAACGCATTACCATGTCGAACTTGAGCGCGAACTCGCCGACCTGCACGGCAAGGAATCAGCTTTGCTCATGACATCGGCCTTCGTCGCCAACGACGCGACGCTGTCGACGCTCTGCCAGCTCATCCCAGGCACGGTGCTATTCTCCGATGAGAAAAACCATGCCTCGATGATCACGGGCATGCGCAACGGCCGTGCGGAAAAGCGCATCTGGCGCCACAACGATCTCGACGATCTCGAAGCGATGCTGAAGCGCTATCCGCTCAGCACGCCCAAGATCATCGCGTTTGAGAGCGTCTACTCGATGGACGGCCACATCGCACCGATCGAAGCGATTTGCGATCTGGCGGACAAGTATGGCGCGCTGACCTATCTCGACGAAGTTCACGCGGTTGGCATGTACGGGCCGCGCGGCGCGGGCGTGGCCGCACGCGATGGCGTCATGGACCGGATCGACATCATCAACGGCACGCTCGCCAAAGGCTTCGGCGTGATGGGCGGCTACATCGCGGCGACCGCTGACCTTTGCGATGCGATACGCTCCTACGCGCTAGGTTTCATCTTCACCACGTCGCTTTCGCCGGTGATCGCGGCTGGCGCTTTGGCCAGCATCCGCCACCTCAAACAGAGCGACGTTGAACGCACGCAGCACCAGGAACGGGCGCGGGCCTTGAAGGCGGCGCTCAAGGGCGATGATCTTCCGGTGATGGATAACCCTTCGCACATCGTGCCCGTGCTCGTCGGCAATCCGGTGCACTGCAAGGCGGTGACCGACACGCTGCTGGAAGAGCACGGCATCTACGTGCAGCCGATCAACTATCCAACGGTGCCGCGCGGGACCGAACGCATCCGCCTGACGCCGACGCCGCTGCACACCGACGCTCATATTGCCAAGCTCGGTCAGGCTTTGAACGAACTGTGGGCCGCATGCCCGGTCGGCAACGGGGCCTACGTGCGCATCGCCGCCGAGTAGCTCACGCGAAACCTCTTTTGAAGGGGCCGTCCGCTGCGTTGTCAGCCGGGCGGCCCTTTCATGATCTGCCGGCTTCATATACCTGACAGCTTCACCTACCGGCCTTAGATTGCCCACCGCTTGTTGCCCGTTCGAGCGTGCGCTCGCGGTAGAACGTGTAGAGGCCAGCGCCGACCACAATCGCGATCCCCAGCAGGGTGGAGAGCGTCGGCACATCGCCCCACACCACGTAGCCGATTGCGATCGCCCATAGGATGATCGAATAGCGGAACGGCGCGATGGCGGACACTTCGCCCGCGCGCATGGCGTAGATCATCGCCGCGTAGCCACCCAGAACGAACAGGGCAGCCCCGGCCAGCATCAAAAGTTCCACCGCGCGCGGCATCATCCACGTCTCAAAAAGGCCAAGGCCAAGCCCCGCAACCGTGACCACGGCCGCTGTGACGGTGGTGACGTAGAGCGTCGGTGTGTGCGTGGGAAGGCGCCGGGTCGCAAGGTCGCGCAGCACGATGAAGAACACCCCGATCAACGCCGCTAGCGACCATGCGTTGAAGGCATTATGCCCCGGCTTGATGATGATGAGCACGCCGATCAGGCCGATGCCGGCGGCCAGCCAGCGACGCCACCCGACGCGCTCGCCCAGGAACAGGGCCGCGCCTGCGGTGATGGCGAGCGGCAGCACTTGCATGATCGCGGTGGCGTTGGCGATCGGCATGTTGAACAGCGCCGTCAG
This sequence comes from Pseudomonadota bacterium, assembly GCA_038522635.1. GTDB lineage: Bacteria > Pseudomonadota > Alphaproteobacteria > Rhizobiales > Hyphomicrobiaceae > JBCBJZ01. Next base: position 1,361 of record JBCBJZ010000061.1, on the reverse strand, counting down.
GTACAGCAGCACACCGCCCGCTTCCCCGATGTTGCGCCAGATCATCGCGGGTGCGTAGGCCGCGCGCAGGTCTCGCAAAGCGCCCGTGTAGAACGCGAGCGGCACGATAAAGGCGAGCGCAAAGGCGCTGCGCAGCGTGATGATCTGACCGGTCGGCAGGGTGTCGGAAACGGTCTTGGTCAGCGTGTCGTTGCAGATGAAGAGTGCCATGCCCGCAAGCACGGCCAGACTTGCGCGCAGGTTGTCGCCGGCCGCCAGGGGGGTTTTGCTGCCGGAATGTGCAAAGCGGCGGAGCGAAGGGCGCAGCATCGCTGTCTCCGGTTGGGGGGGGGCGCCGTTTGGGAGGCCGTGTTCACGCTCGCGCAGATGCCCGTCGGGCGAATTCGATCTCACCGCCGCGGTGTTGAGAGCCTCGATCATCATCGCGCACGCCGCAAAAGGAAAGCTGAGCGCGCGCAACGCTGCCATGCGTTCGCTTCGCTATCGCGGGATGCAGGCCGCGTGCTAGATCATCTGGCGATCTATCGGGATCACCACAGGTGAGCCCGAAATCGCCCAAAGATGATCTAATCTTAAAGTGCAGAGCAACTTTGGTCGCAAAGGCAAGGCGTGAGTGTGTAAGCCGGTGATCCGCGATTTGCGCCCGTTGCTCTAGCGTGCTTGTCAACGATCCAGCGCACCGCGCAAACCGCCCCATGATCCTGACCCGATGACCCTGACCCGCGTTGCGCCTGGCCTTTTCGTGCTGCTCTGGGCAACCGGCTTCATCGGGTCGAAGATGGGCGCGCCCTACGCGGAACCCTTCACGTTCCTGGCCCTGCGCTTCGCCGTGGTTGCCTTTCTGATGGCGCTGATCGCGGCCCTTTGGCGGGCCCGCTTGCCAAGCCCAAGTCAGGCGTTGAGCGCGCTCTGGGTGGGCATGCTCATGCATGGGGTTTATCTCGGCGCGGTGTTCTGGGCGATCGATCGCGGCATGCCAGCCGGCGTTGCCGCCGTGGTCGTCAGTCTGCAACCGTTAACGACCGCGGTGTTAGCGCGTGTGATGCTTGGCGAAGCGCTGCCGCGCCAGGCGATGG
>JBCBJZ010000061.1:0-275 GCA_038522635.1 Pseudomonadota bacterium | reverse complement strand
GTTGGTGCTCGGCCTTTTCGGCGTCGCGATGATCATTCTCCCCAAAGCCGATTTCGCTGATGCCGGCATCCGCCCGGCGACCCTGATCGCGGCCGTCATCGGCCTGATCGCCTTCACCTTCGCCACCATCGAACAAAAACGTCGCCTGGCGAACATCGATCTCGTCAGCGGCAGCGCGTTGCAGTTTGCCGGTGCAGCCGTGCTGATGGCGCTCGGCGCGTTCGCCTTTGAAACGCGCGCGGTGGAATGGCATCCGCGCTTCATCTTCGCCTTCG
>JBCBJZ010000060.1:0-19749 GCA_038522635.1 Pseudomonadota bacterium | reverse complement strand
TAGATCATCGGGCGATTTATCGGGATCACCACGGGTGAGCCCGAAATCGCCCAAAGATGATCTAATCTTGAAGTGCAGAGCAGCTTTGGGCGCAAAGGGAAGGCGTGAGTGTTTAAGCCGGCGACTCACACTTTGCGCCCGTTGCTCTAAGGCCGGTTCGCTTCAAGTCGAAGCAGAACCGACATCTAAGCTTTTGTTTTGCCGTTCATCTTTCGCCTCAGGTGAGTCCACCTGATGCGGATGAACTCTAGCGCCGGTTGGCGGCAGGCCCTTGCCCTTCGCCCCGTTGGAGGCCCCGTTGGTGGCCCCGCTGGGCCGCGTAGAGCGCCTGTTTCTGCGCTGGCGTGGTTTGCTTGGCGCGTTTCCCTTGTGCGTTACGCCCTTTACCCGGCGCGGCCCGGCGGCCAAGCCGCCTGGATTTCTCCTGGCGCGTCCGCAGCCGCTTGATGAGATCGCGATGGCGTCGCGACAAAAGGTTCACAAACTCATCATCGCTCAGCATGGCCCTGAAGGCCGCCACGCGGATGGTCTTGAGATCCTCGCCCACGATGCGCGAGCCCTTCTGGTAGTTCGCGCGCGCGTTCGTCTTGCGGCGTGCCTGGCCCTGGTAGCGGGTGAGCCGGCTCAACGACACCGTAATCGGATGGCTGCAAAGCGCGAAAGAGCGCCCGGTCGGGCTGCCGTCAACAAACGTTTTGTTGGTGATCTCAATGGCGTCAGGGTTCGAAAAATTGCCCAACGCCGAGGTGATCGGCACACAGACCACCGTGCCATCGCGCTGCTTTGTCTTGGGCGAAAGCACCACCACGGGCCGCGTCTTTTCCATTTCCGGGCGCGCAAAGCCCAGGGCATCGAAATCCAACCACAAAACCGTCCCGGCATCGACCGGCGCGTACACCATCTGCGAACTCCCTTACGCATGCTTTGGTCATTAACCATGCGGGAGTTGCGGCTGCGCTGCAAGGCGTCGATCGGCCAGAACAGCGACGCGCGCGTGTGGAAAATGAACATCACTCATCCACGCCTCGCAGCAGGACCAAGCGAGCAGCCCGCGCCACAGGCTTTATTTTTAACCCGCGGTCTCCTATCTTAAGGGTGCTGGGGAGACCTGGCTATGGCGATAAATGGACGTCGTAATAAGCTCATCGGACCCGGGGGCAGTACCCGGCGCCTCCACCACATGCCGCTCAATGCAAGCCACGTGCTGCCTTCAAAGCAGCCAAGCGTAGCATCAACGACGGCGGCATCTGATGGGGGCGAAATAGGATCGACGAGGGTGTAAAGGGCTATCTTTCGCTCGGCATGGTACCACCGTTATCGGGCTGCTTTATAGTTGCAAACGACAACTATGCTGAGACCGCTCTCGCTGCGTAATGCAGTGCGAAGGTTTCGACCTAAGTCCTGACCTCTAGCAAGGTTTGGCGCGGTACGGAGGGCACCGGGCAACAGAAGCCCTCCATTATTCACCCGGACTATCATGGTCTCATGCTGATACGACGCGAGGCTCATCACGCGGGCGCCTGAGCTCACAGCTTGGCGCGGACCAAGACCGGCACTCACTGAGACTGGCACTCACCCAGACGGGCACTCACCAGACGGGCACTCACCAAGAGTTGCGCACCCGCGCCACGACCTCGAACCGGCTTCGTTGTATTTGCGTCCACAATGGTGATATCCACGCCATGGAACCTGATGCGGCTTCGATGATTGGTCACGGGCGCATTGATCCACAGCGGTTGCGCGCGCTGATCTTGCCCGATCGCTGCGCATTGACGATCACTAGCTCACACGTTCCGCCTAAGAGACGCGCGCTCCGCGCTCTCTTTACGCCTTATCCTTAGGCCCGCCCTCAACCTGCGCGACACCCTATGACCACTGACACCATCGACTACGATCGCCTCGCCCAGGACGCCATGCGCGGCGTGGTCCACGCGGTGCTCAAGCGCGTCGTCAAAGACGGCCTGCCAGGCGCGCACCACTTCTATGTGGCCTTCAACACGACGTTTCCCGGCGTCAACATATCACGGCGGTTGCTCGCCAAGTTTCCCGACGAGATGACGATTGTCCTGCAGCACCGCTTCTGGGATCTGCTGGTCAGCGACGACCGTTTTGAAGTGAAGCTGACGTTCGACGGCATCCCCGAGCGGCTGGTGGTGCCGTTCGCTGCGGTCAAAGTGTTCTTCGATCCCTCCGTGCCTTACGGCTTGCAGTTCGAGGAGTCTGAGCTGACGCAAACCGGCGAGGGGGAAGGCTTCCAATTCGATGCGGGCGCGGGGCCCAATGGTGGTGCAAAACCGATCCTCAAGCCGGTTGGCGCAGGCGCGGACGACGAAGACGCGAGCCCCGTACGCAAACGTTCGCCAAGCCGCGAAAAGCGCATCAAGAACGGCGCCGGCGTTTCGCCAGCAGCCCTACCGGCGCCAAGCGACAGCGAAGCCTCGGACGCTAAAGCGGGCGAGGTCGACGATCACGCCACACGCGATCGTCCCGGCATCACAGGAGACGAGGCTCTCGAGCCGGCTGTGATACCGCAGGCCGACGCCCCGAAGCCAGAGCGCGCCACCGGGCTTTCCAGCGAAGGGCCCCCAAACGGCGATGCGACCGCGCCGGCCAAGCCCGATGATGATCTCACCGCCGCAGGCACTGACGCTGGCCAGGACGACGGCGTCGACCAGCCTGAAAGCGATAACGACGACGAAAAAGTCGTCAGCCTGGACGCCTTTCGCAAGCGCCAAAGTTAGCGCCGCGGCGATCCCGCACGCATTTTCGCACAAGGCAAAGCGTCGTTTGCCGCCGGCCGCATTTTGATGCCGATCCTTCAAGGCCCGCCGGACAAAGGCCGGCGCGACCGATCCCTCAGCCTGCTCCGCCGCGGCGCGCGGCGAACAGCGCCCCACGACAGAGGCCCCCATGACCAGCACCCGCACCGAGACCGACACCTTTGGCCCGATCGATGTCCCCGCCGACAAGTACTGGGGCGCCCAAGCGCAACGCAGCCTTGGCAACTTCGCGATCGGCTGGGAAACACAACCGCGCCCGATCGTGCGTGCGCTCGGCATCGTCAAGCGCGCGGCCGCCACCGCCAACATGGCGCTTGGCAAACTTGACGCCCCCATCGGCGAAGCCATCAACCAGGCCGCGCAAGAAGTGATGGAAGGCCAGCTCGATGAGCATTTCCCACTCGTCGTCTGGCAGACCGGTTCGGGCACGCAGTCGAACATGAACGCCAACGAGGTGATCGCGAACCGCGCCATCCAGATCATGGGCGGCGAGATGGGCTCGAAGACGCCGGTCCACCCGAACGATCACTGCAACATGAGCCAGTCGTCGAACGACACCTACCCGACGGCCATGCACATCGCCTGCGCGGAGCAAATCACCAGCGATCTGCTGCCCGCGTTGCGCCACCTGCACGCGAGCTTGGTCGTTAAGCAGAACGAATTCCAAGACATCATCAAGATCGGGCGCACGCACACCCAGGATGCGACCCCGCTGACATTGGGGCAGGAATTTTCCGGCTACGCGACCCAGGTTGAAAACGCGATCGTGCGCATCGAGCAGACGTTGCCGGGCCTGCTTGAGTTGGCCCAGGGCGGCACCGCGGTCGGCACCGGCCTCAACGCGCCGGTCGGTTTCGCCGAAGCCGTCGCCCAAAACGTAGCGGCGCTGACCGGCCTACCGTTCGTGACGGCGCCAAACAAGTTCGAGGCGCTCGCAGCCCATGACGCGATGGTGTTCTCGCACGGTGCGATCAACGCTGCTGCAGCCGCGCTATTCAAGATCGCCAACGACATCCGCTTCCTCGGCTCCGGCCCCCGCTCAGGGCTCGGCGAGTTGGCGCTGCCGGAAAACGAGCCCGGTTCGTCCATCATGCCCGGCAAGGTCAACCCGACCCAGTGCGAAGCGCTTACAATGGTCTGTGCGCAAGTCTTCGGCAATCACGCCACGCTGACGTTCGCAGGCAGCCAGGGTCACTTCGAGCTCAACGTCTTCAACCCGGTGATGGCGTACAACTTCCTGCAGTCGATCCGCCTGCTCAGCGACGCCTCGATCAGCTTCACCGATAAGTGCGTGGTCGGCATCGAGGCGCGCACCGACAACATCCGCGGCGGGCTGGAGCGCTCGCTGATGCTGGTGACGGCGCTTGCACCGACGATCGGCTACGACAACGCCGCAGCGATCGCGAAGGCGGCACACAAGAACGGAACCACGTTGCGTGAAGAGGCGGTGCAGGGCGGCTATGTGTCGGCCGAAGATTTCGATCGCATTGTCGATCCCGCGCTCATGATCAGCCCTGGCGCATAACGCGTCCCGCCCAGCGCAACATCACACCTCGCCTTTGCGTTCTCAGATTTGATCATCTTTGGGCGATGTCGGGCTGGCCTATGGTGATCCCGATCGATCGCTCGATGATCTAGCGGACATGGCGACCATGCGGCCGGAAAAACGATCCTTCGCGCTGCGCGGTCATCGCACCTCGATCTCGCTTGAGGCCCCGTTCTGGGAGGCCCTGCGTGAGATCGCGCTTGCGCGCGGGCTGTCGTTGGCGGCTCTGGTCACCGAGATCGACGCCGCCCGCGGCGCCGCAGGTCTCTCAAGCGCCGTCCGCGTCTACGTTCTCGCGTACTACCGAACACCGCCCCCAGCACCAACGTGAGCATCTCCGCCACAGGAGCGAGGATCGCCATCGTGGTCGCTGCCGACACCCCTGCACGCCTTTCTTCGTAGCCGCAAACGCAACGGTAAGCCGTTGTTCGTAGCCGCAAACGCCGCATCACCCACCGCTGTCATCCTACCCCCTGTGGGTAGGATCCATCTCTCGGCCGGCGTGGCCTGGCGGGACGCCATGCTCGCCGCAAGAGCGGCACACCATCGCCCGTCAGCGCCAGACCTCGGCGCGCGTTTTCGCGGACAGGACGCTTGGGCGCTCAGCGGTTGTTTGGGTAGAACATGGTGCGCCGCCAATCGTCGGCCGGCTTGGGGCGTGCAGGGCGGCCGCGCCGCTTGGGCTTTGACGGCTTGCCGGGTGGCTTCGCCTTCGGGCGCTTGGCGACCGTGGGCTTCGGCGGGATCAAGTCTCGCAGCTTGAGCGCTTTGCGAGGCTTCGGAGGCTCCGGCGTTACGGGCTTGGGCGTGGTGAGCGCCGCGGCCGCAGGAGGCGTTAGCGTGACGGCCCGCCGCTGCGGCAGCGGCTTCGTGGTCTTGGCCTCGCCCTCAGGAACGACCGAGGGCGGCAGCGGCGGCGCTGCTACCGTTGCCGTCTGCGAAGGCAGCGCGGGTCCACCGTCGCGCCCACTGCGCGCGGGCTCGTCCGGAGGCGGCAGAACGCCGCCCCGCGCCATTGGCAAAGTGTCAACATCGCCAGGGACTGGTCGAACCGCCCGGGCGGCGGCAGCGGTAGGCGCAGGTCGCCGTGATCCGGTGCCCGCGGGGCGGGCAGAGCTGGTGGGTGCAGTGGTCGTGCTGGTGGCCAGAGGCTTGGAGAGAGGCTTGGGCACCGGCGCGGGCGTCACGGCGGGCGGCGCATTGGGCTCAAACGCGCGCGCAGCACGCCCAGCGGGCGCTGGCTGTTTCAGCCTGGACGCGGCGGACGGCGTTGCTGGCTTTGGCACAACGCTGGTCGGAAGCGTCGCATGTCGGGTCGCAGGCGGATGGGCCTTACGCGGGCTTGCCAAGGCCGGCGGCGCGGGCGCGCGCAGGCGCCGGCCCTGATCCTGCGTGGGCTGACGCGTGCGCGCTGAAGGTTGACGCGATGTGGGCGCCGCCTGTGCCGGCGGCTGCCCTGTCCCCCCGCGCACGCCCGGCTTGGCGTCCGGTTCAACGCCCTGCGTGGACGCACGTGGTGGCCGCCCGCCAGGAGCCTGAGCGTCGCCCGGTGAAGGCTGCACGGGCGCTTGTTCCTGCGCCCGCCGCGCCGCCTCTTCATCGCGCTGCTTGATCAACTCAAGCCGCTCCAGATCGCGCTCAACTTTGCGCATCTCCAATTCGCTCGCGAGCGCCGCCACATTGTAGCGCGGCTCAATGCTGCCCAACGCCGAGAGCGCGCCTTGCAGCTTCACCGTGACCGGCGGCAGCGCCGTCAACGCCTTGCCCGTCGCCTCGTTGCGCCCCGGCGCCGACGTCACCTGCCAGGTGCTCGTCACCTCAAACATATCGAGATCAAGCCGTGTGTCCGCGGTGATACGCCCCTTTGGCGTCACGATCGTCAGGCGACCGGCGGTCAAGTCACCGTCCGCCAGTGTCAACGGCAACCGCCGTGCGCCCAAGTTCAGCCGCCCCTGCGCCATCAGCGCGGCGATGCCATCACGCAGCGCGTTGGAGCGGTCACGCTCGGGCTGCTGGATCGCATCATCGGCGGCACGCTCCACCGCATCGGGCGCGAAATGACGGATCGCCACGCTGCCAAGCTGAACGTAGCCTTTGCCCTTCAAGACCGGCATCAGCCCACGTGCGCTGAGCGCTTGCCCGTTGAAGCGAAGCCGCAGCGTCGACGTCCCGGTGGCGATGGTCTGGCCGACGGCGTCCGTTGGCGCCGCCGCCTGCAACAGTCGTGACAAGGCGAGATTGCTTAAGCTCAACGTGCCACTGGCGCGCACGCCGGCGCGGGCCCGGGCGAGCGTGATCTGACCGCTGACCTTGCCGCCGGCCGCGCGCGCGCTGGCGCGCGACAGCCGTACCTGGTCGCCGCGGAAATCGAGCGTCAAACGCGCATCATCAAGGGCCAGGCCGCTTGGCAGCATGAAGCGGTTCGCCGCCAGCTTGATGCGCCCGCGCAAGTCCTTGATCGCCTCGAACGAAAACGGTTGATCGCTCCATATGCTGGTCGCCGTGGATTGAGGCTCCGCCGCGCCCGTGTCCGTGCCCGAGCGCGTGCGCGTGCGGGTCGCCGTCGCATCTTGTGGCTGGGTCAGAGCCGCCAGCAGCCCGTTCAGGGTCGCCTGACGCGCCTGCAACGCCCCTTTGATGCGGCGCCGGCTGCCATCGCGCTCGATCGTCAGATCGCCACGCACACGGTTGCCACGCAGGTTGAGGTCGATCGCGCTCAGCGCCAGTCGATCGCGAGCCTTCACGACCGTGAAGCGCCCTTGCGAGGGCAGGTTGGCGCCAAGTGGCCCGCTGGGCAGCTTGGCCAGCGCCACCAGAAGGCGCGTATCGCGCAGATCAACCGCGCTGTCGCCCTGGAAATCGATGAGGTCCGCCAGCCGCCGCGTCGAGCCCGCGGTGGCATCAGACGGCGTCACGTCCCGCAACGTCACGCGCCCTTTGAAGGTTGCGGTCGCCGGCTTCGAGGCTAACACCATGCGCGTTAGCATGCCCTTGATCGGCCGGCCTGCCGCGTGCACCCGCAGCACGCCGGAGCCCTGGCCCTTCAACGCGTCGGCTCCAGGCCGCGAGCCGGGCAGGCCGAGCATCGCCATCAGCGCATCAGCGCGCGGACCACGCACCGTCGCCGTCAGATCGACGGGCGCCATACGCCAGGCGAACGGATGCGCGTTCACGGTTGCATCGACCCGAACGCCGACCCGGCCAAGACTGCCATCGAGCACCAGACGCAATGGCGCGGCACTGAGCACACGCACGCGCTGGCCGATCACCTTGAAACCGGGCGTCGATTTGGGGACACGTCCGCCCGCCAGCGTCATGTCAGCCGTCAGGTTCAACGGCAGCACCGCCGTCTGCCGCGCTTCATCGGGGCGCAGGGCTGCTGGCACATCGAACAACATCTGCAGCGTTGCCAGCGCCTGAGCGTCCGTCGCCTGGACCGTGCCGCGCAAACGACCGCGCGGCAACGCTGTATGCCGATCGATGGAGCCGACCACATCGACGGCGAGACGGTCGCCATCGCGCAAGCTCAGGCGTTCCACATCGATGCGCCCTTCGCCAAGAGCAAGCTTCGCGATCACGTCGTGGAACGTCTGGCCGCTCGAGACGACGCGGCCGAAGCGCAGGTTGATGGTTCGTGAGATGGGAGGCCGCAAGCTCGCGTTTGCTGCGGTGGCTGTGGCTTGAGGCTTCGTTGCGGCTTGCCCCTTCTGGCCGGCGTTCTGCCCCTTGGCGCCAGGCAGGCTCGCCGTATCCAACGCCTTGAGCAGCGTTGCGAGGCGCAAGCCGCCAGGCACATGCCGGTCAGCGTCGAGGTGGGCGGCATCGATCGTGACGTCGAGCTGGCGTTTGCCTTGCCAGCCCCAACTCACCGCGCCCTGTCCGCGCGTTCCCCCCAGCACACCGTCCAACTGATGCGCCCGCAACCAGCCGATCCCGGCTTCGAGTTTACCGGTCAGCGAGAAAAAACCGTGCAGCGACGCTGGCACCTTGAACGCAGCATTACCCGTTGCCCAACGGCTCAACGCTTGGAGCGATCGACCTCGCAAACGCGCCTGGCCCGTGAACGACGGCTTCGCCGGATCGCCTGAGACGTAGCCGTTGAGGTCAATGGCGCTCGCGCCCGGCAACCGCACCGCCAGGCGCTTCACGGTCAGTTCGCCTTCATTTTGCGCTAACCGCAGCGACAACCCGCTGATGGTTTCGCCGCCAAATTTCGCCTGCTCGATATCAAGCGCTGTCGTGACGGTGCCAACATCCGGCAACTGCGCGCTCAACCGCGTCAACGCCGCGAAAGCAACCTCGCTCGGCGGCGCCGTGCTGCGCTGCGCGAGCAACGCCTGGTCCAGATCGAGCCAGGGCGCCTTGAAGCGTGCATCGAAGCCGCCATCGCCGCTCCACGATTTGCGCAAGACACCGGTGATCCGCTGCGGCCGTGCGCCCTCATCGATGGTCAGCAGGATCTTCTGCAACCGGAGCTGACTGAGATCGGCATCGACGCGCGACGTCAGACTGGCGAAGCGCGCACGCTGCAAGGTTTTACCGGGCGAAAGCGAAAAGGCGCCAAAAGGGAGACGACCGGTCAGATCACCCGTGAGCTTCGGCTTTCCTGTGAGGTCGGCGAGCAGGCCCGCGAAATCGAGCTTGAGGCCGCCATCGCCCGGGTCCCGGAACGAGCCCTTCAAGGCCACCGCACCGGCCTCGTCGGGTGCAGCGGTGCGCAGGCGGACATCGTGGGCTTTGCCGGCGGCCAGAATGGATCCCGTAAACGTGTAAGGCCCCGACAGCGTGGGCGCGGAGAGTTGGCCGTTGACGTTGCTCAAAGAGATCAAGCGCTGGCCTTGCGCGCTGACCACTTCAAGTTCGCCCTGCTCGATCTTAACGGCGTCGAGCGCGATATCGCGCGGCACCAACGCGGTCGGCAAAAACACCCGCCGTGCACCCACGAAACCACGGGACGGCTGAGCTTGGGTCTGGCGTTGGCGCTGCAGGAGAAGGCCACCGTCATCGCTGATCTTGAGCCGAAGGCGCGGCTTTGTGAGTTCGATTTGGTTGGCTTCAAACGCGCCACGGAGCAGCGCTGGCGCTGACAGCCACATCGTGAACTGGTCGGCGCGAAAAAGCGGCTCGACGAACCGGCCTGACGCATCGGCCACGCGCACCTTTTCAAAGCCGACATAGGGCGAGGGGAGCAGGCGCAGGTTGACGTTGCCGCCCACGCGGATCTCGCGCCCCAGCAGGCGCGATGCCTCCGTCTCGAAGGTCGCACGATAACTGTTCCAGTCGATGAAATGCGGCACGGCGAGCGCCGCGCACAAGAGCGCGACGAGCAACCCGCCGATAAACAAAAGAAAATTATTCATCGCCGCATCCTGATCTCAGGGAGAAATCGGCCGTTCGATGGTCCTCGCTCGACGCGCCAGAAGCAACATGCACCACAATACTTGGGTTGCAGATTATCAGATCAACCGCCGCAACGGGGGATCGTGCCCGCACCGGAAGCGGTCCGGGCGAAGTCGTGATTGATTTGCAACATCTTGCATATGTCATGAGTTGGCAGCGGAAAGGCACCCACTTGGCCATTCTGCCGCACCCCATCGGCAAGGCCTTGAACCGTCCGCAGCTTCGGGCCGTTGGTCTGTCGCGCGTTCTGCACAGTTGCGCGGCAAACATCGCGCGTTTGCCACTTTGAAAAGCGGTACGCAGGGGCGCATAGTGCGGTGCAAGATGGCCACGGACAGGATCGATCCCATAGCACCGCGCGATGCAGGCCCCACGGCGGAGCCCGGTGCCGGCGCGCCTACTGCGGGGCTGGATGGTGTACCGGGCACCACAGGGGCCGTCGGTGGTGATGCGAACCTCACGGCCGATACGGCAACGGCGAGCGCGCAAGCACGCCCCCGCCCGCGCAAACGCATTCTTGGCCCCTGGACCCCGCCGTTCGATGCCAGCCCGGTGTTTGAACTTCTGAACGCACGCATCGGCCCCAACTGGCGCTCGTTTTTCGCCGAACGCCAACTGCTGGTGTGGACGCTCGCCCTAGCGATCGGGGTCGGCGTTGGCTACGCGGCGATCCTGTTCCGCATGCTGATCGGCCTCTTCCAATACCCTTGGCTTGGAACGACCACGGAGCGCGTGATCACGGCGGCGGCCAATGTGCCATGGATCATCATTCTGCTGGCGCCGGTCTGCGGCGGGCTGATCGTCGGTTACTTCCTGCAGTTCCATGTACCGGGCCGTCGCGCGCATGGCGTTGCTGACGTGATCGAAGCGCGCGCGCTGAACGACTGCAAGATCCCGGTCACGATCGGGCTTTGGAGCGCGTTTCTGGCGACGCTCTCGCTCGGTTTCGGCGCCAGCGGGGGGCGCGAGGGGCCGATGGTGCATCTGGGCGCCACGATCGCATCGGCGCTTGAAGACCGCTTCCATCTTGAACCGGGCGCCCGACGCACGTTGCTCGCTTGTGGCGTCGCGGCCGCCGTCTCAGGTTCGTTCAACGCGCCGCTGGCGGGCGTGCTGTTCGCGCATGAAGTGATTTTGGCGCACTACGCGCTACGCGCCTTCGTGCCGATCGTGCTGGCGTCGGTGTGCGCGGCCGTGATCAGCCGCGTGCACTTTGGCGATGTGGTCGCCTTCGTGATCCCGCAGTACCAGATCACGACCTATTGGGAGTTCCCCGCGTTCGCCCTGCTTGGGCTGACCTGCGCTGTGGTTGCGATCACGTTTGAAGCGACGCTGATGGCGACCGAGCGCGCGTCCTGGCGCATCGATGTGCCGCTGTGGGTGCGCCCGGCCATCGGCGGGCTTTGCGTGGGCATCATCGCGCTCGCCTTCCCGCATGTGCTGGGCGTCGGCTATGAGGCCACCGACCGCGCCCTTTATCAGCAGTTCCCGCTATGGATGCTGCTCGCGCTGATCGTGGCGAAGACGGCAGCGACAGCGGTGACCCTGGCGTCGCGCTTTGCCGGAGGGATTTTCTCGCCCTCGATCTATCTGGGCGCGATGGCGGGCGGCGCGTTCGGCATCATCGCGAGTTCGGTGTTTCCGGAAATGTCGTCCAGCCATGGCCTTTACGCCATCCTCGGCATGGGGGGCGTGGCGGCCGCGGTGCTGGGTGCACCGTTCTCGACCACGCTGGTGGTGTTCGAGCTCACCGGGGGCTTTGAACTGTCGATTGCGCTGCTCGTCACCGTCTCGATCTCGAATGGGCTGACGCAGGCCGTGCTCGGCTACAATTTCTTCCACTGGCAGCTCGCCAAGCGCGGGCTCTCGCTGCAGGACGGGCCGCATCAGGAGATCATGCGACGGCTGTTGGTGCGCAACTTTATGCGCGAGATCGATCCCTCGCAAACGCATGAAGACGAGGATCTGACGTTGCGCGATGACGAGGCGCCGCGACTTCACGCGCGCGACACGCTGGAGACGGCGCTGCGGGTGTTCGATACCCATGGGCTGACGCGCATTCCGGTGGTGTCAGCCGCCGATGAAACGCGCATTATCGCGTGGGCTGAGCGCCTAAGCGCGCTCAGCGCGTACAACAAGGCGCTGATCGACAGCCACGTCGAAGAGCATCGCTGAACTTCCGCCGCAAACTAGCGTGCTCACGCGCTGCGGTCGAGCTTCACAACCTTACCCGACGTGTCACCATCATCCGGCGTAAAGACCCGCATATCCCGCCCGACACCGCGCAGCGGGTGCGTCCCCCGATCGACCAGCGGCAAAGGCGCCAGTGCCGCCGCGGTCTCGCTGACCACGATCTTTTCGCCCAGGTCCCGCGTCAGCTTTTCAAGCCGCGCCACCTCATTCACCGAGGCGCCGAACACCGAAAACGACAACCGCTCGGGCGTTCCCACATTGCCGTAGGTGACGGTGCCGCAATGCAGGCCGATCCCGTAGCCAATCTCGTTTTCACCTTTCGCGACCCTGTCGGCGTTGAGGGTCTCCATCTGCGCGACCGCATCGCGCGCGGCATCGAACACGCGCGTCATCACTTCGCCGGGCCGCTGGTCATCGCCCGTGGGGCGGAACAGCGCCAGCAGTGAATCTCCGCTGAAACTCAGGATGTCACCGCCAGCGTCCTTGATCGGCCCACCCATCACTTCGAAGAACGCGTTCAACGCATCGATGTAGGCCTGATGCTCACCGCTATCGGCCATTTGCGTGGACCCGCGGATGTCGGCGTGCCAGATGATCGCGTCGATCGATTCACCATCGCCGCGCTTGATCTGGCCCGACAGCACGTTGCAGCCCGTGCCCGTGCCAAGGTAGGTCCGCGTGATGTTGGTCATCAGCGCGTTCTTGATCGCCATCAGGCATGCGACCGCCAGCCGGTCGCGCACGCGCAGCAACGCCGCGATCGCCTCATCGCTGAAGCCATCGATGTGGTTGGTGGCCCATGAGCCGAGCAGACCCATGGTCGATGGGCCCTGCAAACGAACACCGAACGCGATGTAGTCGCGGACGCCCGCCTCGCGCAGTTCTTCGAGGACCGGAAACTTGTAGGTGCGCTCGTTACCATCGAGGCGGATGCGCATGAAGTCGAGATCGCGCTCGAACATATAGTAGTGCGGCGAGCGGCGGTAACTGTCCGACACCCCACCGGGCACGTGCGGGTAGTTCGCGACCGTGGTGCCAACCCCATCGGACCAGGTGATACCGATCGCGTTGTGCAGCGGATGCAGCGTGGGAAATGCGAAATACCCGCGCGTGAGCGGGATGCCGGCTGCGCGCAGACGCTCGCAACAGCCCATCACCACGCGCTCGATGTCAGTCTCTTCGAGGGCCTGGCGCATCAGCCAGTCGGCAACATGCGCGATCAGCGTTTGCGAGAGGGTCGTGGGGCCGGTTGGCGTCATGGGTGTGTCCTTGGAGCGGGGCCGTGTGCGTCGACCCGCGGCAGATCAAATTAGACCACAGGGCACATCCCGCCATCGACGTTGATGGCCGTGCCGGTCACATAGGAGCCAGCGTCCGACGCCAAGAACAGCGCCATATTGGCGAACTCCTGCGCCGTGCCAACCCGGCCCATGGGCACGATTTGGCCCATCTCATCGTAAAACGCCTGCAGCTCTTTCCCGGCGGCCGCGGCGCGCTTCACCCACTGATCGCTTTCGATGCGCCCCACCAGCAGGGCGTTGACCAACACGTTATCGGGCGCGCCTTCACCGGCCAGCACCTTCGTCAGCGCCATGCCAGCGGCCCGGCTGACCGCGGTCGGCGCGCCACCACCCGGTGGTGCCTTGGCGCCGGTGTTGAGCACGTTGATGATGCGGCCCCAACGCCGCGCGCGCATATCAAGCATCGCGGCGCGGGCAAGGCGGATGGCGGCGAACAGCTTCAGGTCCAGGTCTTCCTGCCATTGCGCATCGGTGATGTCGGCGAACGGCGCGCGGCGTGACGTGCCCGCGTTGTTGACCAGCACATCGATGGGCCCCAGCGCCTCGACGGCTTGGGTGTGCGCCATCGCGCAGCCTTCAGCGGAGCGGATGTCCGCGCTGAGCGCTACTGTCTTGCGATCTTCGGCGACCTCACGCACGGCAGCAAGCGCTGCATCGAGGTCGGCCTGATCGCGCGCCACCATCGCCACGTGTGCGCCGGCAGCGGCGAACGCCTTCGCGATCGCAAGGCCGATGCCTTTGCTGCCGCCGGTGATCAGGGCCGTACGCCCGGGCATGTCGAGGTTCATGGCGTGGACTTTCGCTTTCATAGCTTCCTAGTCAGTTCGCTTCAGTTTGAAGCAAGACCGACATCTTAGCTCTTGGTTTCGCAGCTCATCTTATCGCATCAGCCGCGTCCACCGGCGCTTGCGTCGGCACCTGCCGCTCAGGGCCGTTCGACAAAGCTGTCGACGAGGCGCTTGGACCCCGCCTTATCGAAGTCGATCGCGAGCTTGTTGCCGTCGACTTCGGTGATGTGCCCATAACCGAATTTTTGATGGAAGATCCGCTCGCCGACCGCAAAGCCCGAAGAGGGCGCGCTTGAGGACGCGACGAGTTCGCCCTCGATCAGTCTGGGGGCGCGCTTCTGTGCCGGGCTCGCATCGGCCCAGCGCTTTTGTGCGCGCTGCCAGCCGGGCGTCTCGTAGGTGGATTGAAACCCTGCGCCCGCCTCATCAAAGCGGCTCTTGCCGTAGCCTCCGCCGTAGCCGCCGTAGGCGCTCCCGAACGGACTTTTGGCCTCAACGACGTCACAGTGCTCTTCGGGAAGCTCATCCACGAACCGCGAGGGCAACGCCGACTGGTAGAGCCCATGCGTGCGCCGGTTCTGCGCGAAGGAAACGCGTGCGCGCCGCTTGGCCCGCGTGATGCCGACGTAGGCCAGACGCCGCTCCTCTTCGAGGCCATCGATGCCACTTTCGTCGAGCGAGCGCTGATGCGGGAACAGCCCCTCTTCCCACCCCGGCAGGAAGACCGTGTCGAACTCGAGCCCCTTGGCCGCATGGAGCGTCATCAGCGAGACGCGATCGCCGTCGTCGCCCGCATCGGTGTCCATTACCAACGAGACATGCTCAAGGAAGCCGCCAAGCGACTCAAACTCGTGCATGAAACGGATCAGTTCCTTGAGGTTCTCCAACCGTGACTGCGCCTGCGGGTTGCGGTCGTTCTGCCACATCGCGGTGTAGCCGCTTTCATCGAGGATCAGCTCCGCCAGTTCGGTATGGCGCATCGCTTCGATCTGGCCGCGCCATCGCGCGAAGTCCCGCACAACGCCGGCAAGCGCGTTGCGGGCGCGTGGCTTCAGATCCTGCGTGAGCGTCAACTCTTCTGCCGCCTGCGACAGCGGAACGCCACGGGCCCGCGCATGGGCGTGGATCGCCTTTAACGTTGCATCACCCAGACCGCGCTTGGGCACATTGACGATGCGCTCGAACTTGAGGTCGTTGGACGGATTGGCGGTCACCTCAAGATAGGCGATCGCATCCTTGATCTCTTGGCGCTCGTAAAAGCGCGGGCCACCGATCACACGATAGGGCAGACCGGTTGTCACGAACCGATCCTCGAACACGCGCATCTGGAACGACGCCCGCACCAGGACCGCGATCTCGTTCAGCTTATGGTCGGCGCGCTGGAGCTGCTCAATCTCTTCGCAGATCGTGCGCGCTTCCTCCTGGTCATCCCAGTTGCCGGTCACCGTCAGCTTGCTGCCAACATCGCCATCGGTATGAAGCGTCTTGCCAAGACGCCCCTCATTATGCGCGATTAAACTGGAGGCGGCCGCCAGGATGTGACCGGTGGAGCGGTAGTTGCGTTCAAGCCGGATCACGCAAGCGCCGGGGAAGTCCGCTTCAAAGCGCAGGATGTTCTCAACCTCAGCCCCGCGCCAGCCGTAGATCGATTGGTCATCATCGCCCACGCAGCAGATGTTGGGCGCGATGCCCTGGGGGCGTTGCGCGAGGAGGCGCAACCACAGGTATTGGACGGTGTTGGTGTCCTGATACTCATCGACGAGGATGAACCGGAAGCGGGACTGGAAACCGGCCAGCACATCCTCGTGCTCGCGAAACAACCGCACGCACTCAAGCAGCAGATCGCCGAAGTCGACGGCGTTGAGCTCTTTCAATCGGCTTTGATAGGCTTGGTAGAGTTCACGGCCCTTGCCGGCAAAGGCCGCATCATCGCCGGCGGGGACTTTGTCCGGGGTGAGACCCTTGTTCTTCCAACCGTCGAGCAACGCTGCGAACTGGCGGGCGGGCCAACGGTCCTTGTCGAGATCAGCGGCCTCGATCACCTGTTTGATCAGCCGCAGTTGATCGTCCATGTCGAGGATCGTGAACCCGGATTTCAGGCCCACCAGTTCCGCATGGCGGCGCAGGATCTTGACGCAAATCGCGTGAAACGTGCCGAGCCATGGCATGCCCTCGACCGCACCACCGATCAACCCACCGATGCGCTCTTTCATCTCGCGGGCGGCCTTGTTGGTGAAGGTGACGGCCAGGATGTCGCCGCCGCGCGCATGCCCGGTCGCGAGGATATGGGCGATGCGGGTGGTCAGCACGCGCGTTTTGCCGGTGCCGGCGCCAGCCAGAACGAGCACGGGCCCCTCGACGGTCTCGACCGCGCGCGTCTGCTCGTCGTTCATGCCGTTGAGGTAGGCGGGTGCGCCCTGGCCATTCCCGGCCGCAAGCCCCATCGCACGCGCCGACAGGGAGCCGCGCGCCGATCGTGCCGCGTGGTTAGCCGATGGCGTCATCGGCTCAGGCGCGGGTTGCGAGGACCCCGGTTGAGAGGACCCGAGTTGCGAGGGCGCGGGTTCGGGCCCGAAGCCGTTGTTCTGCTCTTGTTCCATGATTCGACTTATAACATGGGGATCATGGCCACAAACGGCCAGGGCTTCGCCATCCACGGTGCGGGCACGGTGCGGGCGGGCCAGGGCAACCCATCGCGAGAGTCGGTTCGCTTCACCTTGAAGCGGAACCGACATCTAAGCTCTTACTTTGCCGTTCATCTTTCGCCTCAGGTGATTCCACCTGAAGCGGATGAACTCTAGCGGCGGCGCGCGCGATCCAAACCCAGCCAGCGCAGGACGACGCGCCACATCAACCGCAGGCCCGAGATCGGTTTTGCGGCAGCCACCGGCTTTGACGGCGCTGTCGCTACTGGCGTCGCCGCCGCCGGTACGGCCGGTTCATCACGCGCGTGCGGTTGCCTATCAACGTCGGCAATCGCTGCGGATGCAGCCCTGTCACCGCTTGATGATGCTTCCTGCGGCTGCGCCTGCGATCCCGGCGCTTGCGCCTCCGCTTGGCCCGCCATCGCCTCGGGGGCCGAGGCTGCATCCGCTTCGGGCGCTGTGAGCAACGCTTCAAGGTTGGACGCGAAGTCGTCGATCAGCACCTGTGCGGTGGTCTCGATCATGCCTTTGCCGCGCGCGTACTGCGCGATCGCGCCGACCAGCATCAGATCGGTGTCGATCTCCACGTTTGTCGCGTTGTCGCCATCGGCGTGGGCTGCGAAAGCCACCGTCGCCCGTGCTGTCCCGCGTCCGCGCTCATCGTTGCCGCGCGCTTTGACGCTGGCGGTCCGAGCCTCATCATCGCGTGCTGCATAGGCGACGTTGCCTTTGAACGTGAGATCGACCGGTCCCAACCGCAGGCCGACGCGGCCCACGTAGGTGCCGTCTTCGCGGCTTTCCAACAGTTCAGCGCCCGGCAGACACGGGGCAATACGCTCGATGTCGTTCAGCACCGGCCACACCACATCGGGCGGCTGCGCGACGCTGAAGGCGTTCTTCAATTTCATCGTGGGTCGAGGCCTTTGTGGGTTGATCGACTTCAGGCCGACTTAAAGCGGGCCGCGCTGCGGCGGCGCCTCAAGATCTACTTCGAATCCCAGCGGAACAAGAGCCGACGGGTTCACGCTTCCATGGGAGCGATAGTAGTGAAGCCTGGTGTGCTCCAGGTTGATGGTCTCGCGCACCCCGGGCCATTGGTAAAGGTCGCGGGTGTAGCCTAGCAAGTTGGGATAATCGGCCAGCCGGCGCAGGTTGCACTTGAAGTGCGTGACGTAAACCGGATCGAAGCGCAGCAGCGTCGGGAACAGGCGCCAGTCCGCTTCCGTCACGGCATCACCGGTGAGAAAACGCTGCTCGCCCAAGCGCACTTCCAGCGCATCGAGCGTTTCAAACAGCGCGCGCACCGCACTTTCATGCTGGCCCTGATCGCGGGTGAAGCCCGCCTTGTAGACGCCGTTGTTGACCGTGTCGTAGATGCGGGCGTTGAGCGCGTCGATCTCGTCGCGTAACGGCGCCGGATAAAAGTCGGCGTCGTTGGCGCCCACGTTATCGAACGCGCTGTTGAACATGCGCACGATCTCAGAGGACTCATTGGATACGATCGTCTGCGTTTCGCGATCCCACAGCACTGGCACCGTAACCCGCCCGCTCGCTTGAGGATCACTGCGCAAATAAACGTCGCGCAACCGTTGCGCATTCCCGATCCGGTCGCCCACTTCGGCTTCGCCGTCGGGTTCCAGCGACCAGCCTTCATCGCCCATGTACCAATGGACCACGGAGACGCCGATCAGCGCGTCGAGGTCTTTCAGAGTGCGCAACAAGAGAGCCCGGTGCGCCCAGGGACAGGCGTAGGCGACGTAAAGGTGATAGCGGCCCGCTTCCGCTTTGTAGCCGCCTTTGCCGCTCGGGCCCGGCGCGCCATCGGGCGTGACCCAATTGCGAAATTCGGCTTGCGAACGCTCGAAGGCGCCCTCCTTAGAGGTTGGCACCTGATCATCTTTGCGCCACGTCCCTTCGAGCAGAAATCCCATCGTGCCTCACCTCATCATCCCTTAGCGAACGCGCTGAGCCGCAGCGATCCTCGCCGCAGCTAGGAGGAACCAACGGCCGGCAAGAACGATCCATCGTTCTTTAACGCATCCCTGGTAGGTGTATCATCATGGGATGGTCGGGCCGCGCGAACGCCCGCCAGCGCACACACGAGGCTTAGAGTATGGCGCGTACGCTCGCATTTTCCCACCGCGGCGAAGCTTTCCACGGCGAGATCGACAAGGTTGACCGCGCCAAGCTTTACGGCGCCGTCACCATCGAGACGAACGACGTTGATGGCCGCCCCTGCAGGCTGATGTCGCTTGCCAGTGACGGGCGCACGCTGATCCCGCGTGGGGGCACCGCGCTCGCCTACTTCGATGAGCACGAGCGCTGGCTGGAACGCGACCAACTTAAACCGGTCGACGCGCGCGGCTTCGCGCTCAACCCGGTGGCATCCAGCTTTTCGCATGTCATCGACCTCGATGTCGAAACGAGCGTGAACCGGTTTCTCGATCACACGGTCCGCCTTGCCTACGCGCTGGCGCCCGCCGAAGCCGAAGCGTGGCCCAGCACGTTTGCTGAGGCGCTCACGCAGGGCACGATCTTCAAATTCGACTTCAGCTACCGCGGCGGCGTGCGGGCTGATCCAGCCTTCATCTGCCAGGCCGCCGACGGCCTCGCATGGCTGTTGATCGGCGATGAAAGCCGCATCGATTGGGTCACCTACGAGCAGGCTACAGGGCTCATCGATGATGACGACGATGAAGGCGCCGCCGACGATGACGATTTCGATTTCGACATGATGTGAGGCGTCAACGCGCTGCCTCACGAAACGCCCCTGCCCGCAGGAACGCCAGGCCCGGAAGAACGCCATGCCCAACCTGAACATACGAGACGCGAAGAACCGCGATGCGGTGGTGCGCGGCGAACCCACGACGCAAACCACGCGCATCCATCAGGTCGGGCCCAACGGTAGCCCGACGTCTTTGCGCCGCGTCCTCAAGGGTACGCTTGAACATGACCTGAAGGCGCTGCTCGCCGCACATGGGGACTCGCTCGACGAGGTTGCCCAAGCGCTGATCGATGGCGATCCGGACGTGGATATGGAGCGGTTCGGATCCTACCTCACCCATCCTGCCCGAGTCTGGGTCAACGATGCCGATC
>JBCBJZ010000059.1:0-19878 GCA_038522635.1 Pseudomonadota bacterium | reverse complement strand
GGTCGTGACCAACGTTGGCACGGAAGTCAAAGGCACCTTCGCCGACGTCGACGCTGGCCTGAAGACCCGCGCCTAATCGGATCGCGGACGCCTGACCGTCCGCCTGACCGAACGAAGCCGCCCGGCCGCTGCAAAGCGCCGGGCGGTTTTGTTTTGCGATAGGCTGCAGCATTATAGTATATAATATCAAATAATCGCTCCATTTTGGCACGTTCGAGTTTGTTTGGAATATTAATCTGGAAAGCCTCTGAATTATTATTTCGGCAAGTTTTTCCCGGTAGAGTGCAACACAGTTCAGGCCGACAGCGTCGCTGCGGTAGGACCGGGCGGGTCACCGCTCAAATCCACAGTGGGAGAGAGAACGTTATGAAAAACCTGGTTGCTCGTTTTGCTAAGTGTGAGTCCGGCGCAACGGCTATCGAATACGGCCTGATCGCTGCTCTGATCGGCGTCGCCATCATCACGGTCGTGACCAACGTTGGCACGGAAGTCAAAGGCACCTTCGCCGACGTCGACGCTGGCCTGAAGACCCGCGCCTAATGTACCGCCCGCGCGGCGCTTGAGCTGCAGCGGAAGGTGCACGACGAAGCCGCCTGGTTCGCAACGCGAGCCGGGCGGTTTTCGCGTTTGGGGGTGCGTTTGGGGCCCGCGGAAGTGTGGGGATCGGTGCACGCCTTTGAACCTCCAAAAGACTGCGATGGTTTCGCGTCTGTTATTTTGAAGGATAACAGTTCTGCGGTTGAATTATAATCGCGTTAGGGCTGTTTAAATCGGTTTTGATGTATTTTGTGAGTTTAATATGATTTTGCCCAGTTTTTACCAGTTATTAATGTCTCGGCGCTAGTTTCAATATCAGTTCAGGCGACACGAAGTCGTCGAACGATCGGCGATACCGATCATTTTCAAACTCAGGGAGAGTCAACCATGAAAGCTTTCGCAGCACGTTTCGCACAATGTGAGTCCGGCGCAACGGCCATCGAATACGGCCTGATCGCAGCCCTCATCGGCGTGGCCATCATCACGGTCGTGACCAACGTTGGCACGGAAATCAAAGGCACGTTCGCTGACGTCGACGCTGGCCTGAAAACCCGCGCCTAATCGGATCGCGGACACCTGATCGTCCGCTTGACCAGACGAAGCCGCCCGGCCGCTGCGAAGCGCCGGGCGGTTTTGCGTTCGGCGATGGTCTGGCATGCGGCCGCCACACAGCCGCGTGCCGCTTCGCACACGTGCAGCCTCGCTCTCAAGTGCGTGTGAGCGCGCTTCATTCCCAGCCGCGCTTCTCGCCAAAACCCGCAAGTTAGAAACCTAACCGCGTGGTTGACAAAAACCTAAGCCCCTTCGTTTTCATTGTTCAGTAATTAGGGAATTTACACGCATCTTAAGACTTACGCGTCACAGTGTCCGGAAATGCAAGCGATGGTGTCCATCGCTGCCCCTGCTGATGTGTACCGGAGTTAGATATGTCGAAAGCCTTGCAGCACTTCCAAACAGACACGGATGGATCAACGGCGATCGAATACTCACTGATCGCGGCCTTCGTCGCTCTGGTCATCATCACGGCGCTGACCGCGATCGGCGTTGAGCTGACCGGCATTTTCTCCGACGTGGACGCGGGCCTGAAGACGCGCGCTTAACGCTTTCTTTACCCTGGCGCGCAATGATTCGCTGCATAGCGGTCCTCGCCAGGCTTGCGCGTTTGTCTGCGATGCCCGGCGTCTGTGTTCAGTAAGAGAGTGGTTGCGGTGTTTGAGTATACGCTGTTGTTCATCTTCCCGGCGGCGATGATGTTCGCAGCCTTCTTCGACCTCTTCACGATGACGATCCCCAACAAGGTGTCGATCGCGCTCGTGGCGGGGTTCGCGCTCGTTGCGCCGTTCTCGGGGCTGCCGTGGGCCACCATCGGCATGCACGTGCTGGCTGGCGCGTTGATGCTCGGCGTCTGCGTCTTCATGTTCTGGCGCGGATGGATGGGTGGCGGCGATGCGAAGTTGCTGTCGGCGGCGGCGCTGTGGATCGGCTTTGACCACATGCTCGGGTTTGCAACCCTGGTCGCGATCTGCGGCGGGTTGCTCGCGGTCGCCATCCTGCTCTACCGCTCAATCCTTCCTCCTTCTTGGCTGCTCGGTCAAAGCTGGGCGCTCCGGCTGCACGAAAAGAAGGGCGGCATCCCCTACGGCATCGCGATCGCCGCGGGCGCCATTTGGATCTACCCTTCAACGAGTTGGTTCAACGGCCTCTCCATCATGGCGCTCGGCGGATGAGGCGGGTGTCTGAGGCGCGTGAACCTCACCGCCGATGACGCCATGTAGGCCGGTTAGCGGGCCGGTTGAAAGCTGCCCGCAGGCGCCGCACCGCGCCTCTTCACAAACCGTTTCATCGTCCCTCATTTCGCAACATCGATTAACCCGGCATTGACGTTTGTCGCCCATGCTCAGGCTTCAGTGAGAGCTGAAGTTTGAATGGCGCGAGCGTTGCCGGCTATACGTCCTGCCCTGTCGCGCCTGCCTCATGTTTGCGCTCGCCTTCCCCTGAGGGCCAGCGCGCACATTGAAAGGATCGTTGCGCGATGAAGAAGGCACAGATCATCACGTTGGGCGTTGCCGTCGTCTTTGGCGCCGCAGCGCTCGTCGGCATGAGCATGCTGACGAAAGAGCCCGTGGTGCAGACCCAAACGGTGGAGATCAACACCACCGAGGTCCTCGTCGCGCGCACCGACATCAATCTGGGGCAGGTTGCGAACGCGTCGAGCTTCCGCTGGCAGAAGTGGCCCAAGGATGCGGTGAGCGGCAAGTTCATCACCCGCCGGCGCATGCCATCGGCGGTCTCAAAATTCTCAGGCGCGATCGCCCGCTCCCCGCTGCTGCAGGGTGAGCCGGTCACGCCGCACAAACTGATCCGCGCTGGCGAAGGCGGCGTGCTGGCCGCGATCCTGCCGCAGGGCATGCGCGCCATCTCAACGCGCATCAAGGAAGACACGGCCGCCGGTCGTCTGATCCTTCCCAACGATCGCGTCGACGTGATTCTGACGCGCCGCCTGCGCAATCGCGGGTCCGATGGGCACGTCTCCGACACGCTGTTCCGCAACGTACGCGTGCTCGCCATCGGTCAGATGATCGATGCCAAGAACAAAAAATCGGCCGACGCCAGCACGGCGACGCTCGAACTGACACCCCAACAGGCCGAGCAACTCGCGCTCGCCAACTCGATGGGTGAGATCTCTTTAGCCCTGCGTTCGGTCGCCGACTTCAAGGCAGCAGGGGCTGATCCGACCTCCGGCAGCGGTCTGCGTAAAGACCGCGGCAACGCAATTCGTGTGCTGCGTTATGGCGTCAAATCCCGCGCGTACGGCGTCAACTAACTAGTTCTGAGTGCACCCCCAGTAGCGTTCTTCAGCTCGTTGGTAGCTCGTCAGAAGGCACCTTTGACCATGCGCAATTCAATTACGACGACCTGGGCTTGCGCCCTCGTCGGCCTGGCCGGGCTTGCGGCCACAGCACTGCCCATCGGTACCGCGCATGAAGCGTTGGCCACCGATCGCCACAAGCACAAAGTGCAGCCCCATCAGGCGCAGCATCGCTCGCATCTGCGGATCAGCCACGGTGATCCGCTGCCCCAGAGCCGGAAGATCAAGCTGGGGCTGAACAAGTCCATGCTGATCGAACTTCCCACGGCTCTGCGCGACGTGATCGTGTCCGATCCCAAGATCATGGATGCGGTGGTGCAGAGCTCCAACCGCGTCTACCTGATCGGCAAGAAAACCGGCCAGGCGAACGCCTTCCTGTTCGATCGCCACGGCCAGCGCCTCCTGACGCTCGAAGTGTCCATCGAACAGGATACCGGCGTGCTCGAAGCGCTCCTGCGCCGCCTCATTCCAGGCAGCCGCGTCAAAGCGGAGATGCTGAACAATACGGTGATCCTGACGGGGAGCGTACGCAACCCGGCTGACAGCGCCAAGGCGTCCAACATCGCAGGCCGCTTCGTTGTGCCGGCTGGTGGTGAGAACGACAGCAAGCCTGAAAACAAGGTTGTGAACCTGATCAAGGTCGAAGGCGAAGAGCAGGTGATGCTCAAGGTCGTCGTCGCCGAGGTGCAGCGCTCGCTCTTAAAGCAGCTCGGTATCAACCTGGGGGCGCAGATCCAGTCAGGCAACTTCGTGACACGGTTGCTGACGGAGAACGCCTTGCCGCTGACCGCTGCTGCGGGTCTTGGCACGCTTCCTGTTCCAGGGATCGCGACGGCCGGTAGCGCTGCGGGTCAGCTCCTGACCTACAACAACCTTGCCGGTGATGGCGCCAACGATGCAACCGCGCCGTTCGGCAACTCCGGTATCCAGGGCGGCTGGGCTGGCGGTAACGGCCGCAGTGCAGCCTACGCATTACGCGCTCTTGAGCGTGATGGCCTGGTCAAGACGCTCGCTGAACCCAACCTGACCGCGGTTTCCGGCGAGACGGCCAAGTTCCTCGCCGGCGGTGAATATCCGGTGCCGGTCGTGGACAGCCAGGGCCAGCTCTCGGTGACGTTCAAAGAGTTCGGTGTGGCGGTCTCGTTCACGCCGGTCGTCATGTCGGCCGGGCGCATCAGCCTGAAGATCGAGACGGAAGTCTCCGAACTGTCGAACAACGGCGCGGTGACGCTCTCCAACATCTCGATCCCTGCCCTGCGCAAACGCCAGGCCCGGTCGGTGGTGGAGCTGCCCTCCGGGGGCTCGATCGCGATGGCCGGCCTGATTTCGGAAGACACCCGCCAGAACATCGACGGTTTGCCCGGCATCAAGAACCTACCCGTGCTGGGGACGCTGTTCCGCTCGCGCGACTTCATCAAGCAGGAGACGGAGCTTGTGGTGATCGTGACCCCCTACATGGTCCGCCCCACCGCACGTCACAAACTGACCCGTCCCGATCAGGGCCTGGCGATCGCCACCGATGGCAAAGCCAACCTGCTCGGTCACTTCAACCGCATCTACGGGCGCGGCAAGCGCAAACCGATCAGCGGCCTGAAGGGCGACTACGGTTTCATCGTCGAGTAATTCGGAAAAGGTTTGGAGACAAGATTATGACGTCGCCCGCGACATCCATCCGGTCCGAATATGGACTGACCCCGGCGGTCAGGAAGCTTGCCAAAGTTTCCACCCTCGCCCTGATCCTCGCAGTGGGTCTGGCTGGCTGCAAATCGCTGGAAGACCCCGGCAACGTGCATAGCTGGACCTTGGTCGATCCCACCGAGCGGCATCCGATCATGGTGCAGCAAAAGCCAGCGCGGCTTCATCTGAAGGTGCCGCGCGGTCAACACGGCCTGCGTCCCCATCAGCGTGCGCGTGTTGCAAACTTCCTGGCGCACTTCCGCGGCGCAGCTCTTGCGAATTCGAAACTGGTGGTGGCCGTCCCAAGCGGTTCGCCCAATGAGGTCGCAGCCAACCAGGCGCTCGCCGACATCCGCCACCTGATGAAGGACTACGGCTACGCCTCGCACGCGCTGTCGGTGGAGACCTTCCACGATGAGCATCACCCAAGCCCACCTATGCGCCTGTCGTTCACGCGCTACGTGGCGCACGGGCCTGAGTGCGGTCACTGGCCTACCAACCTTGCCGAGCAGGCCAACAACCTGCCCTACCCGAACATGGGTTGTGCGACGCAACGCAACCTCGCCGCCCAGATCGCCAACCCCGGCGATCTGCTCGTTCCGCGCGGGATGACGGGGCGCGATAGCGACCGGCGCGATGTGGTCTTCGACAAGTTCATCAAGGGCCAGTCGACGATCTCGCAAAAGCAATCCGACGAGCGTGCGCGCGCCGCCGGCCAGAACTAGAAAGAGTGGGAGTGGATATGAGCAACGAAGCGTTGGCCTACGAGGCCGAAGCGGAAACGGGCGCACGTGCGCTTGCGCCCCTCGACGCCGGGGATGCCCAAAGTGACAACAACGAGCGTGCGCGGCCGATCCCGCGCATCTCGATCCAGGCGTTCTGCGAAGACCCCTCGACGGCCGAAGCGATCCAGCACGCCGCCGAAGACCGCCGTCTCGCCAAGGCCCATGTGAGCGTACACATGGGCGGCGCGCAGGCAGCGGTGGCGCATTACGAAGAGAGCCCGACGCCAAACCTGATCGTGCTTGAATCGACGCTTGGCCGCGGTGAGATGCTTTTTGAGCTGGAGCGCCTCGCGGAGTGCTGTGATGCGGGCACCAAGGTTATCGTCATCGGTCACATCAACGATGTGGTGCTGTACCGCGAACTGCTGAAGCGCGGCGTCAGCGAGTATCTGGTCGCGCCGATCTCGCCGATCCAGTTCATGGAGAGCATCTCCAACCTCTACAACGATCCTGACACTGACCCCGTCGGCCACGTCATCACGTTCGTGGGCGCAAAGGGTGGCGTGGGGTCGAGCACGGTGTGCCACAACACCGCCTGGGTCATCTCCGAGATGCTCAAGAGCGACGTCGTCATCACCGATTTCGATCTCGCCTTCGGGACGGCCGGCCTCGACTTCGATCAGGACCCGGTGCAGGGCATCGCGGACGCGCTGAGCACACCTGAGCGTCTCGACGAGGTGCTGCTCGATCGTCTGCTGACGAAGTGCTCCGAACATCTCAGCTTGTTCGCCGCGCCCGTGCTGCTCGATCGCGATTACGACATGTCACCGGACGCCTGCGATCTGGTGGTCGATGTGGTGCGCCAGAACGTGCCTTACGTGGCGATCGATATGCCACATGTGTGGACGTCGTGGGCCAAGCGCGTGCTGTTGCAGTCCGATGAGATCGTGGTCACGGCCATTCCCGATCTCGCCAACATGCGCAACGCCAAAAACCTGTTCGATCTGATCCGTCAGAGCCGTGACAACGACGCGCCACCGCATCTCGTCATGAACATGATCAACACGCCCAAGCGTCCGGAGATCTCGGTCAAGGAGTTTGCGGGGGCGCTCGGTGTTGAGCCGGCGGTGGTGATCGAGCACGACCCTGAGACGTTCGGCCTTGCGTCCAACAACGGCCAGATGGTCCAGGAGGCCGCGGCCAAGGCGAAGGCGACACAGAACTTCCGCGATCTTGCGCTGCGCCTGACGCATCGCACCGAAACGAAGGTCGAGAAGAAGTCGTCGCTCGGCCCACTGCTCGAAAGGTTCAAACTCAAGCGTTGATCCGCGTCGCGCGCTCTCCTGGAGGGCGTGCGAGCGCATGCGCTGATGACAGGTCTGCCATCCCGACGCTTGACCGCATGCGGTCGGAGCCGAGGGAACGCCAGAGGGGAAGGGAGCTAGCCCATGTTTGGCAAGCGTTCGAACGAGGGCGGCGGTGGGGGCACCGGCGTCGCAACGGCACCGGCGTCGGCGCAACCGGCACAACGTCAAGCATCACAACCGCAGGCGGCTGCGCCCCCGCCCGCTCCACAAGCGGAAGCGCCCAAGCGTGAACGCCGGCACTCCGAAGAATACTACGACGTCAAGACAACCGTCTTTAACGCGCTCATCGATACGATCGACCTGACGCAGCTTGCCAAGCTCGATGCGTCGGCGGCGCGCGAAGAGATCCGTGACATCGTCAGCGAGATCATCCAGATCAAGAACGTCGTGATGTCGATCGCCGAGCAGGAAGAACTGCTCGAGGACATCTGCAACGATGTGTTGGGTTACGGTCCACTTGAACCTTTGCTGGCGCGCGATGACATCGCCGACGTGATGGTGAACGGGGCCGACATCACCTACATCGAGGTGGACGGCAAGGTCGAAGACTCAGGTGTACGTTTCGCTGACAACGCGCAGCTCATGAACATCTGCCAGCGGATCGTGAGCCAGGTTGGCCGCCGCGTGGATGAGTCAAGCCCGATCTGTGACGCGCGTCTGCCCGATGGTTCACGTGTGAACGTGATCGCGCCGCCGCTCGCCATCGATGGCCCCGCTCTCACCATTCGTAAATTTAAGAAGGACCGGCTGAAGCTTGAGCAGCTGGTCAAGTTCCAATCGATCACGCCGGAAGCAAAAACCATCCTGGAGATCATCGGGCGGGTGCGCTGCAACGTCCTTATCTCCGGTGGTACGGGTTCGGGTAAGACGACGCTGCTCAACTGCATGACGGCGCCGATCGATCAGGACGAGCGGATCATCACCTGCGAAGACTCCGCCGAACTGCAACTGCAGCAACCCCACGTGGTGCGCCTCGAAACGCGTCCGCCCAACCTTGAGGGCGAGGGCGAGATCACCATGCGCGATCTCGTCAAGAACTGCCTGCGTATGCGCCCTGAACGTATCATCGTCGGCGAGGTGCGTGGTCCTGAAGCCTTCGACCTGCTGCAGGCGATGAACACGGGCCACGACGGCTCGATGGGGACGCTCCACTCCAACTCGCCACGTGAAGCGATCTCGCGTCTTGAATCGATGATCATGATGGGCGGCTACTCGCTGCCCGTGCGCACCATTCGCGAGATGATCGTCGGCTCGATCGACGTGATCATCCAGGCGTCCCGCCTGCGCGATGGCTCGCGGAAGGTGACCCACATCACCGAGGTTGTGGGCATGGAAGGCGATGTGGTGACGCTGCAAAACATCATCGTCTTCGACATCACCGGCGAAGACGACCGCGGCAAGATCGTTGGCAATCACCGCTCAACGGGAATCGCGCGGCCGCGCTTCTGGGAACGCGCTGAATACTACAAAGAGACCGATCGTCTCGCGCAGGCGCTTTCTGGGGCCGAGATAAATGACGACTTCGGCAACCCGCTGGGTGACATGAATGCTTGATGACAACATGATCGAGTTTGCGATGATGGGGATGGCGGCCGTGTCCGTCATCGCGATCGTCTTCGTGATGCTCTACCCCTACATGTCGGGTGAGCGCAAAACCGATAAACGCATCGCGGGCGTGACGGAGAACCGCCAACGGGCGGTGGCGCGCAAGCAGGAAGCTGAGGGCCATCAGAACCGCCGGAAGGCCGTTGCTGAAAAGCTGAAGGAACTCGAGAACGCGCAGAAGAAGGAGAAAGTCTCCTTACGTTTGCGCATTCAGAGGGCGGGCCTGGATATCACGGTGCCCGTGTTCTGGGGTTTCTCCGCGATCCTGGGTGTGGTGTGCGGTGTGCTCGTGTTCGTGAGCTTCCCCGGCGTTACGCCGCTCGCGGCAGGTGCGGCCGCCTTTGCCGGCACGTTCGGTTTGCCGCGTTGGATCCTGGCGCGCCTGACCAAGCGCCGCCAGACGAAGTTCGTCAACGAATTTGCAAACGCCATCGATGTGATCGTGCGCGGCGTGAAGTCGGGTCTACCGCTCAACGACTGCTTGGCGATCATTGCAAAAGAATCCCCGCAACCCGTTGCCGGCGAATTCCAGGACCTGGTCGATCAACAGCGCGTGGGCGTGCCGCTGGTCGAAGCCTTCGAGCGCATGATCAAGCGCATGCCGCTGCCTGAGGTGAAGTTCTTCTCGATCGTGATCGCGATCCAGCAGCAGGCCGGCGGTAACTTGTCTGAAGCGTTGGGCAACCTGTCGAACGTGCTGCGCTCGCGTAAGGCGCTGGCGATGAAGGTCGCTGCCCTCTCCGCGGAAGCGAAAGCATCGGCCGCCGTGCTCGGCGCCCTGCCGTTCATCGTGATGGGCATGGTCTACGTTTCCGCACCCGAATACATCTCGCTGCTTTGGACCAAAAAGATGGGCCAGTTCCTGCTCTTTGCGGCCGGTTGCTGGATGTCCATCGGCATCTTCAGCATGAAGAAGATGATCAACTTCAAGTACTGACGTGGGCGGCGCGCTGCTGCGTTTTCGTGGCGCGCCCCGGCAATAGCGTTGTCGGCAGCGCCCGACGTTTTTCGGACGTGACGTCTCGTCAAGCAGACGTTGCCGGCACTGCATGTTGAGGGTGCGCCTGCGCGCATCCACCGACGTAAGAGGTTAGATCCATGGTGGATTTCGTCGACCTGTTCTTTCGCCCGCAGCTGATCGTGATGATCTTGGCGGCGATCGCGGCCGCTGCGACCGTGCTCACGATCGCGTTGCCGGCGTTGTCGAAAGACAAGATGAACCAGCGCATGAAGGTGATGGCGACGGAGCGCGACAAGATGCGCGCGACGCGGCTCGCTGAACTGGCGGCGACGGAGGGCAAAGGCAGCCTGCGCCAGAAGCAGTCGAAGGGCGTGGTCTCGCAAATCGTCGACACGCTTGGTCTGCGCAAGGCCTTCGAGACCGAAGAGATCCGCAACAAGATGAAGATGGCGGGTTTGCGTGGGCAGACGCCGCTTGTCACCTACGTGTTCGGGCGTCTGGTGATGCCGATCGTGTTGTGCATCGCGGCACTCGTCTACCTGTTTGCGCTGTCGAACCACGAGTATCCGCCGATCGCCAAAATCGGCGCGGCGCTGGCAGCCGGCTACTTCGGTTTCTACCTGCCAAACTTCTTCGTCGAAAACCTTGTGCAGCGGCGCCAGCAGGCCATCAGCCAGGCGTTTCCCGACGCCCTCGACATGCTGCTGATCTGCGTGCAGGCCGGTATCTCGATTGAGCAGGCGTTCGATAAAGTGTCGCGTGAGATCACGCAGCAGTCGGTGGAACTCGCCGAAGAATTCCGCCTGACCACAGCTGAATTGTCCTATCTGCCCGAACGCCGCCAGTCGTTTGAGAACCTTGGCAAACGCACAGGTCTGCCCGGCATCAAGGCGGTGGCAACAGCGCTCATCCAGGCGGAACGCTACGGGACGCCGATCGGCAACGCGCTACGCGTGATGGCGAAAGAAAACCGCGACATGCGGATGTCGGAAGCTGAGAAAAAGGCTGCCGCGCTGCCGCCCAAGCTGACCGTGCCGATGATCGTGTTCTTCTTGCCGGTGCTGTTCGTGGTGATCCTTGGCCCCGCGATCATCCAGGTGATGAAGCTCGACTGACGGCCGCGGGCCACAGGCAGCAGGTCGCGTCCGCAAAGGCTTCAAAGTTCCGGTTGTGCGTGGACAACACCCTGGCAGCGATGCCGGGGTTTGTCGTTGTCACGCTGCTTGAGGTGGCGCCGCGCTTAACCTTGAACACCATCTGGCATCGCGCACGACGCCTGCCCCAAGGTTAATGAAAAAAGAGCACATCGATGTGTGCGCTTAAGCCTTTGTTAGCCATGGCACGCTATTCTCCAAGGCATCCAGTCATCTGGATCTTCGAGTGGGCCTGTCCCGCTCGGTTTGACGCCTCCCTGTTAACTTCTGAGCCGCCTTGTGCGGCTCTTTTTTTTTGCCGGCGTGGCCACCAAAACAACCCAATTTCGGGTCAGCGTGTTAACCCGTTGATGGGAAGCACTGGCCTACACTCGCGTTAACGGTTGTTGGATTTTGACCGCATGCCTTCGGGGGAGGGCAACAAGCGCGGTGGGTTCCATAATCGTTGATCGGTCAAGCGTTTCTCAGCGCAACCAAAAGCAAAGTCAGTATCGGTAAGGTGGGCGTTCGCCAATGATTTCGGATTTCTTCGGAGGGGCTAAACGGCCCGACGAGCCGGCCAGTGATATCGCCCTCGTGACCCACGAGGCCATCCCCTTCGGCCAGCACTTCGCCGCCTCGCACCGTTTCGACGAGATCTTCACGGAAGGCATGGCGCTGGTGGAACGCACCGCAGCCTACCTGGATGGTGAAGGCCGACGGGCTGCAAAGACGTTGACGCCGCCGCTCGCTGCAACCTATGCGACCGAAAGCATGCGGTTGACCACACGGCTGTTGGAGGTCGCGTCATGGTTGCTGGTGCGACGTTCGCTGCGCGATGGCGAGATCACCGCTGATGAAGCGCGCGCGAAACGTTCACGCATCAAACTTGCGGGCATCGCCCGGCCTGGCCACATCAAGCATTACGAGCAGTTGCCCGACGGCCTGCGCACGCTGATCGCCGAAAGCTATGCGATGAACGATCGGATCACCCAGTTGGACGCGAGTTTCTACGACGCGCCACCTGAGCCGTTGCCGCAACCGGTCGCACCGTCGAACCCGGTGCAAGCTGACATCGTGCGGCTGCAATCAGCGTTTGGCCGCCGCGCATCCTGATCGGTTGCTCGGCGCGTCAAAGCGTACGCTCGCCGGCGCTTTCGCCGACGAACGCGCTTGTCCTGAAGACCGCGAAGACGCGTCGTTCACCCTGCGCTTGACGCAGGTGAACTCTAAAACAGACCTTCGAACTTCTTTTTGAAGCGCGAGAGGCGTCCGCCGCGGTCCATCAGCGTCTGCGAACCACCTGTCCACGCCGGGTGGGTGGTCGGATCGATGTCGAGCTGGATCGTGTCGCCTTCAGCGCCATAGGTCGAGTACGTCTCGAACTCGGTCCCATCGGTCATCACCACTTTCACGCGGTGGTAGTCGGGATGGACGCCTTCTTCTTTTTTCATCGTTCAAGCTCCGGTCATGCGGTCATGGTGGGAGGCGCGTTCAAGCACGAGTGAAGCGTGCAAACGCGCCAAATTTTAAGATATCTCTCGCGCCGTTCTGAGCCGCACGCCTGCGTTCATCCACCTGCGACGGTGTGCACTGCGACGGGTTTGCGCGGCTGACTGTTCAAGCGCCGCTGTATATGGGACAACGCTGGCAAAAGCAAGAACATCGGCGCCGTGCGTGACCGCTCCAGCAAGCGGTGCCGGCTGCCACGGTGGCACCCCGGAAGCCGGGGGCTATCACGAATGAGGTTAAGGGCGCGCAGCGTTGGATACCACGACGTCTCAAAACGCGCGGGATAGGAGCGCGGCTCACGCGCGTCACGCCCCGTCGTCGAACGCAGATGAGGATACCGATCGCGCCCGCAAAGCGCGGTCCTTACGTCCGCTTTTATCCCTGAGCCCCTACGTTTTGCGCCAGCCAGCGATGCTGGCGGTGGCGTTCGTGGCCCTGGTCGTTTCCGCGCTCGCCACCCTGGTGATCCCGATGGCGGTGCGCCGGATGATCGACTTCGGCTTCGGGCAGAGTGACGGCGCCTTCATCGGCAATTATTTCGTGATGTTGATCGTGGTCGGCTCGGTTCTCGCGATCGCGGCGGCCACCCGTTTTTACGCGGTGAACTGGTTGGGCGAGCGGGTCGTGGCTGACCTGCGCAAAGACGTCTTTGAGCACATGGCGCGGTTGTCGCCTGCGTTTTACGAGCAAACGCATTCGGCTGAAGTCATGTCGCGGCTGACCGCCGATACAACGCAGCTCAAAGCCGCCGCCGGCTCGGTCATGAGCCAGGCTTTGCGCAATGCGATCCTGCTGGTGGGCGCGCTCATCATGATGTTGATCACCTCGGTGAAGTTGTCGCTGATGGTGCTGCTCGCGATCCCGGCGATCATGATCCCGCTGATGCTGTACGGCCGCTCAATCCGCGCGCTATCACGCCGCGCGCAAGACAGCCTTGCGGAAGCCTCATCTTACGCGGCTGAAAACCTCGCCGCTGTCCGCACCATGCAGGCGTTCGGCACCGAGGGCGCGGTTGTCACCCGTTTCGATGGTGCGGCCGAAGGCGCGTTCGAAGCAGCGCGCGCGCGCATGCGGGCCCGTTCGGTCCTCACAGGCGCGGCCATGTTCTTGATGGTCACAAGCGTCGTCGGCGTCCTCTGGTACGGCGCAACGGCGGTGGTTGCCGGCGAGATGACGGGCGGGCGGCTTGGCCAATTCGTGCTCTATGCGGTGTTTGCGGCGACCGCGGTGGCGAGTCTTGCGGAAGTCTGGGGCGAGATCCAGCAAGCGGCGGGCGCTGCTGAGCGCCTTGCTGAGCTGCTCGCAGTCGAACCGCAGATCGTGACGCCGGCGTTGCCCCTGGCGCTTCCGTCGCCAGCGGCGGGGCGTATCGCATTTGAGGGTGTGCGCTTTTCCTATCCGACCCGGCCGCAAGAGCGCGCGTTGGACGATGTCTCGTTTGAAGTCGAGGCCGGTGAGACGGTCGCGATCGTTGGTCCTTCCGGGGCGGGCAAGTCGACGCTCTTCAGTCTGCTGCTGCGCTTTTATGACTATGACGCGGGAAGCGTGCGCCTCGATAGCGTTCCGGTGGAGCGCGCCGCCCTCGCTGACTTGCGCGCCCGCTTCGCCCTCGTACCCCAAGAGGTGGCGCTGTTCGCCGACACGGTTGCCGCCAACATCGCCTATGGCACGCCTATGGCAAGCCGTGAGGCGATCGAGCGGGCCGCGCAAGTCGCGATGGTGACGCCCTTCGTCAACGAGTTGCCCGACGGTTTCGACACGCTTCTTGGCGAACGCGGGGTGTCGCTTTCAGGCGGTCAACGTCAGCGGTTGGCGATCGCGCGCGCGGTGTTGCGGGACGCGCCGGTGCTGTTGCTCGATGAGGCGACGAGCGCGCTTGATGCGCAAAACGAGCGCCTCGTGCAGGAAGCGCTCGATGCGCTGATGGCGAACCGCACAACGCTGGTGATCGCGCATCGGCTGGCGACGGTGCAAAGCGCCGACCGCATCATCGTGATGGATGAGGGACGCATCGTGGATAGCGGCACACATGCAGAACTTGTGCGCCACGGTGGCCTTTACAGCCGCCTCGCCGACATGCAATTCACCGCGGACGCGGCGGAGTAACGCACAGCTTGGCCTGCGCTGTGCCTCGCGTCGCCGACGCTTCCCCCAGCACGTCATGCGTGCGCGAGGCGCCACTTTGCCCGTGTCCGTTTATCCCCACACACCACGCCCCACCACATCGCTAGGAGCCCGCCGCCATGAGCGCGCAAGATCTTATCCTGCACCACTATCCGCCGTCGCCGGTCTCCGAAAAAATCCGCGCCGGCCTCGGCCTCAAGGGCCTCACCTGGCATTCCGTAGAGCAAAATCGCCTTCCCGATCGCCCCGAGCTGTTCGCGCTTACAGGGGGGTATCGCCGCATTCCCGTGCTGCAGCTCGGCGCTGACATTTACTGCGATACCCAAGGCATCCTGCGCGCGCTGGAAGCCCGCCATCCCGAACCAACGTTCTTCCCGAACGGCGGCGCCGGGCTGCCCTTCGCCGTCAGCCGTTGGACCGATAACGAGATCTTTGGCCACGCCGTGCGCCTCGCCTTCGCACCCGATGCCGACAAGCTGCCACCCGCCCTCGTGGCCGATCGTGCGCGCCTGTATCTCGGGCCTGACGGTGACTTTCTCAAAGAGCGCGCCGACCTGCCCCACGCGGCAGCCCAGGTGCGTGCGCACATGGGATGGGTCGAAGATCGCCTGGCCACGGGACGACCCTTCATCCTTGGCGATCAACCGGGCATGCCCGACCTGATGATCTACTATCTGGTGTGGTTCATGTCCGGCCGCTGGAGCGGTGCGGAGACGTTCTTTGAGGAATTCCCGCACATCGTTGCCTGGAAGGAGCGGATGGCCGCCCTGGGCCATGGCACGTCACACGACATGACACCGCAGCAAGCGCTGACCATCGCGCGCGACGCTGAGCCAGCGGCAGCCGCGCAGGACGATCCTCGCGATCCCCAGGGGCTGAAGGTGGGCCAGCGCATCAGCGTGGCGCCGCTCACCGACAGTGGTGAAACGGCGGTCGACGGCACCGCGCATGTGATCGGCCGCGACGTCGTGGCAGTGATGCGCGAGACGCCGGAAGTCGGGCGCGTCTGCGTGCATTTCCCGCGCGTGGGCTATCGCGTGCAGGTCCTGTAGCGGCCGCTGACGCCCGCTTTGTTGCGCCTTGGCAACAATTTAGGGCTGTTCAACTCAAGATTGCTCTAAGGTGGTGGCTTGGTCACACAACAACATTAACGATGATCAAGTCCCGCCCGCAGGCCACCATTATTTGCGGCTGCCGGGTTCGTTTCTTAGTTCATTTGTCGGCCGCGCCTGGGACACGTCGGCCGGGAGGCAACATCATGCGTAAACATCTCATCCTCGGCGCTGTCGCCGCAGCCGCCCTGCTGACGGGTCTGACGGGCGCACTGGCAACCAGCAAGCCACTCTCTAAGAGCCACTACATCTGCTTCGTCACCGCGAGCGGTGCCACCGACTGCGCCAAGCTCAATCACCACTGGCATTTGCGCGGCGTGGCGAAGAAGTTTCACAAGATGGTCTCCTTCAAGCTGACCAAGCATCGCATTCGCCACCTCAAGCATTACTGCGACACCACGGGCATGCTGCCTGGCGGCACGGCGATGATCTACCCGCCGAAGCACCACCACCACCACTAAGTTCATCCGCATCAGGCGGGAATGGCCTGGGGCGATAAGATGAACGGCAAAGCAGAGAGTTCATAGCAGAGAGTTCATCCGCATCAGGCGGCATGGCCTGGGGCGATAAGATGAACGGCAAAAGTCTAACGCCCAGCTTCGCGTGAGCTCATCAACGCGAAGAGCTTACCTGTGACGTGCGACAGCGAGCCCGGTCCGCTCATGGCGAGCGGAGCGGGCTTTTCTTTGGGCCGGCCTCAAAGCCCCGCACGCGTGGCGTCAGCGGTTCGTGAGCTTCAGTTCGATGCGGCGGTTGCGTCGGTAGACGTCTTCGGTATCGCCGGTTTCAAGCGGCGAGAAGGCACCGTGGCCCGCGGCCACCAACCGCTCCCGTGGAACGCCTTGCGCGATGAGATAACGCACCACGGACGTCGCACGGGCGATCGAAAGCTCAAGGTTTGACGGGAACTGCGCGCTGCGGATGGGCCTAACATCGGTGTGCCCGTCGACCTGGAGTTTCCAGTCGATTTCCGGCGGGATCTGCTTGGCAAGTTCGATGATGGCACGGGCGACGGGATCGAGCGCGCTCAAGCCTTGCGGTGTCATCTGCGCCTGGCCGGAAGGAAACAGCACTTCTGATTCAAAGACAAACCGGTCGCCCACCACGCGGATGTCTTTGCGCCCGGCCAACAGTTCGCGCAGTCGGCCGAAAAAGTCGGAGCGATAGCGCTGCAGCTCCTGCACTTTGCGCGCCAGGGCCACGTTGAGGCGTTTGCCAAGGTCGGCGATGCGCACTTGGCTTTTCTGTTCCTTGGCTTCGGAGGCCGCCAGCGCCTGCTTGAGGGCTGCGATCTGCCGGCGGATCGCGAGCAGCTGCTGGTTGAGGAGGTCGACCTTGGCAAGCGCGCTGGTGGAGAGCTTCTGCTGCTCGGTGAGCTTGGTGTTGAGCGTGCCGATCTGCACTTGGGCCGCTTGGGCGCGGCGATCACCGGCACCTGCGGCCGAGGTCAGCCGTTGGTTCTCCGCCTGGAGTTGCGCGAGCGACGCCGACAGAGCTGCCAATTGGTCTTCGGCGCCGCGCGCTTTGCCCTTTTCAAGCGATAGAAGGTTGGTCAGCTCAGCGATGCGCTGGTCGAGCCGGCGCATGGTGTCGTCCTTGCCGCTCGATTCCTGGCTGACGAAATACTGCGCCAGCATGAAAATCGACAGCAGGAAGATGAATACCAGCAGCAGCGTCGTCAGCGCATCGACGAAGCCCGGCCAGTAGTCCGCGCTCATCTGGCTGCGCCGTTGCGCGCGGATCCGGGCCATGCGCTATCCCCGCTGTGACATGTTGACGGCGAGGTCTTTCAGCACCGAAGCGACCTCGGATTGTTGAGCGGCCTGCTCATCCACCCACTCGCGCACGACCTTTTGTTCAGCGCGCATTTGACGGACCAGTTGATCGACCCCGCGGGCCAATTCCTGCACCGCCTCGTCATTCTCGGTTTGTGCTGCCAGTGCCTGCGTCCCCGCGCCTCGGCCGTTGGCGAGCGTACCGTTCATCTCGTTGAGCGCCCGCTGCATTTCGTAAATGGCGTAGGTGAGCTGCTCGGTGGTTGTGCCGCCGGTGGCTTCCGACCCGCCGGGCGTCAATTCCGTGATCCCCGACAGCCATTCTTCAAGCTCGTTGTAAAAACGGTTGTGCGCGTGCGCGGCCTGCAGGTCGAGGTAGCCAAGCACCAGCGATCCTGCGAGTCCCAAAAGCGATGAAGAAAACGCGGTGCCCATACCGCGCAACGGCGCGGCGAGGCCGTTCTTCAGGTCATCGAATACGTTGACGCTGCTTCCACCGGAGGTATCGAGCGCGGCAATCGTTTTGCCCACCGACTGGATCGTGTCGAGCAGGCCCCAGAAGGTGCCGAGAAGGCCGAGAAACACGAGCAGGCCAACGAGGTAGCGCCCGGTGTCGCGGGCTTCGTCAAGCCGTGAGCCGATCGATTCCATGATCGAGCGCATGGATGTGGTCGACAGCGAGATATGCCCGCGCCGATCGCGCAGCATGGTCGCCATGGGCGCGAGCAGGATCGGCCGGTGCTCAAGCGCCAAGCCCGGATCGGCGATGCGAAACGCGTTGACCCAGCGGATTTCCCGGTACAGGCGCGTCACCTGATGGAAGGCGTAAAGCACGCCGAACCCGAAGGCGAATACGATTAGGCCGTTGATGAAGGGGCTGTTTTGGAAGATGAGGACAAGCTGATCGGACAGGATGAACGCCAGAAATCCCACCAACGCGAGCGGGATCAGCATGCGCAAAATGGAGACGCCCGGCTTGGACAGCGTCTTGTGCATGGTCGCCGTGGTCGGGTCGACCGCTCGTCCTCTGGCCATGGCCGCGTTGATCTCCACCTACCGCTTTGCGCGAGTTTACCGTGTGGACCTACAATCATAAACCGGCAACTTCATGCCGAATGGTGTTCCATCAGCCTGTTGAAACAGGCCAATCGGCCACACTCTGCGCCAGACTCTTCGCCACACTTGCCACCGCACCGGGCGCCCGCGAGCACCGCGTTTTGGCGGCAAATCAACCAAAAGGAGTGCGCCGACGCGCTTAAGCTGTAGCGCTGTTTTGCAGCGTTTTGAGCAAATCCTTGTGGATCGTGGGGTTTGCGGCAACCACGGTGGCGTCCTCGAACAGCGCTTGAGCGCCCGTGCGGCCCTGGAAATCGCTGGCAAAACCACCAGCTTCGCGCACCAGGACGATGCCGGCCGCCATATCCCACGGCTTGATCGCATGCTCCCAGTAGCCGTCGAATCGACCGGCGGCGACAAAGGCCAGATCGAGGGCGGCCGAGCCCGTTCGGCGCAGGCCGGCGCTCTCGCGCATCATGGTTTCAGCTTCGCGCAGGAACCGGTCATGGCGTGGCCGTCCGCGGTGCGGGATGCCGCAGGCGAACACACAGTCGGCGAGGCTGCGACGCCCCGCGACGCGCAGGCGACGATCGTTGACGAAGGCGCCTTTGCCCTTCTCGGCCGTGTAGAGTTCATCTGAAATCGGGTTGAAGATGACCCCGGCGACCAGTTCTCCGTCGCGCTCCAAACCGACCGAAATGCAGAACATCGGAATGCCGTGCAAGAAGTTGGTGGTGCCGTCCAGCGGGTCGATGATCCAGCGGTGGGTCTTATCGGCGCCGTCCACCTCACCGCTTTCCTCCATCAAGAAGGAGTAGGCGGGGCGTGCGCGCTCCAGTTCGCTGTAGAGGATTTCCTCGGCCCGCATGTCGGCTGCGGACACGAAATTCGCCGGGCCCTTGATCGAGACTTGCAGGTTTTCGACTTCGCCGAAGTCACGCGTGAGGCTGCGGCCGGCTTTGCGCACGGCTTGCGTCATGACGTTGATGAGGGCGGAGGCTGGCATGGGGGTCCTGCGGGGGCTTTGGAGGGACGGGGTGGGAGAGCGCCTGCGGGCGCACATCAAGCGCGCGGCAGAAGGCACGAACACGCGCTAAGCGCCTACCTAGCAGGTTGCCGCATGCGCGCAACGTGGAAACCGTGCGTCACGCAAGCCCCGCGGCATGCTTGAGATCACAGGTTGGGCATCGGGATCGCCGGCAGCGTTTAGGGCCCGCAACATCGGCTGGCGGCCGGTCACTTCGGCCCATTGACCTGGCGCCACCGGGCAGCGGCCGCCGTCGCCCGCTTGCGGTCATCGGGCGTCAGGCGCGAGATGTACTGGTCCAAGGCCCCATCATCGACGCCGGCGCCGCGTGCCAGCAGGTGCCATTTGGCGGCCTGGACGATGTTGGGCTCGATGCCAACGCCGTAGGCATAAAGGCG